>JAZBPL010000001.1:0-14773 GCA_036351635.1 Desulfotignum sp.
GCAGCCATGACCTGATTGGCCCGGAACCTTTGCACCAGACGGTCCTTGTGCAAGATTCCCTTTGCCCTGAACGCCAAAGAATGGGCGGTGCGGGCAACGACATTGGGGGGGAACTTTCTTGCTGCTTCCTGTTGTACGCTTTTGTTGAATGCGATGTACAGAAAGCGGAGTCCGGGGCGTTTTGCTGCATAAGACACCAGGGTTGTGGTCTTGCCGGTGCCGGCAAAGGCCAGGATTTTGAGGATCATGCCGGGGAGCGGATCCGTGTCAATGATCTGCTGTTGTTCAGATGTGGGGTGTATCATGGGGGCTGCGGATAAGGGGCTAGTTTATGGGAAAACCCTTTTTTCTTAAAAAGGGTTTCATGTGGGGCCGGATAACCTGGCCGGTGAAATCCGCCATCTGCCGGGTCCAGGTCCGGTCTCTGAGTTTTGGCGCGCGTTTTTCATAATAGGCCTGGATAGCAAGGTCATAGGCTGTCATTTCCCTGTCACTGACTGTTTCAGGAAACCGGTCCTGGTGAAACACCAGATTCAGGGGCAGCCGGGGTTTGGGTGCGGGATCATCATCCGGATACCCCAGGCACATGCCGAACACCGGAAAAGCGTGTTCAGGGATGTGCAGCAGGTCACAAACCAGTTCCGGATCATTGCGGATACCGCCGATGAATACCCCGCCCAGACCGACAGATTCCGCTCCAAGCATCACGCTCTGGGCCACCAGGGCCGTATCCACTGTGGCCACCAGCAGCTGCTCGGCCCACCCGGTTTCAGGGTTCACTTTATGATGGCGGCAGGCAGACACCAGACGGTTCAGATCGGCACAGAATACCAGGAATATCGGGGCCTCTGCCACCCAGGGCTGGGGACCGGCCATGTCTGCAATTTTCTGCCGGCTGCCCGGGTCGGTCACCTGAATGATGGTGTATGCCTGTACATGATGGGAGGTACTGGTACACTGGGCAGCTGTTATCAATGATGCAAGCAGTTCAGCATCCACGGGTCTGTCAGTAAATTTCCGGATGGACCGGTGGGCGGACATACATTCCAGAACAAGGGTCATGGGGTTTCCTTCCATAGTGGGGTTGTACTGATTGACCCAAGTTATCATCTCCGGGTGTTTGATTCAAGTAGTGATACAGCGGGATATTTGCCACAGGCATGCCGGGTTTTTTGATCGTTCTGTGCAGCGGTACATTTTTTGCTGTTCTAATCTTTACTGATTGTGGATATATTGGCTTACACCGATACAGAAAAGACTGAAAAAAAAGGTTGATAGCTGTTTGACAGCACCCTGGCAGCGCATTTTTTCGATGACCTTGAAAGACGGGAAGTGACATAAAACCATGATGGAACGTAATTATGACCATGTGATCGGCCGGATAAATCCTTTTTCCATTTCAAAAGATGTTTCAGCAGCCGGAAACGCTTCTCACAAACCCGGCCCTGAACCGAACGGTTTTCAGGAACTGCTCCAGAAGGTTTCACAAGCGGCTGCACCCGATGCGATGCAGCCGGATAAATCCCGGCTTACCCTGGATAAACAGGAAGCATTGAACTTGTATGAGCAGGTGAGGCTTCAGATGAATGAAAGCCTGCTTACCCTGCTGGCACAGGATGGTAAAGTGGAATCATCCCCCGGCATCTCCATGCTGGAGGAACTTCAGCAAATGGTTTCCATGGGGCTGGCATCGTTGCCGAACCCGTCAACAATTGGACGGGCTGTGTCAAAAAAAGATCTGTCAACCTCTTTTTCTCCGGATGGCGGCGCCGGGATCAAATATTATCCTGGAACAGAAAATGCCGGAAAATCGAAAATATCACTTTCCGGGACCGGCAGCATGGATGAGATAATTGCTACCGCCGCCGAAACCTATGGGGTGGATGCCGATCTCATCCACCGGGTGATCCAGGCGGAAAGCAGTTTCAATCCCGATGCGGTGTCTCCTGTGGGTGCCCAGGGTCTGATGCAGCTGATGCCGGAAACAGCAAAAGAACTGGGGGTCAGTGATGCGTTTGATCCGAAAGAAAATATCATGGGCGGCACACGTTATCTGCGGCAGCTGCTGGACCGGTATGATCAGGATATTCCCCTGGCCCTGGCTGCTTATAACTGGGGAATGGGGAATGTGGATGCACAAAAAAGGCCCATGCCCGAAGAAACCCGCAACTATGTTGCCAGAATCACCGGCGTTTTGCTGTCCTGATACCTGGGTCATCATGTTCTGTCATTATTGAAATATTGCAAAACCAGGGTGTATGTTGAAAAGAGGCAGACACGGTTGACAGGCAGACCTGCCTCTGGTATTGAATATACCCAATACAGGCATGAAGTCTGGGTTACAACTGAAACTGCACGCATATTATACATCACCTGCCATGAAGGCATGATCCTGAATGGGATTGTTTTCATGGCTTTTTTATTGCAAAGGAGAGCGCTGCATGCATACTGCTGCTTTCAGAAAAAAAATGCTGCAAACCAGTTTGGCCGGCCTGAAGGATAAATTTTTTCAGACCGGTATCCATGGGCTTGCGGCAATGGTATTGGCTGTTGTTTTCATGGTACCCCATATCTGTCTTCCCGGACCATCCCTGGGCAGCGAGATCCGCATTGCTGACAGTAAAGGTGACTGGGGCTATCCCAATCCTTTTCGCCATTACCCCCGGGGACCGGGTTATGTCCGCATGTCATGGGTATTTGATACATTGGTCTGGAAGGACAAAAACGGCTATATCCCGGCCCTGGCTGACTCCTGGTCCTATGATCCGGAAAAAATGGCCTTTGCCTTCACCCTGAACCCCCGGGCAAAATGGCATGACGGCCTTCCGCTGACAGCAGCGGATGTGGTGTTTACAATTGCCTATTTCAAACAACACCCCTACCGCTGGATTTCAACCCATGCCCTGGACCGGGCCGAGGCAAAGGATGCCTATACAGTGGTGATCTATCTGGCCGAGCCCTATGCCCCATTTCTTTCGGATATCGGGGGCACAATGCCGGTGCTGCCGGAGCATATCTGGAAAACGGTCACAGACCCCTTTGTGTTTGATGATCCTTCATCCTTTATCGGCAGCGGCCCCTATATGTTCAAAGATTTCAACAAAACCCAGGGCACTTATCTTTTTGAAGCGTTTTCAGACTATTACCAGGGGGTGCCCAAAAAGGAGCGCCTTGTTTATGTCAGAAGCGGCAAACCCATGATGTCGCTGATTACCGGTCAGGTGGATCTGGCCAATATCCGGCCTGATATGGCAAAACCCCTGCAGAAAAAAGGGCTGGCCGTCATTGAAAATGAACGGGGCTGGAACAAGAAAATAATGATTAACCATAAAAAAGCACCTTTTAACGACCCGGTCTTCCGCCGGGCCCTGGCATATGCCGTCAACCGGCAGGAGATTATTGACAAGGCACACCGGGGCTTTGCCACACCGGCATCCCACGGCCTTCTGAGCATTGATCATGATATGTACAACCCGGATACCCCCCGGTATCCCTGGCATCCGGAAAAAGCCGCCGACATGATTGCATCCCTTGGCTGGACCAAAGGGGAGGACGGTTTTTTTCACAAGCACGGCCAGGTATTGCAAATCGAACTGATCTCCTCCAATCTGACCGTGGCCGGAGAGCGTGTGGCTGACCGGGATGGGGAGATTATCAAAAAGCAGCTCACCGATATCGGTATCCGTGTGCATCTGCGGAACCAGGAACAGACCACCACGGACAGCCGGGTGAAAAACTGGGATTTTGATCTGGCCATATCCGGACACGGGGGCATTGCAGGTGATCCCCGCATCCTCAGTGAAATGATTTCTCCGGTTTACGGGGCAGGTTCGGTGAACAGCGCCAGGTTTGATGACTGCCCGGAACTGAACCGTCTGCTGGAGGCTCAGATGGTTGAGATGGACCCTGACAGGCGCAGACAGATCGTTTTTAAAATCCAGGCACTGTATGCAGAGCAGATGCCGGCCATATCCCTGTATTACCCTGATACCATGGCAGCCTTTAACCAGGGCAAAGAGGTCACCTGGTTCTACACCAGAGGCGGCATCAGCAAGGGTATTCCCATTCCCCAGAACAAGATGTCTTTGCTCAGATAAATATGCGCATCCGGAAAAAAAACTGGTCCACACCTGTTCTGGTATATCTGGCAGCAGCCCTGTTAATGGCATATGCCAGCTTTCGCCTGCCCCATCTTCTGCCTGGCGATTTTGTCACTGCCATGTATGCCGGTTCTGATGTCACCCTCAATGCAGAGCAGGAAGCTGAACTGCGGGCCTTTTACCGGAACACAGACGGGTTTCCAGGATATCTGCGTAACCTGGCAGCCCTTGACTGGGGATATTCCCATGCCTTTATGGCACCGGTATCCCAACTGTTTTTACAGGCCCTTCCCTGGACCCTGCTGCTCATGGGAACCGCGCATCTGCTGTCCACCCTGCTGGGATTTGTCCTGGGCGTGGAAGCGGCCTGGCGCAGGGGAAGCCTTATGGAAAAGACAGGGGTGGGTATCATGACCGTGTTGGAGGGTGTTCCGGAAATCTGCTCCGGGGTTGTGCTGCTCCTGATTTTTGCCCTGACCCTGGGGTGGTTTCCGGCGGCCGGGGCGCAAATGGCCTATGCAGACCACACCTTCGGCCAATGGATTGCTGATGTTTTGCACCATCTGTCGCTGCCCCTTGCCACACTGATTCTGGCCTATCTGCCGGGCAATTTTCTCCTGGCCCGGGCCGGGATGGTCATGGTCCTTAAGAGCTGGTTTGTGTTGACCGCCCGGGCCAAGGGCCTGCCGCCAATTCGGGTGCGATATGCCCATGCGGCCCGCAATGCCCTGCTGCCCATGGTTACCCGGTTCGGCCTGCGGTTTGCCTTTATGATCACCGGCGCCCTGGTGGTGGAAACCATTTTTTCCTATCCCGGCCTGGGGACCCTTTTGTTCAATGCCATTGCCATGCGGGATCTGCCCCTGGTCCAGGGCATTGTGCTGTTTTCTTCCATCATGGTTCTGGTTGTCAACCTGGGCATGGAATATCTCTATGCTTTACTGGATCCGCAGGTGGGCCATGCAGCTTGATGTGGGCCGGCAGATTGGTAAGGATCCCTGGTTCATCACGGGTATCAGCATTTTGCTGTTCCTGGGTTTTCTGGCTGTCGCCGGGCCGTTTCTGGTGCCCCATGATCCCTATGATATCTCTTTTTCCCCTTTACGTCCGCCGTCTGCAGACCACTGGCTGGGCACCAATGACGGGGGCATGGATATTTTGTCGGAACTGGTATTCAGCCTGCAAAACACCGTGATATTCGGGGTCACCGCCGGCACGGCCGGGCTGGTGCTCGGGGTGGTGACAGGCCTTTTTGCCGCCTGGGCCGGCGGGTGGACCGACCAGGTTCTCATGCGCCTGGCCGACATTGTTCTGGCCATTCCTTCGGTGATGGTTCTGATCCTGGTGGCCGCTTTTTTCCAGCCGTCTCCAGTGGTTCTGGCCCTGGCCCTGGCCTGTCTGGCCTGGCCCACCACAGCCAGGGGTGTCCGGGCCCAGGCCCTGACCCTCAAGCACAGCCTCCACATTAAAGCGGCGCAGCGCATGGGCGGGTCAGGCAGGTATATCATTGCCCGGCACCTCATGCCGGAGCTGTTTCCGCTCTACCTGATAAATTTTGCCGCCAAAACCCGCATGGCTGTTTTCATGGAAGCCTCTCTCGCATTTCTCGGGCTTTTTGACCCGGGTGAAAAATCTCTGGGCCTGATGATCAGCTATGCGCTGCAATATTATTATCTGGATATCTGGTCTAACTGGCTGATGCCGCCCATCATGCTTTTGTCCCTGCTGATCATGGGGGCCACCTTTGTGACCATCAGTCTGGAAAAAATGTTTGACCCGCGTTTAAGGAAAACAGTGTGACAATACAGATAAAAGATCTGACCATCAAATACCAGGACCGTGACCATGCACTTCTGGCCCTGGACCGCCTGGATCTGGCACTGCATCCGGGAAAGATTACCGCCCTGGTGGGGGAATCCGGTTCCGGAAAGACCACTCTGGGAAAGGCGGTAATGGGACTTCTGCCGGAAAATGCCCGGACAAAAGGCAGCATTTCACTGGGCGGAAAACAGATCCTGGGTCTGGATGAACCATCCTTGAACCAGCTGCGCTGGTCTCAGGTTGCCATGGTGTTTCAGAACGGGGCAGCCAGCTTCAATCCGGTGCACTGCCTGCTGGATCAGGTGGCGGAACCGCTGATTCAGAAAGGCAGTGTGCGCAAAAAAGCAATGGCCGCCGCCCGGGACCTGCTGGGCCGCATGGGAATAGATGCAGACCAGGCCGGACGGTATCCCCATGAACTCAGCGGCGGCCAGGTCCAGCGGGGCCTGCTGGCCATGTCCCTTATTCTTGATCCACCGGTGCTGGTTCTGGATGAGCCTACAGCTGCCCTGGATGCCATGACCAAAGTCTTTATCACCAGGGTGATCCAGGATCTCAGAAATGCCGGCAAGACCATTCTGCTCATCACCCATGATCTGGATGTGGCCAGGAACCTGGCAGATGCCATTGCAGTTCTCTATCTGGGCCGGATCATGGAATACCTGCCCGGAACCGACCTGGTTGACAGGCCCTGTCATCCCTATACCCTGGCCCTGGTCCGGGCCTTTCCTTTCATGGACGGCATGCGTGATCTGGGGGGGATAAGGGGGGATGCGTTCTACCGCATGGTGCATGCCCATGCCCGGGAAAACGGCCGGACACATGAGCATGTCCATGTGGCAGCACCGGATGCGGTGCACCAGGGCGGGCACGCCCCGCCCCAGGGGTGTCTTTTCCAGCCCAGGTGCACCCAGGCTGTTGCGGCATGCAGCATTGGCGACATCGGTTTTACCACCTGTGACACCCATCAGGTGCGCTGCATCAGGGGGGGGATTGCCAAAATACTGACCTTTGAAAAGGTGGCCAAAAGCTTTGGCAAGATAAAGGCCCTGGCCCCCACAGATTTGACACTTATGGCAGGTGAGGTGTTCTGCCTGGTGGGGGAGACCGGTTCCGGGAAATCCACCCTGGCTGCCATTGCAGCCGGGGCGGTCGTACCGGACCAGGGCCGGCGCATATTCCAGGATCGGGACATGGATGCATGGATGAAAACCGATTTTGGCTCCCTGGCACCGAAAATCGGGATGATTTATCAGAACCCGGCGCAGTCGGTGAGCCACAGATTTACGGTTTTCGACATTGTGGCAGAGCCCCTGCGCATCCAGAAACCGGTGCCTGACCCTGAAACAATGCGCACCAGGGTTCTGGCGGCTTTGGCTGATGTCCGGCTTTCCACAGCACCCGAATTTTTAAAAAGGTATCCCCATGAACTGAACATGGGGGCAATTCAGCGGGTCTGCATTGCCCGGGCCCTGGTGCATGCACCTGATCTGCTCATTGCAGATGAGCCCACATCCGCTCTGGACCCCAGTGTCCAGGCCAAGGTGCTGAAAATGCTGCTGGGGCTGCAGATTGAAAAGGGCCTGACCATGCTTTTTGTCACCCATGATGTCGGCCTGGCCCGGAAGGTGGCTGACCGCATCGGTGTGATGGCCAACGGCAGCATCATTGAAACAGGTCCTGCCGCCACGATTATCAACCACCCGGAACAGGCCTGCACGAAAATGCTCATCAACAGTGCCAGGGGACTGGACACCCGGTCCCTGGCACCTATCCCTGGTTATGAAAAGGAAAACATATGTCGGTCTTAGCATCTTCACCGGTTTTCAGTGATATCGACGCAGCTATTTTTGCTGCAGAATTCTTCGGAATTTCAGGCAGTGTGACCCACCTGCCTGGTGAGCGGGATCAGAATTTTCTGGTGACCACTAAAAACGACAGATCCTATGTATTGAAAATTGCCAATGCTGCAGAAGACAGATCCTTCTTAGAGGCCCAGCACCAGGCCATGGATTTTTTAGGACAGCACCTGTCTTTTTGTCCAGAAACCATGCCTGCCCGAAACAATGACTATCTGGTGCCGGTAAGTTCCGAGATGACCGGCACCCACCTGGTGCGCCTGGTATCCTATATCCAGGGCACCCCCATGGCACTGGTCAAACGCAGATCTCCTGATCTGTTTATGGGCCTGGGCCGCTGCCTTGCGCAAATGGACAAGGCCCTGGCCGGTTTTTCCCACCCGGCTGTGCACAGGGATTTCCACTGGGACCTGGCCAATGCATCAGGGGTGGTAAATCAGTATATATCCCATGTGACAGACACACGCCTGCGCGATCTGATACAACAGTGTACTTGTGAATTTGAGAACACCACGCTTCCACGGCTGCAGACCCTGCGGAAAAGTGTGATCCACAATGATGCAAATGATTACAATGTGCTGGCTGGTGGCGGCAGCGACCTGTATTCCCGGAACCAGTCCGTGACAGGCATTATCGATTTCGGGGATATGGTATACAGCCATACGGTGTGTGATCCTGCCATTGCAGCAGCCTATGCTGTGCTGGACATGCCCGATCCCCTGCAGTCTGCAGGCCTGGTTATCAAAGGGTATCATGGGATATATCCCCTGGAAGAAACCGAGATATCCGTGCTGTTCAGCCTGATCTGCATGCGGCTGTGTGTGAGTGCCTGCCTGGCAGCCTTTCAGCAGAAACAGCGGCCGGATGATCCATATCTGCGGATCAGCCAGGCACCCATAAAAAAAGCCCTGCCCGAACTGACATCTGTTGATACGCAATTTGCAACCGGGGTTTTCAGATCTGCCTGCGGCCTGGATGCATTTCCAGGAAGCCGGCAGGTGCAGGCATGGCTGTCTGAAAACCGGCATTTGTGTTTTCCTGTGATGAAAGAGCCGTTTACGCAAGAGACATCCACGGTGCTGGATCTTGGCGTGGACAGCCCGCTTGTGTCCGGAGACCCCACAGCGCCGGCACCAGATGCGTTTGCCAGGCACCTGTCCGCCAGGCTGAAACAGGCAGGTGCCGGATACGGTATCGGCCGGTACAAGGAATCCCGGCTGCGCCAGTCATCATTTTCAAATGCAGATCCTGTGCTTGAAAAAGGGATCACCCCGTGTGTGCATTTGTGCATGGAAGTGGTTGCCCCCCAGGGTGCCCGAGTGTATGCCCCTTTTGCCGGCAGGATCAACAGTGTGACAAGCACAGGAACCTCAGAGGATATGGGGGCAGAACTTGTTCTGGAGCATACGCCTGCCCAGGGCATTGTTTTTTATACCATTTTCCGGGGAATCAGCCGCAGATCCCTTGCCAGTCTGTCTTCGGGAGAAAAAATTGAAAAAGGGCAGGCATTTGCCACCGTTGCTTCCAGCACGGATAACGGCGGGTGGCCGTCCCATGTGAAAGTGCAGCTGGTGACACACCTTATGGAAAACGGCAGCGGATTTCCACCTGCCTGCTGTTGGGATCAGGCAGCTGTGTGGACACAGATCTGCCTGGATCCCAATCTTGTCTTACAGGTTCCGGACAGCTGCTTTCCCCTTCCCAGGCCAACCAAACAGGAAACCCTGGCTGCCCGGCGCCGCCGCATCAGCGACAACCTGAGCATCGGGTACCATGATCCTGTGAAAATTGTCCGGGGGTGGCAGCAGTACCTGTTTGACGACACCGGCCGGCAGTTTCTGGATGCATACAACAATGTCCCCCATGTGGGCCATTGCCACCCAGACGTCATCCAGGCCGGGATAAAGCAGATGAAATGCCTGAACACCAACACCCGGTATCTGCATGATACCATCATTGCTTATGCAGACAAGCTGTCAGCCACCATGCCGGATCCCCTGGCGGTCTGTTTTTTTCTGAACTCAGCCAGTGAAGCCAATGAACTGGCTGTGCGTCTGGCAAAAGCCCATACCGGTCAAAAGGATTTTATTGTCCTGGAAGGGGCCTATCACGGCAACACCAGCACACTGATTGATATGAGTCCTTACAAGCACGGTGGTCCGGGCGGAGAAGGGCCTCCGGACTGGGTCCACACCGCGCCGGTGGCAGATGTGTACCGCGGTCCGTACAAAAAAAATGATCCCCTTGCAGGAAAAAAATATGCAGACCAGGTCCAAAAAATAATCCGGAACCTGGCGGCAAATAACAAAAAACCGGCTGGGTTTATAGCAGAATCCTATCCCAGTGTGGGGGGACAGATCATTTTTCCCCCGGCATATCTGGCCCGGGTATATGACCATGTAAAGGCGGCCGGCGGGGTCTGTATCGCAGATGAGGTACAGACCGGGTACGGCCGGATCGGCACTGATTTTTATGCGTTTCTGGCCCAGAATGTTGTGCCGGATATCGTGATTCTGGGAAAACCCATCGGCAACGGCCACCCTATCGCTGCCCTGGTTACCACAAAAGAGATTGCACAGTCTTTTGTCACAGGTATGGAATTTTTCAGCACCTTTGGCGGCAATACGGTTTCGTGTGCCATCGGACTGAAAGTGCTGGAGATAACCCTGGCTGAAAATTTACAGGAAAATGCCCAGATGGTGGGGGCCCATCTGCTGGAGCGGCTGCGTTCTCTGAAAAAAAGATACCGGATTATCGGAGATGTCCGGGGTTCGGGTCTTTTTATCGGCATGGAGCTGGTAAGGGACCGCATAACCCTGGAACCGGCAGACCAAGAGGCATCCTTTGTTGTCAACCGCATGCGGGACAAGGGTATTCTCATGGGTACGGACGGACCGCTTCACAATGTGGTAAAAATCAGACCCCCCCTGGTGATTACAAAACAGGACGCTGACATTATTGCAGATACCATGGATGAAATTTTTGCAGAGGATTTTGCCTGACCCGCAGGCAGACCGGTTCCTGAAAGTGTAAGGATATCGTTTATTTTTATATTGTTTTGCGCTATTAATATGCAGTTGAGATCACCTGCGGAGGCAAAAGAAATGATCAATGTAAATGAAGCATCATCCAAGGCCATAGAGCACTTGAAAAAACTGTATCCTGATCATGACCTGGGAAAAATACTGTTTGAGGAAGCCGAACTGACAAATGACGATAAATTCTGGATCGTTGTTCTCAGCTATAAAAGCCCCATCGCTGCCAGCGGGGTCGGCACATCAATGTTCGTGGGAGACCGGGGCTACAAGGTGTTCAAGCTGCTGGCGGAAACCGGTGAAATCCGTTCTGTCAAGAACCAGGAATCCAAATAGCGGGGGAGGCTGGCATAATCCGGATATCTCCAAATCCGCATGGTTCGGGAGGTGCTTATCTTTCAAAGCCTTCTATGGAGAATAAAAAATGCATCAAAGGATTTAAAAATGCCCTGGTCATATCCTGGAATCTGGTACCCACGGAAATCTGTTTTTGTTCGCGTTTGACATTCCTCACAATGGCCAAGGCCCCGGTTTCATCAGCAATACCCGGAAACCGGCAATAAATCCGCAGCAGATCCCCCTCTTTCAGGGTTGTAATGTTTTTAACGTCATGGTAGGTGAACCTGCACCCGTTTTTGCTGATATCAAATATCACGATGGGGAACTCGGTTTTTTTGGCTTCCACCCGACCGGGGATCACCACATTGTTGCGCTTAATTATGCGCAGTTCACGTTGCTGGACGATTTTCGGGTATTCAAGGGCAAGGGTCCGGATGGGATTGGTTATGATCTCTATTACGCTGGTCTGGAATGCAAATACGCAGCCGTCATACAGGTATTTCACCACCATTTTGCTGCCCGGATACAACTTGTTCTTAACACTTGTGAACCTTCTGGGAAGCGTGACAATCAAGAATTCATTTTTCAGCAGGCCGATAAAAATACTGGTAACCGTAAAATCAACCCCGTCAATGTCAATATAGACCTGGGTACCAATGTCAATATAAATGCCTTCGGATTCATGTAATTCAAAAATTTCTTCCATCTCCTCCATCCGGGCTTCCTTTCAATGGGGTGCAGGTGTTTTGTCAATCAGGAAAAAAGACAGCTGGTCCCTTAATGATGTTTAGAATCTACCTATTGTTTCATAATATGTTTGTCAAGGATTAAAAACGGATGCCGTCTGTTCCAATGCATAACTGATTCAAAAATCCATCCTGAAAAGTAGCATTTTCAAATAACCGATTTATATTGTTGTATATGTGCATGCATTTTTGTGTAAATCAGTGAACAGGCAGCCAGTCAGCCGCATTATGTTTCATGCTGCTGGTATTGCGAAAGGTAATGTCATGACAAATGCGTCAGATTCAATAACAAATATGTCAGCGGCGTGTTTTGATACACCCCAGCCGGGATCCGAGCCATATGATACAGATTTGGTCCAAAAACTTGAAAACGCTGCCAAGCTGTTCGGGCGGGATTATCAGCCCCGGACCAGACACCTTCGGCCTGATGGATGGGCCAGATACACAAACCGGCTGTTTCTGGAATCTAGCCCCTATCTTCTCCAGCATGCACACAATCCGGTCAACTGGTATCCTTGGGGAGATGAACCCTTTGAAGCAGCAAAGCAGCGCAACCGGGGGGTTTTCCTGAGCATTGGATATGCCACATGCCATTGGTGCCATGTAATGGAAGAAGAATCATTTGAAGATGAAGAAATTGCAAGATATTTGAATGAAAATTTTATTTGCATCAAGGTGGACCGGGAAGAACGGCCGGACATCGATGCTGTTTATATGACTGCAGTTCAGGCCCTGACCGGCAGAGGAGGCTGGCCCATGAGCGTGTGGCTGACACCTGACCGCAAACCCTTTTATGGAGGCACCTATTTTCCCGCCCGGGACGGCGACCGGGGGGCTGCCACCGGCTTTCTGACCATCCTTGAAAAACTCAACCAGAGTTTTCATATGCAGGACGGACGGGTGGAAAAGGCGGGTCAGCAGATCACTGAACTCATCCGTCAGGCAATGGTATTCCAGTCTGGGGACCGTATTCCCGGCAAAGAAATACTGCAGAAAGCAGCTGCATTTTACCGTAAAAATTATGATTCGCGATTCGGCGGTCTTTCCGGAGCACCGAAATTTCCCTCCAGCCTGCCGGTGCGATTTCTACTGCGCTATTATTGGAAAACACGTGATCCGGATATTCTTGAAATGACAGAAAATTCTCTTTCTCAAATGGCCGGGGGCGGGATGTACGACCATGTGGCCGGCGGATTTCACCGGTATTCAACGGATGAACAGTGGCTGGTACCCCATTTTGAAAAGATGCTCTATGATAATGCCCTTTTGGCGGTGGCCTATCTGGAAGCCTGGCAGGCAACGGGCAATGCGGATTTTCAGCGGGTGGTCAACGAAATACTTGCATATACAGGCAGGGATATGACATCGCCTGAAGGTGCATTTTATTCTGCCACAGATGCGGACAGCAAAACTATTTCCGGCCACATGGAAGAAGGCTGGTATTTTACCTGGACCCCGGGCGAACTGGAAACAATTTTAGGCAAAGAGCGCGCAGATATTGTTAAAAAATATTATGCCGCAGGCGGGACACCGAATTTTGAAGGCCGCTATATTTTGCATACCCCCAAAAAACGCAAAGAAATTGCCGCAGAACTGCATATGTCTGAAGATAATCTGACCACCGTTATTGAAGCATCGAAAAAACAGCTTTTCAGAGAAAGAAATAAGCGCCCGGCACCGTTGCGGGATGAAAAAATTCTCACTGCATGGAACGCGCTCATGATTTCAGCATTTGCACGGGCAGGCCTGGCATTCGGTAATTCTGAATATACGCTGCAGGCAAAAACTGCGGTCCGGTTCATACTGGATCATTTGTATACCAACGGCAGGCTTTACAGAAGTTATAAAGACCGTCAGGTTCGGCACAATGGTTTTCTGGAAGATTATGCCTTTCTTATTGCCGCATTGATTGATCTGTATGAAGCTGACCATGATATTTGGTGGCTGAAAAAAGCGGTGGCATTGGATGATGTACTGAAAAAATTTTATGAAGACACGGAAAACGGTGGTTTTTTTACCACTGCAACCGATCATGAGGCCCTCATTTCCCGGGAAAAACCCTGTTATGACGGTGCCACACCATCGGGCAATGCTGTGGCGGCTTTAAATCTTCTGCGGCTGTATTCCTATACCACTGACGATCAGTTCCGGATACGGGCGGAAAACCTGTTTAAAGCATTTCATCAGCGGCTGACAGATACCCCGTCTGCTTTGTCTGAGATGCTTCTGGCCGTGGATTATTATTTTGATACGCCATTGGAAATTATACTGATCACACCTCCTGGAAACCTTGATGCAGCTGCGCCTTTTGTTGACAAATTCCGAAAGCAGTTTGTTCCCAACCGGATTCTGGTGGCAGCGGATGAAAAACAGGCTGCTGCCAATGCAAAAATTATTCCCCTGGCTGCCGGAAAAAAAGCAGTTCATGGCAAAGCCACTGCCTATGTCTGTGAAAAGGGTACCTGTTCACTGCCTGCTGAAACACCGGAAGAATTTATCCAAAGCGCCGTAAAACCCTTTCTTTCAGGTCGGGGATATAAGGCGCCCGGCCGTTAGGCCGTTCTTTGCAGATCCTCGACATACTGTTTGATTTTGTCCAGCGGGGCTCCACCACATATTTTTCTTAAGGCCCTGGGAGTCCACATAGAAGATGGTGGCGTTATTTATACCTGGCTGCAAGATCAGGACATGGATGTTTTCAATGAGGTCCTGGAGCGGTATGCTATCGGTGAGTGGATCCCGGCAGGATAAAAAGTTTCATTTTTTCAGGTGGACTTTCATGGAAGATTGTGAAATGAAATGGAAATGATTTTTATAATACCTTGGGTATCTTTGAGGTTTGTGAGAATCAAGGATTGTTGCAATATGGTTGA
>JAZBPL010000002.1:0-21127 GCA_036351635.1 Desulfotignum sp.
GATCTGTTTTTGCAGCCTTCCCGCTTGCGCAGTGGCGTTATGAAAAACAGATATTTCCGATCACAGCGGCGGGACCGTCACGGGATTGCACCGTGTTCCGTTTGCCGGATACCTGCAGTTGATGGTCAGGTTTTATACGGGGTTTGCCCGGCTGCGTCAAGGGTTTTTCTAAAGGGAATTCCGGCTTGTCACAGATGTGTGGACCTGTTGGCCGGGCAGTCGGTGTAAATGCAGCGGGGGCATTCGTTCCGGCGGACGGATGCCCCGAACACGATGACAGATAACAGATAAATGATGAGAAGCCCAGGTGCCTGGAGCAGCCAGTAAATCGGAAAGAGTATTACCAGACCGGGTGCTGCAATGCTGAGACATTTTTCAAAAACACCAAGCGGGCCCGGCCGCTGCTTGAATAATTTGGGCACTCCCCAGAAGAAAATACATTTCAACCTTTTTTCATCTCTGCAGTAATGGGGGCAGTGGGTGCAGAAAAACCGGAGCATCACCGGGACTGCCCCCAGCAGGAGCAGCAGGTAGACAAGGGCGGCTGCGCCGGAACGGTCCAGGACGGCAGTAAAGGCAGCTGCAACAGGGATTGCCAGCAGTGCACTGTAATATAAAAAATCAGGGAAACTGTACCGGTATTTCAGTCCGGGCTGCTTTTCAGGCATCATTGCTGGTTTTCAAAAAAACCCAATAATTTGCCCTGCCGGAAACGGTTTCCGGCAGGGCTGAGATTAAAGTGGGGCGGTTATTCTGATCCTGCATCATAGGTGCAGGTGGTAAAATCAATTTCTGCACCGCATTTGTCACATTTATGGGGTTTGTCAAATTCATCCGAGAAAATTTCCTTGGATGCATCACATGCGGGGCATTTACAGGTAAAGGATTTCAGATTTTTAAAATTTTCAAATCCAGGGCAATGTTGCGGTGTGCTCATGATGGTCTCCTTTTTTGAAGGTTGGTGTGTCTGTTCTTTGTCTATTCGGATTTACGGCCATTGTCAAGTCCTGATCCCTGTGCATTTCAGATACGCACCGGCGCCCGGGCGGATTACCCAAGATCCACAACGGTCCGGCCCTTGAGCCGGCCTTTGCGCATCTTTTCAATGGCAGGGTTCAGCTGATCCAGGGAAATATGGGTTGCCATCTCTTTCAGATTGTCAGGTTTCCAGTCATGGGCCAGCTTTTTCCACAAGGCGCGTCTCGGTTCTCTGGGGTAATGCTGGGAATCGATGCCGTGCAGGGACACCCCCCGCAATATAAAGGGAAATACCGTGATCGGCAGATCAGGGGATGCCACAAGGCCGCAGCAGGTGACCTTTCCCCAGGCCCGGGTGGATTTGATGGCCGTGGCAAGGATGTCTCCCCCCACGGTATCAATAACCGCAGCCCACCGTGGCTTGAGTATGGGGGCTTTGTTGTCTTTCAAAAATGACTGCCGGGGAATGAGCTCTGATGCCCCCAGATGGGTGAGGAAATCAGCCTCTGGTTTGCCTGAAACCGCTGTCACGGTATACCCGCGTTTCGCCAGAATGGCCACAGCCAGGGATCCCACCCCGCCGGTGGCGCCGGTGACCAGCACCGGCCCGGCATTGGCGGGGATATCTGCGATTTTTTCAACAGACATGGCCGCAGTGAACCCGGCAGTCCCCAGGATCATGCTTTCTTCCAGGGTCAGGCCGTCGGGCAGGGGCAATACCCAGTCTTTGGGCACCCGGATATACTGGCCGAACCCACCGGCCGTGTTCATGCCCAGGTCATAGGAGGTGACAATGACAGGGTCACCGGGCGTAACATCACGGGTATTGCTTTTTTCAACAATGCCTGCGGCATCAATGCCCGGGGTGTGGGGATAGTTCCGGGTGACCCCTTTGTTACCCGAGGCGGACAGGGCATCCTTGAAGTTGAGGGAGGAATACCGCACGCGGATCAATACATCCCCTTCGGGCAGGTCCTGGATACGGGCGTGTTTTACACTGCCCATGTATTGGCGGTCAGCGGTTTCTTCCACGATAAATGCATCAAATGCCTGATCTGCCATGAGAGCCTCCTTTGGTTTTATCCGTGCTGTCTTGTAAAACTAATACCGATCTGATAATGGATCAAGTCTTAAATGTTTCCGGCAATTGTTTTTGCCTTACTTTTTTTTCATATAATGGTATGAAAGACCATGAAACGAAACGCGTTTGATACACCCCGGGTGGCCCTGATATCCTTTTCCCACTTTGTCCATGATGCATACACAAGCTTTCTGCCCCCGCTTTTGCCCCTGATTATTGAAAAACTGTCTTTGACCCTGAGCCAGGCAGGCCTGCTTTCCTTTGTGATGCAGATGCCCGCGGTCTTCAATCCCTTCATCGGCCTGTTCGCCGACAACAAAGGCGTGGCCAGGTGGCTGGTGATCCTTGCCCCCACATTGACGGCCCTGCCCATGAGCCTGATCGTCATGGCCCCATCTTATCTGTTTTTGCTGGTTTTATTGTTTTTCTGCGGTATTTCCGTGGCCTTGTACCATGTGCCCACCCCGGTGCTGGTGGCCGGGTATTCAGGCCCCTGGAAAGGCCGTGGCATGAGCCTGTTCATGTCCGGCGGGGAACTGGCCCGGACCCTGGGACCGATTTTTGCCGTGGCAGCCCTGTCGTGGCTGGGGGCGGACCATTTTTATCTGGTTATGGTTCTGGCGCTCTTTACTTCTGTGCTGCTGTGGCTCACCCTGGAGCCCCAGCAGGAAAAAATAGGATTTGCCCGCTCCAGTTCCCTGAAACAGGCATATACTGAAATTCGCCACGTGCTGGTGCCCCTTTCCGGCATATTGGCTGCTAGGGCATGCATGCATGCATCCATGGGCATATTTCTGGGGGTGTTTGTGGAGCAGCAGACCGGCAGCCTTTGGTATGGCGGTGCTGCCCTGGCCCTGTATGAAGCATTCGGTGTGGCAGGGGTGTTGTCTGCCGGGACCCTTTCCGACTGGATGGGCCGCAGAAAGGTGCTTTTATGGGCCCTGGTCACGGCACCTGTGGCCCTGCTGCTTTTTGTATATAGCCCGGGGTTGTATAAAATACCCATGATGCTGGTGGTGGGATTTTCCGTGTTATCCACCACCCCGGTGATGCTGGCCATTGTTCAGGAAAATGCCGGGAAATATCCCTCTGCTGCCAACGGCCTGTTCATGATGGTCTCTTTTTTTGTGCGGTCCCTGGCCGTGGTGGTGGTTGGCGGCATAGGTGATGTTGCCGGCATGGAGAACATGTTTGCCGTCAGCGCCGTGGCAGGCTTTTTCGCAGTTCCTTTTTTGATAAAACTGTCCCGATAAATCCAACATCGGTAATCCATAAAAAATGACCAATACTGCAGGAGAAAACAATGCTGAAAACAAATGAATACCAGGTGGTGGAAATGTTCATGGAGTGTAAACCCGGGCCCCCCAGGGTGGGTCCGGGCTGGAAAGTGGACCACAACGGTGTGCCGTTTCTTTTGCCGGGAATCGGCGGCATCACCCTGAATGTGGGGGTGGGAGATCCGGCATTCGGTCTGGCCGGAGACCATATCGAACCCGGGGTTTCCTGTACCGCCAATGCAGACAAGCCCAATGAATTTCCCAACAATTCTCTGCAGTTTCTGGCCTGTGCAGGTAATGAGGCAAAGATTATTTCCGGGGATGCCAAGGGAAAAACCGGTGTGGTCATCGGCCACCACGGGGGATCGGAACACATCATTGTGGAGTTTGCCAGAAAAGTAAAAGAGCAGATGGGGTATGACGACAGAATCCGGATCAGGGTAAGGGGTCAGGGACTTGCGCTCATAGATTATCCTGATATCCGGCTGTTCAATCTGTCCCCGGACCTGCTGCATAAAATGCAGATTCAGCCTGACGGCAAGGGCAAACTGACTGTACCGGTCACCACCCTGGTGCCGGCATCCTGCATGGGATCAGGCCTTGGCCGGCCCCATGTGGGGGCAGGGGATTATGACGTCATGACATCGGACCCGGACACGGTCCGGCACTACCATCTGGACCGCATGCGGTTCGGCGATTTCGTGGCCCTGATGGACCATGATAATTCCTATGGCAGGGCCTATAAAAAAGGGGCGGTGAGCATCGGGATCGTGGTGCATTCCGACTGCCGCCTGGCAGGACACGGGCCGGGCATCACCACCCTCATGACCTGTCCAGCCGGCCTGATTGTGCCCAGACAGGACCCCAAGGCCAATATTGCAGACCTGCTGGGGATAGGGACCGTTTGCAAAACAGGCAATTAATGGTATAAAAGAATCATGATATGTCAACCTTTGTCAGGGATACCGGTGTGAACAGAAAAAGCATTCTGCAGAAAGGACAGGGCAGGACCAGAAAACTTGCCAAGCTTGCATACATTTATGAACGTGAATCCCGGTATTTTGCCCAGGTGGCGGAAACTGCCAAGGAGATGGCTGGAGAAGAGCTGCTGACACTGGGCGCCAGGGACCTGTCCTTTGTTTTTCGGGGAATCTGGTTCACTGCCGCAAAAAAGGATTTCTACCGGATCACCTACCATTCCAGGCTTTTGTCCCGGGTGCTGGCACCTTTGATATCCTTTGCCTGCACAGGAAAGGACGACCTTTACAGGGAAGCCAGAAAAATCAGGTGGGAAGAGTTTATGACCGTAAAACAGACCTTTTCCATTACGGCAAATGTGTCTGAGTCCGGGATCACCCATTCCAATTTTGCAGGGCTGCGGGTCAAGGATGCCATTGCAGATTACTTCAGGGACAGAACAAACCGCCGCCCCAACGTGGATGCCAAAGATCCGGATCTTGTGATCAATCTGCACATTCACAGGGACTTTGCCACCCTGTCTATAGATGCATCAACAGGGCCGTTGTACAAGCGGGGATACAGGGAGGCATCGGTCTCCGCCCCCATGCAGGAAACCGTGGCTGCCGCCATCATCCGCATGAGCGGGTGGGACGGCACAATGCCGCTGTACGATCCCATGTGCGGCTCCGGCACCCTTCTGGCCGAAGCCCTGATGGCCTATTGCCGGATACCGGCCCAGGTGTTCCGCACCCGGTTCGGGTTTATGCAGCTGCCGGACTTCAATCCCGGTCTGTGGGAAGATATCCAGGTTGCGGCAAAAAAGGATATACAGCCCCTGCCCCCTGGTCTTATATCCGGCAGTGATATTTCAGAACATGCGGTGACTGCCGCAAAAACCAATCTCATGGGCCTGCATTTTGGCGGAAATGTGTCTGTTGCACAAACAGATTTCCGGCAGATCCCGGGCATTGCAGACAGTCTTGTTGTCACCAACCCACCTTATGGGATCCGCATGGGAAAAGACAAGGATCTCAAGGGGTTCTACCAGGATCTGGGCCTTTTTCTGCGGGAACGGTGCGCCCGCTCTTTTGCCCTGGTGTATTTTGGAGAACCAAAATATATCAAACATGTGCCCCTGGCGCCGTCCTGGAAGAAAGCCTTGACAATCGGCGGACTGGATGGAAAGCTTGTGAAATATGAACTCTATTGATACAGGATGGGAAAATGGATGGTTCCGCTAACCAGGAATCCGGCATCAAGATTTACCATGAACTCATGGCCAACAAAGTCGGCGATATCCTGCTGGTATCCAGTCCTTATGACGCCTTTATCATGGAGGAAGAGGGCAGGCTTTCCAACCGGATAATAAATGAATACAAAGGGTTGAATTTGTCAAAACCTCCCAGGCTCACCTGGGTGTCTTCAGCTGATGAAGCCTTTGAACGCCTGGAAAACAAAAAATTCGACCTCATTCTGGCCATGCCCAGTCTGGACGGTATGGATGTCCATGAATTCGGAGAAAAAGTCAAGCAGCAGTATACAGATCTGCCCTTTTACATGCTGCTTCACAACACCTGTGACATCAACCAGTATCTTTGCCTTGAAAATGTTACTGCCATTGACCGGACCTATATCTGGGGGGGGAATGCCGACCTGCTGCTGGCCATTATCAAAAACTTTGAAGATGAAAAAAATGTGGCCTTTGACACCAGTAATGCCCAGGTCCGGGTGGTCATCATGGTGGAGGATTCTCCCCACCACTATTCTGCGATTCTTCCGGTGATTTACAAGCAGATCGTTTTTCAGACCCAGTCGGTGATTGATGAATCCATCAATGAAGAGCACCGGCTTCTCAAAATGCGGGGCAGGCCCAAGGTACTCCTGGCCCACACCTATGAACAGGCCATGGCCCTGTATGAAAAGTACAAACCCTATGTGCTGTCCGTATTTTCCGATATGCGGTATCCCAAAGATGGTCAAGAAGATGAAAATGCCGGCTTTACTCTTTTGACCCGGATTAAAAAGGAGATACCGGATCTGCCGCTGCTTGTGCTGAGCACGGAAGAGCGCAGCCGGGAACTGGCCCACCAGATTCCGGCGGTGTTTGTAAACAAAAATTCCGCCAACCTCAATGACCGGATCAAAACCTTTTTTGTGGGGTGCCTGGGATTCGGGGCCTTTGTTTTCCGGATGCCCAATGGTGATGAAATCGCCCGGGCCAGCAATCTACGGGCCATTGAAAAGATTCTGCCTGAAATTCCAGATGCCTCCATTGCATTCCATGCAAAAAACAATGATTTTTCCCGGTGGCTCATGGCCCGCAGCGAAATCAGTTTTGCACTGAGCCTCAAGCCCTATACCATTGATGATTTCCCCGATCCTAAAAGCCTGAAACGGTTCCTCATCGACAGTATCCGGGCCAGGCGCAGAGGGACCCGCCAGGGCCAGGTCATTGAGTTTGATTCCAAAAAATTTGATTCAGACACCGGATTTATAAAGATCGGCACCGGTTCTCTGGGGGGAAAAGCAAGGGGGCTGGCTTTCATGGCCTCCCAGATAAAGCGGGATGAGGAACTGATCAAAAAATTTCCAGATGTGGATATCAATATCCCCCAGACATTTGTCATTGCCACGGACGGGTTCAAGATGTTCATCGAGGACAACAAGCTGGCCCGGCTGCTGGACTCTCCCGGGGAACTCACAGATGAGCAGGTGGTAGAAGCGTTTGTAGAGGCCCGGTTTCCGGACTGGCTCAAACAGAACCTGAAGGTGTACCTGCGCCATGTGCGGTACCCCATTGCGGTGCGCTCATCCTCATTGTTTGAAGATGCCCATTACCAGCCTTTTGCCGGTCTTTACAAGACCTATATGCTGCCCAATGCGGACGACAGCCTGGAAAAACGGCTGGACCGGCTCATCATGGCTGTCAAGATGGTGTATGCCTCCACCTATATGAAGGCCCCCAGATCCTATGCCAAAAGCACCATGCACCGGACGGAAGACGAAGAAATGGCCGTGATTCTCCAGGAACTCACCGGCACCAGGTACAAAAATTATTTTTATCCGTCCATTGCCGGTGTGGCACAGTCCTATAATTTTTATCCCATCGCCCACCTCAAGTCGGAAGAGGGTATTTCCTACATTGCGCTGGGGCTGGGAAAAATTGTCATGGAAGGGGGCCAGACCCTGCGTTTCTGCCCGAAATACCCACAATTCCTGCCCCAGTTTTCCATGGTGAATGATATTCTGGAAAACGCCCAGAAATATTTTTATGCCCTGAGAATGGATATTTTCCCACAACCGGATGCATTCTGTGCGGATCCGGCAGAAGATCCCACCCTGGTGAAGCTGGAACTGATGGATGCCCCGGACCACCCGGCGGTGCAGAAGCTGTGTTCCACCTTTCATGTCCAGGACAACAGGATAAGGGATATCTTTTCGAAAAAAGGATTTCCTGTTCTCACTTTTGCCAATATCCTGAAACACAACAGCTTTCCACTGGCACAGCTGCTGTCGGAGGTCAGCCGGATCGGCAGCCGCTGGATGGGGTCTTCTGTGGAGGTGGAATTTGCCGTGAACCTGCCTGTTGGTGAAAAGGAAAAACCGCAATTTTCCCTGCTCCAGATCCGGCCCATGGGCCGGTACAAGCAGAATCTGGAGGTGAAAATCACCACAAAAGACAGGGAAAATGCATTCTGCTATTCCACCCATTCCCTTGGCAATGGAGAATACAAAGATATTTCTGATCTGGTGTATGTGGATCCTGACACCTTTGATCCGGCAAAAACCATGGAAATTGCGGCAGAGATAAATAAAATCAATGGCCTTTTCAATGATTCCGGTAAAAAGTATGTGCTCATCGGCCCTGGCCGCTGGGGATCATCCGACCGCTGGCTGGGCATTCCTGTTGCCTGGAACGATATCTCCAATGTGGGGATCATGGTGGAGACCACCATCGAGAGCATCAAGGCAGACCCGTCCCAGGGTTCCCATTTTTTCCAGAACATCACCTCCCTTGGCATCTCCTATGTCACGGTGTCTGAGAACACAAAAGATTTCATTGACTATGACTTTTTCAGGTGTCGGACATGTACCACCACCACCACCTATCTGAAACATATTCACTTTGAAGACGGTCTGCATATCCGGGTGGATGGAAAGACCTCACAGGCGGCTTTCATGCCCCATGCACCAGAATCTGACAACGGGATGATGCCCGATATTCCGGTGGTAAAATCCCATGAAGAGGCCCCTGACCAATAACCTGCATTTTTTGCAAAGGATGGATGCTTCATGAATTTTTCCCAGGATATTTCACAGCTGTATGATGGCGAATTGCCCGTTATTACCACCATTGACTCCCACACCGAAGGAGAGGTCACCCGGCTGCTTGTGGATGGTGTTCCTGAGATTCCCGGCAGCACCATGATGGAAAAACTCACATGCTTCAAAAACCGTCATGACCATGTGCGCTGCCTGATGACAAGGGAACCCCGGGGCTCCCGCCAGGTGCTGGCTGCCCTTGTGACAGAACCGGTCACCCCGGATGCCGCCTTTGGACTGATCTATATGGATGCCAGAAGATATCCTTTTCTGTGCGGCCATGCCACTATCGGGGCGGTGACCACCCTGTTCAAAACCGGTTCCCTGGCACTGGCAGAGGGTGAACATCGGGTGGGCATCGATACCCCCTCCGGCCGTATGACTGCCCTGGCCCATGTCCGAAAAGGCGAACTGACATCCGTGTCCATCGACATGGTCCCAACCTTTGTTTTTGCCACAGACAGGAAAGTTCAGGTGGAAGGGTTCGGGACAATTTGTCTGGATCTGGTGTGTGCAGGCGGATTTTTTGCCATGGTGAACACGGAACAGCTAAGTCTGGAGCCGGTTCTGGCCAACCGGTCTGTGCTGGTGGATCTGGGCATGAAAATCATTGCCGCAGCCAATGACCAGCTCACCGTTATGCATCCGGAACGGCCGGATGTCACCACCGTGGATGTGACCGAATTCTATGATACGGTCACCACCGGCAGCCCGGCCCGGGGCCGGGGCATGGTGGTGTACGGCGAATCCCACATGGACCGCTCCCCCTGCGGTACAGGCACGGCAGCCAAACTGGCCCTGCTGCACCATTATGGCAAAATCGATCTGCACCAGCCCTATGTCAATGCCAGTCCCATGGGCACCACCTTCACGGCCCAGCTGGTGGAAGAAACCCGCATAGGTGATCTGGCGGCCAGTATCACCCGTGTCAGCGGACGGGCATGGATCACCGGGGTGCACCACTTTGTTCTGGATGATACCGACCCGTTTGAAAAAGGATACCTGGTTTGATGACACCTGACCTGATTTTACATAACGCACACATATACACCCCTGAGTCACAGAATGTTCCCTGGGAAAAATCTGCACCGCCATCCAACCGGCCCGCTGCCACTGCCCTGGCTGTAGCAGGCCGGTACATTGCTGCCACGGGGGACGATACCGCCATCCTGGCCATGGCAGGGCCCGACACCCGTATACTGGATCTGGACAACAGACTGGTGCTGCCCGGGTTCACTGACACCCATTTTCATTTTTATGAATGGGCTGTGAACCTCAACAGCATAGATTTTGCAAAAACCAGGGATTTTGCCGGCATGCAGGCTGCTGTCAGTGAAAAAGCCGCTCTCCTGGGGCCGGGGCAGTGGATCCTGGGACAGGGATTCAATGAATCGGAATGGCCGGAAAACCGCATGCCGGACCGCCTGGATCTGGACAGGGCTGCCCCGGACAACCCGGTGTGCATCTGGCGGTGTGACCTGCACCTGGCAGTGGCCAACTCCATGGCCCTGTCCCTGGCAGGCATCGATGCATTGACCACTGATCCGGAGGAGGGGGTGATTGTAAGGGATGGCAGCGGATTTCCCACCGGGGTTCTCAAGGAGATGGCCCCCAACATGATCCGCAGTGTGGTACCTGAACTGACCCGTGCCCAGCTGCTGAACAATATGGAAAAAGCCATGGCCCATGCCCATACCCTTGGCTTGACCGGCATCCATGATATCCGGCTCATGGGGGGGAAGGAAGGGGCTGTTGCTTTGCAGGCGTGGCAGGCCCTGCATGCTGCCGGAAAGCTTGCCTTGCGGTGTCATGTGACCTTGCCCGGTGAAATGACTGCCCGGGCGGTGGAACTGGGGCTGTGTACCGGATTCGGGGATGATCTGCTGCGCATCGGGCATTTGAAATTTTTCAGTGACGGCGGTATGGGGGCCCGCACGGCATGGGTGACAGAACCCTATCTGGATGCTGACTGCGGCATGCCCCTGACCCCGGTGGCGGAGATCGAACAGGCGGTTATTCAGGCGGACAAAAGCGGTCTTTCCTGCATGGTCCATGCCGTGGGGGATCGGGCCGTGCAGGAGGTGATCGCTGTGTTTGCCAGGGTGGAGGCGCTGCACCAGAGCCGCTGCCGCATTCCCCACCGGCTGGAACATGTCCAGATGATTCTGCCCCAGGACTTAAAAGCCCTGGACAGGCTGAAAAACCTGGCTGTCTCCTGCCAGCCCAACAACATGAGCCTGGATATTTCCATGATCGACCAGTGTGCCGGGGAACGGGGCAAATATGCCTATAATTTTAAAAATATTCTGGCCACGGGCATTCCCACCATGTTCAGTTCCGATGCCCCTGTGGCAGACCCCAATCCCTTTAGCGGAATTTATTCCGCTGTCACCCGGAAACGCATGAACAAGACACCGGAAAAGGGATGGTACCCGGACCAGTGCCTGACAGTGGACCAGGCAGTAAAGGGCTATACCCTCACCCCGGCAATGGCGGCCGGCGAAGGGGAATTCCTGGGCAGTCTGGCAGCAGGGAAACTGGCCGACCTCATTGTGACGGACCGCAATATCTTTATGATCGATCCGGATGACATTGCCGCCGCCCGGGTGAAGCTGACCCTTTTCAACGGGAAGATCGTGTATGAAGAATAAGGACCTGTTTTTTCTGGAAACCATTTTTACAACTTCTGCCGACGGCCTGCTGATTTGTGACAGCCAGGGCAGGATTTTGAAAATGAACCAGGCAGCGGAACGGCTCAACGGCATAAAGGCATCAGAGGTTCTGGGAAAGGATGTCAGGACCCTTGTGAATGAAGGACAGATAAACCGGTCCGCCACCCAGGAGGTCCTGGAGACCCGGCGCCAGGTCAGTCTGGTCCAGACCACCCCGAAATCCGGTTACTCTCTGCTGGTGACCGGTACCCCCGTGTTTGACCATGCCGGGGAAATTGCCTATGTGGTGGTGAACGAGCGGGATATCTCCCTTATCAGGGATATGAAGCAAAAACTGGCCCAGGTCCGCCAGGAATCGGAAAAGATGCGGGAAGAGCTCACCGAACTGACCCTGCGGGAACTGGAAGACAACAATATTGTGGCCAAGAGCCCTTCCATGAAACAGGCGGTGCACCTGGCACTCAAGCTGGCCCGCATCGGTGCCTCCAATATCCTGCTCCAGGGAGAATCCGGGACCGGCAAAGGACTTCTGGCAAAATTCATCCACAAACACAGCCAGCGTTCCGGCAACCCTTTTATCCAGATCAATTGTGCAGCCCTGCCGGAAAACCTGCTGGAAGCGGAACTGTTCGGGTATGAAAAAGGGGCGTTTACCGGAGCCAGGGAAACCGGCAAGGCCGGTCTGTTTGAACTGGCTGCCGGGGGCACGCTTTTTCTGGATGAAATAGGTGAACTGTCTCCCGGGGTCCAGGCCAAGCTGCTCAAATACCTGGATGACCACGAAATTATGCCGGTGGGGGGCACAAAATCCAAAAAAATCGACTGTTCCATACTTGCCGCCACCAACCAGGACTTAGCGCAGCTGACCCGTAAAAAAAAGTTCCGCCTGGACCTGCTTCACCGGCTCAACACCTTTACCCTTGCCATCCCGCCCCTGCGGGACCGCCCTGAAGATATTCTGGAGCTGACCCGGCTCTGCCTGAAAAGGTACAACAAAAAATACAACCGCCGGGCCCACATCGGGTACAAGGCCCTGCAGGCCCTGAAATCCCACTCTTTTCCCGGCAATGTCCGGGAATTGATTAATATCGTTAAACAGGCAGTGGCCATGTGTGACCGCCGGCAGCTGGATGATTATCTGATCCGTTTTACGGAAGCCCCCACCCCGCCGGCGGCCGGATCAGGATTCAGCAAAGCCCGTATCTCCCTAGGGCAGGCCATTGAGACGGTGGAACATGACATGCTCATGCAGGCTGCCGCCAGGTGCAGAACTACCCGGGAAGCAGCCGCCTTTCTGGGTATCAGCCAGCCCACGGTGGTGAGAAAATTAAAAAAACACGGTATTGCCATGACAGCCTGAAATATCCAGGCCCCCTCTATTTGATTTGTTTTTGAATCAAATAGAGGGGAGGTTCTTTTATCATGGCACTCGAAGGAAATGCTATTTGATTCAAAAACAAATCAAATCAAAAGCACTGTCAATTCAAGCTGTTGCCTTTTTAAAGATTCAAATATAAATCAAATGCCCGGAGCCAAAAATTTTTCATACCTATTGTAGAGTCATTATGTGTATTTTTTCCAGTTAGTTATGAATAAAACTTATTACATGGCATATATCTTGTATTAAATTGTATTGTGATAAAAGTGGCTGGTAATAGATTGTTCATATATCTGCTGCATGAATGTGTAAAAATCCAATAAGGTATTGATCTATGAAAGAAAAACCGTGGAAACCCTGGCTGCTGCTGTCACCTTCTCTGACAGCCGTGTTTTTGCTGCTAATCGTACCGGTCTGCTTTGTGGTGGTGTACAGTTTCTGGCTCAGGGCTCCCTCCGGCATGGATATCCCGGCATTTCAGTTCGGCAATTATGCCAAATTTTTTGCTGATTCCTTTTATCCCGTTATCCTGCTCAATACCATCCGGGTTGCCCTGGAAACCGTTTTTCTCTGTCTGGTCATGGGGTATATTCCCGCCTATTTTTTTTACCGCACCGAATCCCGCTTAAAACCCTTTCTCATGATTCTGGTGATGCTGCCCTTCTGGATCAGCTTTATCATACGCACCTTAAGCTGGATCAACATCCTGGGAGATTCCGGTCTCATCAATCACCTGCTGTTAAAGTACAGCCTTATCTCCGCTCCCCTTCCCATGCTCTACAATGAAGGGGCAGTGATCATGGGCTTGATCCAGTATCTGCTGCCGTTCATGATTTTAAATATATATGTGAGTCTGGATGGTATTGACAAAAGTCTGACCGAGGCGGCCCAAAGCCTGGGGTGCACGGAATGGCAGGCATTCAGGGAAATAACCCTGCCCCTGAGTCTGCCCGGGGTCAGTGCCGGGTGTCTTCTGGTATTCGTTCTCACCTGCGGCACCTATCTGCCGCCCATGATCCTGGGGGGGCCGGGCAATGAAATGATTGCCAACCTGATCTTCAAGCGGGTCATCGGCACCCTGGACTGGCCGTTCGGGTCGGCGATTTCCGCCATTCTCCTGCTGCTGCTGGTCATCATCGTCTATACCTATAACCGGTACATGGGCATTAACCAGATATTCAAATCCCTGAGCAAAGGGTAAAGGGAAAAGATATGAAAAAACTGATTTCCGGCTGGACCCTGATAAAACTCTATACCATTCTGGTGTATGTCTGGATGTTCGCGCCCATTGTGGCGGTGGTGATACTGGCCTTCAACCCCCAGCAGTTCGGTACCTTTCCCATGGAGGGATTCAGCTTTAAATGGTTTGTCAAGCTTTCCCAGAACTCCACCATCCTGGAGGCCTTTAAAAACTCTCTGGTGCTGGGTTCGCTCACTGCAATATTTTCCACTGCCATCGGCGTCCCGGCGGCCCTGGCCTTTATCCGGTATGAATTCAAGGGAAAAGAATTTTTGAATACCCTGCTCATAGCCCCCATCATGATCCCGGAGGTAATCCTGGGGGTAGCCCTGCTGCTGTTTATCCGGTGGCTCCAGCAGCCCAAAAGCTTTGCGCTGCTGCTTATCGGCCATGTGGTGCTCACCCTGCCCTATGTGCTGCTCATTGTTCAGGCCAGGCTGGTGGGGATCAAGCGTGAATATGAAGAAGCTGCCCTGTCACTGGGGGCCAGCCCGTTCCAGACCTTCAGGGAAATCACCTTCCCGCTGCTGGCACCGGCTGTTTTTGCGGGCATGCTGTTTGCCTTTACCATTTCGTTTGATGATGTCACCGCCACCCTGTTCTGGGCAACCGCCCAGAACCAGACCGTGCCGGTCCAGATATTCAGTATGCTCAGGACATCCATCAGCCCGGAAATTAACGCCCTGGGTGCGGTCATGATCGTGTTGACCGTTTCGATTCCCCTGGCGGCAGGCTATGTGGCACGGCGGTTTGCAAGGGGAAACACCCCCTGATCGGATATAACAGCACCTGACGGTGCAGGTGCATATCAGGTGTTTTAACGCAAGAAACAAAGGAGAAGACAATGGGAGAAGATGTGAAAAAACGGCTGGATGATGTGTACGAAAATTACCGGAACGGGAATATCACCCGGCGGGATTTTGTCAAATTTGCCGGTATCGCCGGTGCAGCTTTAGGGCTGGCAGGCGGCCCCTTCGGTCTTATCGATAAGGCCTTTGCAAGCAAATCAATTACCTGCCATTCCTGGGGAGGGACCACATCAGAGGCATTGCGCAAGTTTGCCTTTGATCCGTTCACAAAAGCCACGGGCATTGAGGTCATTGATGCGGCATTCACCGGCATGGATGCGTTTTTAACCCAGGTCAAGGCCTCCTATCCACCCGGCGGAGAATTTAATATTGCACATTTGAGTGCTGTGTATGATTATGCCCGGTATACAGACCTGGGATTCGGGGTGGTTCTGGATGAAAGCAAAATTCCCAATCTCAAGAATGTCATGACAAAAATGACCGATACGCTCCGGGGCATCACCAACGGCACATTGTCTGCGGTTCCCTATGACCTGGGCCAGACCGGTATTGCCTATAACACAAAACATATTTCAAAGGAAAAAGCGGAAGAACTGGGTGCTTCCCTTCTTTATGACAAGAGCCTGAAAGGCAAACTGGGCTCCTGGGGCGGTGATTTCAGAACAAACATGTGGTATGCGGCCCTGCATACCGGACAAAGCCCCAACAACATAACAGATCTGGATGCGGTATGGGATGTTCTGACAGAACAGCGGGGCATGATGAAAAAATACTGGGCATCCGGGTCAGAACTTATGAGTCTGCTGGCCAATGGTGAAATTTATGCCACTGTGGCATGGTCCGGCCGTGTGGCTGCCCTCCAGGATCAGGGGCATTCCATCGGATACCTGGCGCCGGACGGCACCTATTCATGGATGGAATACATGTATGTGCTCAAGGGAACGGATTTGGAAGTGGCCCAGAAACTGCTCAATTTCATGCTGGAGCCGGAAGCTGCCATCGCCGTGGCCCAGGGACAGAAATATCCGCCGGCACTGGATCCCACCAAAGTGGAGATGCCCGAAGATGTTAAAAAACTGCCGGCCTTTGACCCCACAGGCAAGCTCAATGGCTACCTGTTTGCAGACCCTGCCTACTGGAACAAGCACCAGCTGGAATGGGCGGAAAAATGGGACAGGATTATAGCCGGCGCCTGATACGGTTAAACTTAATGAACCTGGTACCCCGGCGGCATGGCTGCCGGGGGCCTTTTCCATAAAAATTGGGAGATAACTGGTTTGACACACGCAAAAGACCCGGCCTTTGTCAGGTTCCAGGGTATTGAAAAACGGTTTGGTGATCTGGTGGCAGTGCAGCCCATGGATCTGGATATTCCTGAGGGGTCCTTTGTTACCCTGCTGGGTCCGTCAGGGTGCGGGAAAACTACGCTTCTCCGGATGCTGGCAGGGCTTGAACCCCCTACCCGGGGAGACATATTCATCAAGGGAAAGCGCATCAACGATACCCCCATCCACAAACGCAATCTTGGTATGATATTCCAGAACTATGCCCTCTTTCCCCACAAGACGATTTTTGATAACGTGGCATTCGGCCTCAAATACAGGGATGTGTCTAAAGCCGTGATGAAGGAAAAGGTGGAAAAAGCCCTGGAAACCGTGCGGCTGCCGGGGGTGGGAAACCGGATGCCCTCCCAGCTGTCAGGGGGGCAGCAGCAGCGCATCGCCCTGGCCCGGGCCATTGTCATCGAGCCGGATGTCCTGCTCATGGATGAACCGTTGTCTGCCCTGGATGAAAACCTGAGAGAAGACATGCGCCGGGAGATCGATAACCTCCAGATGGAACTGGGGGTAACCACGATTTTTGTCACCCATGACCAGAGAGAAGCATTGTCCATGTCCGACAAGGTAGTGGTGATGAAAGACGGATTTATCCAGCAGGAAGGAGAACCTGAAGAGGTTTACAACAACTCCGTCAACCATTTTGTGGCCGATTTTTTAGGCCATTCCAATTTCCTGAGCGCCCGGGTGAAAACACGGAAAAACGGCAATTATGAAGCTGAACTGGCAGACGGCAGCATCTGCATTGCCAGTCCGGTGGGGGAATTTGATGTTGGGGAAAAAGCTGAGATCGTTATAAGGGCCCAGAAAATGACCCTGGGATACAAAAAGGATTATGAAAAAGAAGAGGGCATGAACTATTTTTTCGGTACGATAAAGGACCGCAGCTATATGGGGGGAGAAGTCAGCTATTTTGTGGAACTTCCCGACGGCCAGTTGCTGCATGTGATCAATTTTGTTAAACGGAGCCCGTATCGCCGGGGTGACGAGGTCTTTATCCGGGTGGATCCGTTCCACTGCAGATTATTGAAATTATGACATAGCACAGCAGTTTTTTTGTGCAGGAATTACGAAAGAATGGATAGCGCCTTGCGCCGTTCTTACAGGAGAATTGTGCGCGGCAAAGGAGGGTATGGACCTCCGGTGACGGATAAGTATCATAACAGCCCCATCCACGGCAGTTTTGTGTGGATCAAACAAACCCTGGATCCAGGGGCCAGTTATATTATTTTTGAAAATGACCTGAAACAGGCAGATGGCTCGCTTTTTGATCCATCACATGCAGCATATGCCTATTTTGCGGCACATGCCTACACCTGGAAAAAGGTCATGGATGCAGACCTGCAAAGAGAATATCTGGTGGTGTGCATCGGAACGGGCAACGAAGATGAAGTGCTGGGCCAGGTCATGGGATACGGGTTTCCCAGAGATACGGTCTATTATTTATACAAGGCAAAAGAGGCGTGACATGAAAACGAACAGAACCATAACAGACACAAACATAGAGATTCGGTTTGCTTATTCAAATGAACAAAAATCTGTGCCGCTTTCTCAACTGGAGGAAGGTGCCCGGGAATTTTTGGAAATTTACGGCAATGCCCAGTTCTGCGGCAGCGAATTTGTAAAAATCATCAAACAGGGAAATGGTCAGACCAAATGGGAAAACCTCCTGGCCGCCACCGGGTTTGAGGGATATGCCGAAGACTTTTTCAAGGCTGTATTATCCGCCATTGCCAAAGGCGAGGGGCAGACTTTGACCATCAACGGGGTAACACTGCCCCACATGCTGCTGGTGGCCATACTGGAGCAGGTGATTACCGGCCATGGATATGTGTCCGTGCGAAACACAGACCAGCTGGTGGCGGTGACCAACCATGCAATTCCAGATGCTGACCGGGTTGATCTCCAGGCGGTGATTGAAAAATATCCGGTACGCCTGTCCCGGCATACCGTCCGGCAGATGATGGTGTCAAAAGACGTGGCCTACCAGTACCTGCCCTTTGTGGAGGAACTGGAAAATATCGGCCACACCAATACCTGGATCGGCCAGTTCCATGAAGGCCTGCTGGAGCAGATGTACCAGAACCGGGTAATTTTTCTGCTGAACATGAGCTGTCCGGTCTACTGCCGGTTCTGTTTCAGAAAACACAAAGATTCCAGGAACGAGAAAAATCCCACCCCCAAAGATGTGATGAAAGCCGTAGCCCATGTGGAAGCATCCCCCTCCATCAAGGAGATCGTTATTACCGGCGGTGATCCCTTCCTGAACAGAAAAAACATGGCTGCCGCCATTGACGGTCTCATGGCAGTGGATCATGTTCAGACCCTGCGCCTGGCCACGCGTTCCATTGCCTATTATCCGGAACTGTTCCTGGAAAAGGAAGGGGATTATCTCAAATATGTCAAACAGAAAAGCCTGGAGCTGAACCGGAACGGCAAGCGCATGGAAGTGGCCACCCATTTTATTCATCCAGATGAGGTATCCCCGGAAAGCCTGGACATTATCTCCGATCTGGTGAAAAACGGGATCGCCGTGTACATCCAGACCCCTTTTCTGAGCGACTGCAACGACACCGGTCCGGAACTGGTGCGCCTGTTCAGCCTGCTGCGGGGGGCCGGGGCCGAACTGCACTATATCTATATTCCGTGCAGTCCGATTCACGGCAATTCCATTTACTGGAAGCCGCTTTCCGACGGCATTGACATGGCCATGCACCTGCGGGCCCACCTGTCCGACCGGGTGATCCCCAGGATCTGCACCGCCACGCCCATCGGCAAAATGGACTGGTATACCAGCGGCTGGGCCGTGGAAAAAGTGGCGGACAATGAGAATTTCATCTGGATCAGGACCCCCTATACACCGGCATATTTCAAGGCTTTTGCACCCCTGGCCAATTCTTTGACCAATATCCGGGTCAATGACGAAGGCACCATTGATATCCAGTACATGGCCAAAATCGGCAATGATGATTACCTGGTGGGCAACCGCCCCAAAAAGACGGCACCGGTGAATCCTTTGGCATCCCCGGAAGATCTGGACCGCCTCCAGGCATCTTTGGTTGAAAATCTCCAGACTGGTACATCCATTGTGCATACCGGCCTTGCCGGCCTGTCCCGGGTGCATGAAACCCGGGTGTGCATCCAGCCCTGGGCAGGAGATGCTGAAATGGCCTATATTGCAAAGGATCACCGGATAACCGATGTCCTGGTGGCAGGAGAGGCGGTGGACAATCTGTTTGAAATCCGGAATATGGCTGAACAGCTCGCTAAAATTCCCCATGTCAATGCCCTGCGGGTGCGGTCCATGAAGCTGGCCACTGATCCGCTGGCCTATACCCGGTCAAAGGTCAATGTCCTGGGAGATATAAACAGGCTGTCCGTGGTAGACCCCCTGCGCCTGGAAATCGATACCTGGTTTGTGGTGGATGCGGATCTGACACAGGATCATGCCACCGTCACCCGCCGCCTGAATCACAAAGGCATCACAGTGTATGCCAATGTGCCCCTGCTGGGAGGGGTCAATGACAATGATGCAAAGATCCATGACCTGGCCTATACCCTGCGCAGTGCCGGCATTGAATTTCACCACCTGTACGTGGCCGGCCTGCCGGTGCAGGCAGAATGGAATACGGCTCATCCCATCGATTCCTTCGATGTCATCGACATTGCCACCAGGGTCCGGCGGGAAGGGTCTGGCAGAGAAATTCCCCGGTATATCATTGCCACCCCCTTGGGAGAGGTGGATTACGGTCTCACATCCTCTTTTATCCGGGAAGGCGATGCCGTGAAGGTCAAGCTGGGCTGTTATGATGCGGTGTATTATAAAAGCATGGATCCGCAGTTTCAGTATCCTGAAGGGGTTGTTGTATCAGATGACGGCCACCCGGTGGTGCCTGTGTCCGGGATGATAAAAACCAATGATTTTGTGGTGTCATAACTAAAAAATGAAACAGATAACCTGATTATCAGAGAACGGGGTCAGGCTTGTGTTATTGGCGTTATCCAACAGAGCCGTTGTGAACCACAGGAAGGCACAGATAATGCCAATAACGCAGGCCTGACCCACACCCATAAGGAAACATGGCATGAGATACCCGTATATCGCCTATTGTGAAGATGTTGAGATTGCACCGGTGTTCAGGGGATTGAAAGGCAATCCCCTGATCGTGGACCTGTCTGTGGGGTCTTCTGTGTTCGATGCAGTGGATGTGATGGATCAGAAAGCCTTCCAGGCATGGCTGGACCGGACCATGAAAGGCCGGCATTCCTGGGGGCTGGCTTCCTACCTGGAAGACAGGGAAACCATATTGTCCCACTATCCCCAGATGAAGGAAGAATCCCGCTATTTTCACCTGGGCCTGGACATCATCGTGGACCTGGGTACCCCGCTGCATGCCCCCCTGGACAGTGTGGTCCAGGAAAGCGGGTATGAAGAAGGCCAGGGCAATTACGGGGGCAATGTGCTGCTCCGGCATGACAGCCCCGGCTTTGAAACCTTTTACAGTCTTTACGGCCATCTGAACAAGGAAAAGCTGCCTGCTGCAGGAGAACGGTTTGCAGCGGGCGAGGCCTTTGCCTGCATCGGCGATTTCCATGAAAACGGCTACTGGTTTTACCACACCCACCTCCAGGTCATCACCCGGAAAGGATATGACCTGGGCTGGGTATCCAAAGGCTATTGTTCAAAAAAAGACCTGGCCGTCATGGAGCAGCTCTGTCCGTCTCCCCTGTCTCTGTTCAGCATATAGCAGATGCTTTGTATACAAAAACTCCCGGTGGTGTTCGGGTTTATATTGGATCCAGACTCCACCGGGATATTTTTCTGATTACCTCTGCGGTCGGAACGTCACTGTTCCGCCAGGGGCTTCCCATCGAAACGCACGCTGCTATAGCAAATATTCAGGGGGATTTTTGACATTGACCTCAGCCGCCGGTACTGGTAGACAATGACAAAAGGAGAAAATCCATGAACGGTATCAAAACTGCGGTATGCCGGTTTCAAAGAGATACCGGCACTGTGCAGAAAGCGGTTGCGCTGGCCGATGCGTTTGCACATCTGCCTGGAAACGCCA
>JAZBPL010000003.1:0-4177 GCA_036351635.1 Desulfotignum sp.
AAGAACAAGGGCCAGCAGTATCTGCAGGCCCAGGCCCATGGCAATGGTTTTGATTTTCACCTGCCCCCGGTTTTCACTGGCCATCCAGGCCAGCCCCACAAATACCGCCAGGCCGGCAATTCCCTGAAGCATCATCATGTGTCCGGCTCCCTTGGATCTGTTAACATCAGGCTGTTCACCCTTTTGTATAGTGTATTTGCGGCGGGTGGTCAACGCCTGGTTCCAAAGTCGCATTTCTGCTTCCATCAGGTGCGGTTTCGCATTTTTTTTGTGCCTTTTGTTTTATCCCATAAACACATGCAGCAGAGTATCACAGGCAAATTGGCAAGCGATACAGCGTGGCACTTATCTTGCTCTGTTTTAAAAGTTAAAGGTGGTTTTTCCAGACAAAAGTGGACAGATCCGAACGCTTTTGCCGTGATTCATATTAATTGTTTGATCTCACAGCCACAGGGAGGAGAGAAAAGATGGATGCATTATTGATCATGGTGATTTCCTTTATCGGGTATATTTTAATGTACAATGTGTATGGCCGGTTTATCGGTAAGAAAATTTTCAAGCTGGCCCATGAGGCAGAGGTGCCTTCTGTTGTTCAGGAAGATGGTGTGGATTATGTTCCCACCAAAAAAGAGGTGATCTTTGGTCATCATTTTACTTCTATTGCCGGGACAGGCCCCATCGTGGGACCGGCCATCGCCATTATCTGGGGATGGGTTCCGGCAATGATCTGGGTGTTTTTCGGAAGCATTTTCATGGGTGCGGTGCATGATTTCGGTGCCCTGATTATTTCCATGAGAAACCAGGGAAAATCCATTGCCGATTACACATCAAAATATGTCAACAGCCGCACCCGGTTTTTCTTTTTTTTGATTGTCTTTCTGGAACTGTGGATTGTGATTGCCATTTTCGGCCTGGTGATCGCCGTGGTTTTTGCCATGTACCCCACTTCTGTTCTGCCGGTCTGGTGTGAGGTTGCCATTGCCCTTTATCTGGGTCATGCCATTTACAAACAGGGCAAAAGCATCATCACATGGTCCATAATTGCCGTGGTGCTCATGTATGTCACCGTGTTCATAGGTGCGGTTCTGCCCATCAAAATGCCGACCATTGCGGGGATTCCCCCCACAGGTGTATGGACAATCCTGTTACTGATCTATGCGTTTATCGCTTCCACCCTGCCGGTCACCACATTATTGCAGCCCAGGGATTTTATCAATTCCCATCAGCTCATGATCGTGATGGCGCTGCTGGTGATCGGGGTGTTTGTTTCCGCATTTTTTGCAAACCTGTCAATCGTGGCACCGGCGGTTCAGATGTCCCCGGCAGAGGCCCCGCCCATGTGGCCTTTTTTGTTTATCACCATTGCCTGCGGCGCTATTTCCGGGTTCCACTCTCTGGTGTCTTCGGGCACGTCCGCCAAACAGGTCCGGTATGAAACCGATTCATTGTTTGTGGGATATGGCTCCATGCTCATGGAAGGCGCCCTTGCCACATTGGTTATTGTTGCTGTGTCCGCCGGTATCGGCATGGGGTATGTGACCAAATCCGGTGAAACCCTGGTGGGGGTAGCTGCCTGGACAACCCATTATTCTTCCTGGGCCGCTGCGGCAGGCCTGGGATCAAAAGTGGCCGCGTTTGTGGACGGGTCCGCCAACATGCTCGCCGCTTTTGGCATACCAGCCAGCATTGCTGTTGTCATCATGGGGGTGTTTGTGGCATCCTTTGCCGGCACCACCCTGGATACCGCCACCCGGATCCAGCGGTATATTTTGTCTGAACTGTTTGACAGTGTGAAGCTCACCGCGTTGACAGGCAAATATATCACCACCTTTTTAGCTGTGGGAACAGCATTGCTTCTGGCTTTTGCAAGCGGCCCCAGCGGAAACGGGGCCCTGAAGCTGTGGCCTCTGTTTGGTGCGGTAAACCAGACCCTGGCAGGCCTGGCCCTGATCATCATTACGGTTTATCTTAAAGACAAGGGCGGGGTTAAATGGATGATAGCAGGCATCCCTGCCCTGTTCATGATGGTGATGACCATCTGGGCCCTGATCCTGAACCAGGGCAGTTTTGGTACGGCACACAATACCCTGCTCCAGGTGGTCAATGCCATTATCCTGATACTGGCTGTCTGGATCACGGTGGAAGGGTTCCTGCGGTTTATCAACATCACCCCGGAAAACCGGATCGCCTCAGAAAACAGATAATATGCACCTGTTTTCGGTATCAGGCCTGCTGATTTGCAGGCCTGATACCGATCCTGACACAATATGCACAAAACACTTCAAAAACAATATGGTTTAATGGTGTTGCCGGCCCTGGGCCTTTTGCTCACCCTGGGCCCGGCAAAATCACTGCACCTGATTGCTCCGGGCGGTTTTAGTTTACCGGCAATGCTCCCGGCAGCGCTTTTTGTTGTGTCAGCCATTACCGCCATTGCCGGCCCGCTTTTTTTGCGGACCGTGTTTGCCCATTCCGTCAGAAGCCAGCAGACGGTTAGGACCGTTGAGTTTCTGGCTTTTCAGCGCCGGCTTCTGTGGATTTCCCAGATAACCCCGTATCTGGCGTTTGTGGCGGTTTTTTGTGATTTTCCCAGGTTCTATGCCGCCGCCATTGTTTTAATGGGGTTGTATGCGCTGTATTATTACTATCCATCCCAAAAGCGCATTGGCTTCGACAAAAAGATATTCAGGGTGACATGACCAGTCAGCACACATATTTTCGGCAGATTTTCGGCAGGATTAAAAAACAGATCGCCGGCTTGTGGCAGGCAGCAGATGAGGTGGCCCGGAACAAGGCGGTCCATACCATTGAAGCGGAATGCCAGGAGCTGGAGTATATTTTTGCCCTGCTGGTCCAGGGGGCGTTTATCGGCATGCCCTCCCCGCCGGCACACCTCAGTATGGACCTTCTGCCATTGATGGAAAAGGATCTACAGCTTTTGCTTGAAAGGATGAACACGTCAAACGAACCGTTGTCCAGGTTGTTTTCCGTGTTTGATATTTCATAAGACCCATGAAAGATCTCCGCACACTGTTTTTCCTGGGCAAAGGCGGCACCGGCAAATCCACTGCATCTGCCCTTGTTTCCCTGGTATTGAAAGAAAAAAACAAAAAAGTGCTTCTGGCTTCTTTTGATGATGCACATAACCAGGCAGATATTTTTGAAACCCTTTTTTCTGACAAAGCCTGCACCATGGGTCCCTGCCTTGAGGTGCTCCAGGTCGACACAAATAAACAGATCAAACGGTATCTGGCCAAAACCGCCAGAAACGTCAAAGCCAGTTATGCCTATCTCACCGCATTCAACCTGGACCATTATTTTGATATCTTAAAATTTTCTCCGGGTATGGAAGAATATGCCCTGATAACCGCGTTCACAGACCTTTTAACCCGGTACGCCGACTTTGATTACCTGGTGATTGACATGCCGCCTACGGCCCTGTCTTTGCGCTTTTTCAACCTGCCTGCCCTGTCTTTGACATGGATTGATCAGCTTGAAAAACTGCGGATTCAGATTAACAAGAAAAAAGAGATCATCTCACGGATCACGCTGGCCGGCAAAAAATTTGAGCGTGATAAGGTACTGCACCGGATTCAGGAGATAAAGTCAGATTATCTGCAGCTCAAAGCGTTGTTTGAAGATCCGGCAAAGACCTGTTTTTATGTGGTGTTTAACCAGGATGTCCTTTCTGTGGCTGAAACAGGGCGGGTTATTGACCACCTGGACCGGCTGGATATCCAAATCAAGGGATTGATCTGTAATGAACGGATAAAGGCGGACGTTGCGGCACCGGCCCTAAAAACCCTGTTCCCCGGCGTTCCCGTCCAGACCATTCCTTTTTCAGACAAATCCCTGATCGGCATGGATGCCCTGGAACAGCATATCCGGTTACATGATCTGACCTTTGATAAAATTATTGAATAAGGGTATTGACTATTTGTTTTGCGTGGCTAACATATGGTTGCAGTCACTGATAATATTTTGAATAACCCATCCATATGAGGTGATAAAATGACTGATTCCAGAGATGATAATTATATTGAAAGCGACAATGAACGGGATGAAGGCCATGTGGATACCCGGGAGAAAAATTTTGCGTGTGAAAATCCGGACAAACATCTTGGGTGTGATCCCGGGATTGATGTTGCCGGATAGTTTTGTAAAGCTTTTAACCGGT
>JAZBPL010000004.1:0-5627 GCA_036351635.1 Desulfotignum sp.
CAGCAGGGTGGAAGTGGACGGCAAAGAACTGCTGCATTCCATTGTCCATGATGTCACCTCTCGCAAGCAGGCGGAAGAACGTATCCAACATGCCCAGAAAATGGAGGCCATCGGCACCCTGGCAGGCGGGATCGCCCATGATTTCAACAATATTCTTTTCTCTATCATCGGGCATGCAGATATGCTTTTAGAAGATACTCCCACAGACAGTCCTGACAGAAAAAGCCTCGAGCAGATCCATATCGGTGCAACCCGGGCCAAAAAACTGGTACGCCAGATTCTGGCCTTTTCCAGACAGGAGAAAAATGAACTGGCCCAGATAAAAATACAGCCCATTGTCAAAGAAGCGTTAAAGCTCATCCGGTCCACCATTCCCGCCACCATTGCCATCAAACAGGAGCTTTCATCCGACTGCGGGCCTGTGGAAGCGGACCCCGTACAGATCCATCAGATCATCATGAATCTGGCCACCAATGCCTATCATGCCATGGCGGAAACCGGGGGCACTCTGACCGTCAGTCTCAAGGAGATCCAGGTGGAAACAACGGATCCGGTCTCCCCTGATTTACAGCCCGGGACATATCTCTGCCTGTCAGTGGCAGATACAGGCACGGGCATGGATAAAGTGACGGTCGAGAAAATTTTTGACCCTTTTTTTACCACAAAAAAGAAGGGCAAAGGCACAGGCATGGGACTGTCTGTGGTGCACGGCATTGTAACCGCCATGAACGGTGCCATTCAGGTCCAGACGGAACCCGGCAGGGGCACCACATTTCACCTGTTTCTGCCCGTGGTGGAAACAGGTACTGCAGACGATGCCCCCCTGATAAAAGAATCTCTGGTGGGCGGAACGGAACATATACTTCTGGTGGATGATGAAAAACCGGTGATTGCCATAGAAAAACGGCTGTTGTCACGGCTGGGATATCAGGTTACCAGTTGCAATGGCAGTATGGACGCCCTGGAAATGTTCAGAGCAGACCCGGACCGGTTTGACATGGTGATTTCGGACATTGCCATGCCGAAAATGTCCGGGGACAAACTGGCGGATGAACTGCTCAAGATACGACCGGAGATCCCCATATTGCTCTGCACGGGTTTCAGTGAAACAATGACCGTTGAAAAAATGGCTGCCGCAGGGGTGAAGGGTCTGTTAATCAAGCCTTTTGTGATAACGGATCTGGACAAGAAACTGCGGGACATCTTTGAACAAAGAAACTGTTTATAATATGGAATACATGATGGAAACCTCTCTCTCAGATACGTTCCACAGGCCCGGGGTACTGATTATTGATGATGATGTCCAGGTCTGCGATATCCTGGCCAAAGCGATCAGGCGGATGGGACATGCAGCATTCTGTGCCGTGACACTGCAGCAGGGCCTGGAAAAAATGGGGACTGAAACCATTGATGTGGTGTTTCTGGATGTGAACCTGCCGGATGGTAACGGTCTTTCAGCCATCGATACCATCCGGCAGATGCCGGATGCACCTGAAATCATCATCATCACCGGCAATGAAGATGTGGACGGAGCGGAACTCGCCATGAGATCCAACGCATGGGACTATATTTCCAAAAGCGAATCCTATAAAAAATTTACCTTTGCCCTGGACCGGGCACTGAAATACCGAAGACAAAAATGCAATCAAAAATCATCCGTCTCATTTAAAAGATCGGGCATAGTCGGTGAAAGCCCCGCTGTCCTGAACTGCCTTGACAAAGTGGCAAAAGCGGCAAAACATCATCTCCCCGTGGTAGTCACCGGTGAAACAGGGACAGGCAAGGAACTGTTCTCCCGTGCCATTCACGCCAACAGCAGCCGATCCCATGCCGCTTTTTTGGTGGTGGATTGCGCTGCCCTGCCCGAGCATCTGGTGGAAAGCACATTGTTCGGTCATGTAAAAGGGGCGTTTACCGGTGCAGATACCAGCCGGACCGGACTCATGAAAATGGCGGACAAAGGCACCCTGTTTCTGGATGAAGTGGGAGAACTGCCCATGGCCGTGCAAAAAACATTTCTGCGGGCCATCCAGGAAAAACAATTCCGGCCCATCGGGGCGTCCCATGAAGTGAAAAGCGATTTTCGCCTGATTTGTGCCACCCACCGCAATCTAAAGGATATGGTGAAAGATGGCCGTTTCAGAGAAGATCTGTATTTCAGGCTCTTTTCCATGCATATCCATCTTCCGCCCTTAAAATCCCGCAGCAGTGATGTGCCAGCCCTGGTACATGCCCACCTGTCCCGGAAATATGACCGATCAAAGGGGAAAGAGCTGACCATATCCGAGGATTTTCTGGAGGAACTGAAGAGCTATGACTGGCCGGGAAATATCAGGGAACTGATCAACACCCTGGATCTGGTCTGCAGCGATGCCGGAGCCGGGGACACCCTTTTTGCCCGGCACCTTCCCGCACCTGTCCGGGCATTTCATGTCCGTAAAAAATTCACGACATCGTCCACTGATGCCGCAGGCCCGACACCTTCGGGCAGTCCTTTACCATTCAAAGCGTATATGGAAAAAATGAAACATGCCTATCTACAGGACCTGGTATCCGCCACCCGGGGAGATATTGCCGACTGCTGCCGCCGGTCAGGGCTTTCCCGCAGCCAGATATATCGGCTGATGCACCAGTATGATCTCAAAATCTGAAAAACAGTGGCGCCCTGTCCCCTCTTTGCGACTGTCCCATATTTAAGACAAATCATAAAACATTTAAATTTCTTGAATTAATTCAGCCATATATTCTGAATTGCCAGCAAAAATCGTGGGATCATTCCCGGGCATGCGGCACCGCTCATGTCATTCATATATTCACAACTATTTGAAATAATTAAATATCATTGCCTACACGCTGTGGTATACCGTTTGCTATACCTCTATCATGTGCATTGGCAAATCAATGACAAGATGACCGCATACAAAGGAATATAATGGCCCTTATCCTTTTTATACACAAGGAAGCCGCCCACCAGGGAGAGGCATTGTATACTAAGATGACCCAATATTTTGGTGTAAATTCCATTCAGGCGGTTTATACGATTACTGCATTGACGCATATATTGAAACAGCCGGGTGGCAGCGATCAGGAGGTGTATGTTCTGCTGGCCGAGTCACTCCAACGGTTACAGGAACTATACGACCTGTTCACTCTGCTGGATGGCCGGCGGATTGTTCTGGTTCTTCCGGATGACACAAAAGAAACCATATCCCTGACCCATCAGTTTTATCCGCGTTTTTTTACCTACAGCAACACTGCCTATGATGATCTTTGTGCAGTCCTATATAAAATGATGAATCACACAGAACCATTCCAAATAAGGAGGGGAAAAAATGAAAACTGAGATGTCCGAAATGAACCTGGCCATCAAGGCTGCAACCATGAGAACAGGTAAATATCTGACCTTCACCCTGGCGGATGAAGAATACGGCATCGGTATTCTCAAGGTCAAGGAGATCATCGGCATGATGTCCATCACATCCGTGCCCCGGACCCCGGGGTTTGTCAAAGGGGTGATCAACCTTCGCGGCAAGGTAATCCCGGTCATTGATCTGCGGCTCAAATTCGGGATGGATGCCATCGCGTACACGGACCGGACCTGCATTATTGTAGTGGAAATAGATTCGGATGACTTGACCATCCAGATCGGTATTGTCGTGGATTCGGTATCTGAAGTCCTCAACATCAAAGAAGAGGAAATCGAGGGTGCCCCGTCCTTTGGCACCAGCCTGAACACGGAGTATATCCTTGGCATGGCCAAGATCGATTCCGGGGTAAAAATCCTTCTGGATATTGACCAGGTCCTGAGTGCAAAAGAAATCAAGGTGTTGGAAAAAAACATATAGTGCACAAACAAAAACACATATTTATGAGGAGCTGAAAATGAAAAATTTGAGTCTTGGGTTAAAAATGTCACTGGGGTTTGCCATACTGATCATCATTGCCAGTGCGCTGGGCATCATGGCCATATGGAACATGGGACGGGTGGAGACCCAGAGCACCATGCTGGCCAATGAATATGTACCTGAGGTGGCGGTGGCCAATGAACTGCGGGGTGCTTCCAACCGGGTCATGTATGAAATGCGGGGGTACGGGTTTACCGAAGATCCCGCATTTTATGAGGCCGGCATGAAAGAACTGGCAGCCGTGGATGCAGCCCTTGAAAAAGCCAGGAGACTCGAGGAGAAATCCGCCCACTTAAAACAGCTCAAAGGGCAGCTGGAAATCGCCACCCGGGCCGTGGATACTTACAAAGCCCTGGTGCAGCAGACCGTGGATACCAATGCCAGCCTGGCAGAGCAGAGAAATTCCATGGACACGGCGGCAGACGTCTACATGACCAACAGCAGTGCATTTCTGGCCGGCCAGAACGAACAGTTCAAACAGGACCTGGCCGCCCGCCAGGAAAAGATACGACTGGTGAGTGAACTGACTGATATCGGGGCATCCACCCGGGTATTGAATTTCAAATCCCAGGCCCTGGACGACCCCGCCCTGATGCGGTCCGCCATTGAAACCATATCCCAGGCCAAAGAAAGCCTGGCACAACTGCGCACACTCTCCAGTGACATGGAAGACATTGCCCGCATCGATGCGACCGATGCAGCTGCCAACAACTACCAGAACGCCATGGAACGGTTCCTGACAGAGTATAACAAGGGAAGCATGGCCATTGTCACCCGGCTCAATGATATCCGCAGTGAAATGGACAAAAATGCCGGGACATACGTGGAAAACTGTGATGCCTATTTACAGGGCCAGCAGGAAAAACTGACACAGGATATGCTGGAAAGACAGACCAAAATCACCCTGGTCAACGATATCATCGACCTGGGCAATGGCACCCGGATCGGTGCCTTCAAATCCCAGGCCCTGCGCAGTCCGGCAATCATGGAAGATGCGCTGCAGAATTTTACACAGATCAATGCCCTGTTTGACGAACTGAAAAAAATCACCCGCCTGCCCGAAGACCTCAAACGCATCGAAGAGGTAAAAAATGCCGGCAATGCCTATAAAACGGCCATGACTGATTTTCTCAAAAACTGGCTCATTTTGCAGGAACTGGGTGACAAAAGAAATGACGCCGGCCGGGCGGTCATTGACGCCTGCAAGGAAACTGCGGATGCCGGCATGGCGGCCACGGACCGGATTGCCCAGGCAGCAGTGGCATCCCTTTCCACGGCCTCGACCGTGATGATAATCGGTTTGGTGGCGGCCCTGGTGGTCGGGATCCTTGCTGCATTTTTCATCACCCGCAGCATCACCAAACCCGTGAACCGCATTATCTCCGGGTTGAACGAAGGGTCCGACCAGGTGGCGTCCGCGTCCGGCCAGGTTTCTTCTGCCAGCCAGTCCATGGCGGAAGGGGCTTCGGAACAGGCCGCCTCCATCGAGGAAACCTCTTCGTCCATGGAAGAGATGGCCTCCATGACCAAGAACAATGCGGAAAACGCCGGCACTGCCGACGGGCTGATGAAGGAAGCCAACCAGGTGGTGGCTACGGCCAATGATTCCATGGATCGGCTGACCGTGTCCATGGGAGATATCTCCAAAGCCAGTGAAGAAACCTCCAAGATCATCAAGACCATTGACGAGATCGCGTTCCAGACCAACCTGCTGGCATTGAA
>JAZBPL010000005.1:0-8766 GCA_036351635.1 Desulfotignum sp.
GAGTTTGCCCAGTTGTACCAGGCGGAACAGGATGTTCCTGACCTTCTGGGGGTCCATGTCCGATTTTTCGATCACTTCAGCCACCTGGGTGAGCCGTTTTGTCCGCCGTTTGAAAAGGGTTTCAATGCCGGCGGCATCTGTGATTTTCCGTGATCTGTTTTCCGGCGGGACAGTTTTTTGTTGTCCTTTTTTGACAGCGGCCCGGTGGGCAGACTGTTTTCGGGCGGCCGGCCGGGTGGAGGGATTTTTTTTCTTTTCCAGCGGTTTTGGCGGCCGGGTGGATGCGGCTGGTTTCTTTCTGGCCTGTTTCGGTTTGGCAGGGGGGTGATCCGGTGCGGCACCTTTGTCCAGGTCGATGCCGAACAGGCCGGACAGGTCTGCCTGGTCCTCCATGATGCGTGAAGATTTCTGCCTGGACCGGGTGAGCAGCGCTTTTTTCCCGGCGCTGACTGTTTCAGACACCAGGTCTTTGACATCGGCTTTGCGCAGCACAAAAAACAGGGACGGATCCTGGTCCAGCCGGGCCCCGACACCATACAATACCGCTGCCACATGTTTGCACATGACAGCCCAGTCCGGGCAGGAACAGTCCAGGGAGATCTCCTCCGGGGCCGGGAAAAGCCCTTCCCCTTTCCGGGTGAAAACCGCTTCCAGGGTTTCGGGAAACTGCCCGGCAAGCAGCTGTTTCAGGCTGTCCATCCGGCCCCTGCAACGGTCCTGGATACGGCGCCACTGTTTTTCGGGGATCGGCTGGATGGTGATGGTAACCCGGTATGGCGCGCCGGCCCTGCCGGCCACAAGTGCCGTGATGGTTCCGGGTGTGATCTGGAGATCCAGGACCGCCCCGTGGCGGACATAGCTTCTGCCCCGGCCGATCCGGTTGGCATAGTCGGCATACTGTTCCAGGTTACGGTTCCAGGATTTGCCCCACCAGGTTCTGGCCAGGGTTCTGCCTTCGATGATGACCGGTTGAATCCCCGGGTTTTTCTTTTTCAGGGCGTTGCGTTTCCTTTCCGCCATGGCCTTTTTCTGGGCCACACTGACGTATGCGGGGTAATAGTACATGTGTGAATCCTTGGCAATGATGTTTGTTCCAATATCAACCCGGCAGGGAGAGCCGGAACAGATCCATCAGGTTTTTGTCATCCATTTCAGTGACCAGGGTTTCCCCGGACGGGGCCACCACCTGGTCTGCCAGTTCCTGTTTTTCCCGGATCATCCGGTCGATTTTTTCCTCGATGGTCCCTTTGGTAACGAATTTGTGCACCAGGACCTTTTTTGTCTGGCCGATCCGGAAGGCCCTGTCCGTGGCCTGGTTTTCCACGGCCGGGTTCCACCACCGGTCAAAATGCACCACATGGCCGGCCCGGGTGAGATTGAGCCCCACGCCCCCGGCTTTTAACGACAATACCATAAACGGGCAGTAGGTTTCATCCTGAAACTGCGCAATCAGCTGTTTTCTTTTTGCCACGGACACACTGCCGTGAAGCACCAGTCCGGGGTGGTGAAAAATCGATTCCAGAAAAGACTGCAAAGGACGGGTCATCTCCTTGAACTGGGTAAACACCAGGACCCGTTCCCTTTTGTCATGGATGGTTTCACAGATTTCGGCCAGGCGGAGGAATTTGCCGCTGTATTTTGCTGTAAAATATCCGGAGCCGGTCAGTTGGTCCGGGTGGTTGCACAGCTGTTTAAACCGCATGATGGAAGACAGGATCAGGCCTTTGCGCTGAATGCCGGATGTGTTTGCGATCTGGTGTGCCAGGTTTTCCACCGCCTGTTTGTAAAGGATCACCTGTTTGGGGCTCAGGTCTGAAAAAACCGTCATTTCCACCTTGTCCGGCAGATCGGAAATCACGGTTTTATCGGTTTTCAGCCTGCGGAGAATATAGGGAGAAATCAACTGGCGCAGCCGGGCATATCCTTTGGGATTGTCTTTCAATGTTTTGGCAAAGGTGGAAAATTCGGATTTGCTGCCCAGCAGTCCGGGATTGAGAAAATCAAACAAAGACCAGAGATCCGACAGCCGGTTTTCCACCGGCGTCCCGGTCATGGCGATCCTGTGGGTGGCGGGCAGGGATTTGACGGCCCGGGTCTGGTGGGTGCCGGGATTTTTGATGGCCTGGGCTTCGTCCAGGATCAGGCAGTGCCAGGTATAGTCCTGCAGCCACTGGTATTTTTTGACCAGGGTGTAACTGGTGATGACCAGGTCCAGCTGGTCCAGCCGGGATCTGGAAAGGGCAAGGTCCCCGGTCCGGTTCTGTGTGTTCTGGTTCTGCCGTTCCCTGGGCGGTTTTTTCCGGTTTTGTATTTTCTGGTTCTGTCCGGTCAGGTGCTGCCGCTCCTTTGCATTGACAAATCCCGGATGCGCGGCATAGGTTTTGAGCGCGGGCAGGAACCGGTTGATTTCCTCTTCCCAGTTGGCGATCAAAGAGGCCGGCACCACCAGCAGACTGGCTGCCTGTTCCCGCTTTTTTGAAAAGGTGCTGAGCAGCGCCAGGATCTGGATGGTTTTTCCCAGCCCCATGTCATCTGCCAGGCATGCCCCGAACCGGTGGGTGTGCAAAAAGTTCAGCCAGTTCAGCCCCTTTGACTGGTAAGGCCGCAATCCAGCCTTGAATCCCTGTCCCGGACGGATGGACCTGACCTGTTCCGGCTGCTGCATTTTATGGAGAACAGATGCAAGCCAGTCCCCGTTGGATACGGTTACTTCCAGATCCGCACTGTCCGCTCCCATCATCTTTTCCGGATGCAGCCGGGCCCGCATGGCCTCTCCCAGGGTCAGTCCGGCTCCGGCCAGGTCTTCGAACCGCTCGCAGGCTTTGAGGGCCTGCCGGAGTTTTTCCGGGTCAACTGCTACCCACCGGTTTTTGATAAAGGCCAGTCCCCGGCTTTCTTCAAGGATTGTTTCAATCTCTTCCGGGGTGAAGGCCTCATCCCCGATCATGATGCCGGCATTGAAATCCAGGAGTGCATCCAGCCCGGTCATGGCCGGTTTTTTGTCTCCCAGAGAGATGTTCACCCGGGGGGAGGCGGACTGGTGTTTCCACCAGTCAGGAATGCGGCAGATCACGCCGCAGGCTTCGTAATCGGGAATTTCCTTTAAAAAGGTAAACGCTTCTTCAGCGTCCCATGCCAGGGGATGGAACAGTTCTCCGGTTTCGATGAGCCCGGCCACGATCCGGCTTTTTTCACCGGCCTTGTAAACCGTTGAAAGCAGGTTGAGCAGGGCTGCATCATCATGGGATGCAATGGCATTTTTCAGGGGCAGGTGTCTGGGTTTGCCATTGGCGCCCATGCCGGCGGAATAGGTGGCCATAAAGGCAAAGGGCCTTGCCTGGTTTTTGTTTTCCACCAGATGGAAGAACACCCGGCCGGCAGGATGCAGGTCCGGGTTCCGGGCATGGAAATAATCGCTGACCCGCCCCTCGAAAGTTTCAATCTCACTGGCAAACGTATGGTTGAATTCCTGCCACAGACCCGCCAGCATCTCGTCGGTAACATATTCGGCTCCCGCCATCATGGGGCGGGTGGATAAAAATTCTGCGATGGTGCCGAAAGGGATGTCCACCACAGCTGCATGCCGGAGGTTTTCCAGTTCCGGAATACGCGACAGGGCCTGAACAAACCGCCGGGCAAAACGGATAAAATATGTCAGGGACGGGGAAAACTGTTCCCGGGCTTTTTCAAATCCCAGGTCAAACAGCCAGGTGCTGCACCTGGCCGCAAACCGGCGATGGATTTTTTTCTCCTGCCCGGCCTGCTTCCGGGAAACATTGTGTCTGACTTCTTCCCATTCCAGACACAAAGTCTGATCCGGCATGATTGAAACCACCAGGTGTTTTTTACTGCTTTCCGCCACAGTCAGCGCTTTCCTGAATAAGGTTTTTGATGGCTGGTTCATACCAGATCAGCCGGCCAAAAACAATAGAATGCTCAAGAGATCATCCATGTTTTTTTGGATGCGGTCTGCTTTCCAGTGGCATAGAATCAGGGATTACACAGGGACAAACATGCCTCTTTCTGTCTTTTTTATCTTGTTTTCCTTTTTCAACCGGTATGCATTGTCTGAGATCTGCTTGCCGGTAAGGCCGGTCTCTTTCTGTAATTCTTTGAAATTTATGCCGTCCTTGTGTTTTTTGATGGTTTTAAGGACAGTATTGAGATTTGATTTGCGCGGTTTGGGTTTCTTTTTTGCTGCTGGTTTGGCCGAGACGGTTACAGGCTTGGGAGCGATACTTGTCGATTCTTCAAAAGAAGAATCTTTTTTTTCATAGCCACCGGTCAGATCATTGATGCGTTTTGAAAGTTGCATAAGTGATGTCTTCACCAATTGTGAAGATTCTTCATCGAGTTGAATAGTAAAGGTCAGTTTCATTTTTTCTCCTTTGCTGGATATAAAAAGATTGCAATTTAAGATGTATTATCAGTGCAGTACAAATTAATCAAGAAGAGGAGAAAAACAATTTTTAGATAAATTTGACAGTACAGTGTAACCGGCGTTGACAACCATACCTGCCCTGTCCTATTCTCACCCTGCAAACAGGGTCCGGCATGCCTCCTGATGGAACCGGGGAGGTGGAAAGGGGTCATTCAAGATTTGACTAAAAAAAGGAATTTCATCTCATGAAACGCTGGATTTATTCGGTCATTGCCATTGTTCTGGTGCTGGGAATAGGCGCCGGCATCTATCTTAATCATTTGAAAACAGCGGCCCTGCCGGTCATTGACGGCAACCTGCCCCTGGCAGGGCTGACAGCGCCGGTCACCGTGTACCGGGATGCCCATGGGGTGCCCTCCATTACAGCGGACAATGAACGTGACCTGTACCGGGCCGTGGGGTATGTGATGGCCCAGGACCGCCTCTGGCAGATGGACCTGCTGCGCCGGGTCACCCTGGGCCGGCTGTCTGAAATTTTGGGTGACTCCCTGGTGGAGGTGGACCTGCTGATGCGGGCCCTGAAAATCAGTCAAAAGAGCCGGGCCATTCTCGACACCTGCCGGGACCAGGGCCTGTTGTCGGCCCTGGATGCGTTCTGTGCCGGGGTCAATGCATATATCACAGATGCCGGCGACCGCCTGCCCCCGGAATTCCGGATACTGGGATACGCGCCCGAACCCTGGGAGCCCATGCATTCGGTCAACCTGATCGGGTATATGGCCTGGGACCTGACCAGCCCCTGGGAGATTGAACCCCTTTTTCACAAAATCCGGCAGCAGGTGGGAGATGCGCTTTACCAGGAACTGCTTCCAGACCCGGCCATGATGAAAACCCCGGTGCATTTGCCCGGATATGACATGGTTTCCAGCGGCTGGGACACAGAATTGCGGCAATCGGCAGAGATGCTGGAACGTCTGGGCGTGACCGTATTCCATGGCTCCAACAACTGGGCGGCCGGCCCGGCCCGCACCCAGACCGGCATGCCGTTGTTTGCCAATGACATGCACCTGGGTCTCAACGCCCCGGGCCTGTGGTATCCCATGCTCCACCATGCAGACGGCTTTGTCCATGTCACCGGCGTGGTGCTGCCTGGTCAGCCCTTTGTGATCGTCGGTCACAATGCACACATTGCCTGGGGCATGACCAATGTGACGGTGGATGACATGGATTTTTTCCTGGAAAAAACCGATGATAACCACCCCGGGCAATACCAGTACCAGGGGGAATGGATCGATTTTGAAACCGAGCGTGAGACCATCCATATCAAGGATGGTGATCCCGTGACCCGGGATCTGCAGTTTACCCGCAACGGTCCGGTGATCAGCCGGTTCAAGGATCTGGACAGTGAGGTGGTGTCCATGAAGTGGATCGGCAATGCCATGAGTGATGAACTCGGTGCAGTGTATCAGCTCAACCGCGCTGAAAACTGGGATGATTTCCGCCGGGCGGTCCGGGGATTTGTGGCGGTGAGCCAGAATATCGCATATGCCGATGTCCAGGGCAATGTGGGCCTGCAGACCTGTGCCGGTATTCCTGTCCGCAAAAACGGCAGCGGCATGGATGTCTACCCTGGATGGACAGATGCATACGAGTGGCTGGGTACCGTGCCCTTTGAAGCGCTGCCCTATACCTTCAACCCGGCGGACGGGGTGGTGTCATCGGCCAACAACAAAACAGTTGATGCGTCCTATCCCCACCATATCTCCCACTGGTTTGCCCTGCACTACCGCATCGACCGCATCCGGGAGATGCTGGCGGCCAAAAATAATCTGTCCCTGGAAGATTTCATGGCCATGCAGACGGATTACCAGTCCCGGCTGGTCACAGACCTGCTGCCGGGCCTGCTGTCCCGCCTGGCACCCCGTTCTGAAGAGCTCTCCGACCTGGAACAGGCAGCCCTGGGTATCCTGACATCCTGGGACGGGGAGATGCGGCAGGATGCCCCGGCCCCGGCCATCTTTGACAAGGTCTATGTTACCTGTGCCCGGAACCTGCTGGCCGATGAAATGGGCCATGAACTGGTGAATGAATTTTTGTCCAAGTCCTATCCGGTGCGGCATGCCATGCACAATATCTGGCCGAAGACAGACGCTGCCTGGGCGGATAACATCCACACCCCGGGTGTGAAAGAATCCCTTTCAGATATTGTGTATCAGAGTTTTGGCGAGGCTGTGGCGGCCCTGGCTGAAAAAATGGGTGCCGATCCGGAAACATGGCAATGGGGCAGCATTCACACCCTGACACTGTCCCATCCGCTGGGGTCCGTGGCCATTCTAGATACCCTGTTTGCCCTGAATCGGGGACCGTTTCCCGCCCCCGGTTCCTTTCATACGGTATCCCCTTATGCCTATAAGGTCAATGCACCGTTTGACGTGAAACACGGGGCTTCCCAGCGCCATATCTATGACCTGTCAGACTGGGATAACAGCCGGACCATCATTCCCACCGGCAGTTCCGGTATTCCGGCCTCTCCGTTTTACTGCTCCCAGGCAGAAATGTACATGAAAGGCGCATACCGGCAGGATCTTTTCACCCTGGAACGGATATCGGCTGCAGCAGCACACACCCTGGTGCTGCTGTCTGCCGCCGAATGATTTCAATTCCTCCTCCACCCCCAGGATTTTGGACAATAACCTGCAGGTGGCTGCTGCCCCCCCCTTTGTAAAAAATATAAAAAGGCCTTACGCAGAAGCGTAAGGCCTTTTTAATATCATACACAAGGTTAATGGGTGAGATTAACCCCCAACGTTTCCGCCTTCAAGATCCTTCCAGGCACGGTTCACACTGCTGCCAACGGTGCCAAAAAGATCATCAAGCTCATTTTTCATGGGAGACCAGTCAGAGGGACACTCTTTTTCCAGCTGATCCACCCGCATCTGGGCTGTGGCAACTTCCTGCTCCAGCTGTCCGATCAAAGGGAGGATTTTTTCTTTTTGCTGGGTGCCATAAGAGTCGGCCGTTTTTTTCATTGCATCAAGTTTGTTTTTCCATGCATTAACTTCGGCCAGCATCGCATTGCAATAGTCTTTTACTTCCATGGGTACTCCTTTTCTTAAGGGTTTGTTTAGACCTGCTTTGGGAATCCATCTTTAAGACTCCGGTAAGCAAACTCCCCTGTTAAACAGGAATATACAGGAGATAACAGGGAATATTGATATCCATTGCTATCGAATATATTAATACAATTTTAAACAAAAGCAATCTGAAAAAAGAAAAAAAGTAAAATTTGACCGGATAGCGCTGGTTCCGGACATTGCAGATAATCAGCAGCAGGGCGCAAAAAAGTGGTGAAAACACAATCCGGGCATATTTATTTTATTTCATAAAACGCGCTGGGGGACAAAAATGACCGGGCACTTTCCAGATAGCTTTCAGACATGGCATGGATGCTTTTGGCAAGCTGTTCAGGGTTGTCATAGGTTTTTTTTACCGTGCCCGGAGAACCTGTTACAAGTGAACAGGGCGGTATTACGGTTTTTTCCAGCACAACCGCACCGGCTGCAATGACAGAGCCTTCTCCAATCACGGCATTGTTCATAATGACGGCACCCATGCCGATGAGGCAGCCGTCTGCAATGGTACACCCGTGCACCACAGTTCTGTGGCCGATGGTGATGCCATGGCCGATGGTCAGAGGAATGCCTTCATCCGCGTGGCACATGCACAAATCCTGGATATTTGTTTTTTCTCCAATGGCGATCGTGTCCAGATCCCCCCGGATGACTGTCTGAAACCAGACCGAAGAATCTTTGCCGATACTCACATTGCCGATAACCTGGGCTGAGGGAGCCACAAATACGGAGGGGTGAATCCGGGGGGTATGGGTTTTATAAGCGTACAGGGGCATATGGGCCTGCTGCAGTACTAAAGCACTGCTTCAAATTTTGGAATAATGCCACCGACAATGGGTTCATAGTAACGGTATTCAGTATTATCGGCTGTCAATTCATTTATCTGGCGCTGAATGGCTTGCCGCAACTCACTGTTCATCCAGGTATTCCAGTCATCAATCGTATCCCAGATACTGACAACCAGATATTCACCTTGTGAATCCAAAGCAGCAAAGGCCTGATCAGTGATGTATCCAGGCTGAATGCTGGCTTGGGATCTCAAGCGGACAATCAGTGGTGCAATCTTTGATGCGATATCTTTATCATCAAATTTTCTTTTTATAATTACACATACGGACATCTCAACCCCCTTTGTTAATTGAATTTCCTTAAAAAAACTTTAAACCGGATGGGTCTGCAGTAAGCCGGAAGTGCTGTATGAACTTTGAAAATTTTCCCATCCAATGGGCCTTATTTGTCATGTTCGGGAAAATC
>JAZBPL010000006.1:0-3134 GCA_036351635.1 Desulfotignum sp.
AAGATCCCGGGCAGCCGTCCGATACCGCCGCCTCCCTGGCCCGGCCGGCCAATCCCGCGGTGAAAAAATGCCTGGAAGACGGATATGTTGTCGAACCTGTGATGGAAAACGGGGTGCCTGTGGACCACCGCTGTATTAATCCTGAAACAGGCAGGGCCTGCGGGGTATGGGAATATTACCGCAAAGACTGTTCCCTTTAGAACGGCACCGCTTTAGCCGGTAAATACGTCAAATCCTATGGCTGCGGTAAAAGAGGCCAGGTCATGCACCAGGTCCTCGCTGCTCACAACACCAATGAGATTGATGTCGTTTACCGTCCCCTGGTTGTTATTGAATGTGATCCGCACGTCTGTTCCGTCATTGGCAAAGGAATAATCACTTGCCTGTGCATTGGTGATGGTGATCCTGTCATCGGATGTGAAATTGTCAATCCGGACACTTGTCAGTACATCTGCATCATCTGTAAAATTGAATGGATCCTGGGCTGCATCGAAAACCACCGGCGTTTCCAGGGTTCCGTTATCGATGGATACCCGGGTTTTTGTGCCGGAATCGTCACCGAATCCGTCTATGCGTGCCCTGGCCGCAGCAACTGTTGCCGCATCCTGGGTGACCGGCATCTCTTTGTCAAAAGCGGTGGATGTGGCATAATCAGAAGGGGTGTCAAAAACCGTATCCGCCATGTAGTTGGAAACCGTTACCCGGTTGGCGAACTGGTTGTAGGCGGCAATGGTCACAGCATCATCCGGATCATAGCTTGGACCGCCGGGTTTATAGTTTTCGATTACCCCGACCAGTTCGGCCACAACAGCACCCCTGGTCTGTCCTGCATCCAGCAGACCAGTCCAGAAGGCAATGCCACCGGCATCATCTGCAATGGTTTTGTTGAGGGTGTTTTGATAAATGTGTTCGATAAATGCCTGATTGGTGTCCAGGCTTGCACCAAAGTATGCCCGGGCATCGCCGGTGTCAAGCATTGCGGCTGCGGCTGATGACATGTCCGGCTGGGTCTGCCAGAAGGTGTTCCCCTCTCCTTCTGAAGCACGGTTGAAAATAGCCACATACAATTGTGATACCTGTGTCTGGTCAAGGGCCATGCTGTTTATCCTTGTATAATTGTTTTTTCAATAACGTTTTTACAAATCTGTATTTTTACGTCACGCAATATGTATGGAATATTTTTACAAAAATAACTGGCAAGTTGCAAAGCAAAAATGCATATTCCAAAAACATTCAGCAGATCACCCGGTATGAAAACACCTTTTTACCAGTGAAGTTTCAGTGCAGGGCCATCGCATGCAGCCACATGCAGGTCAACTTTTTGAAACCCTTTGATTCAGTGGATTTCGTCTTGTTTTTAAAAATCACTAATGGTAGTCTTTTTACCTGATGTATAAAACATGCCGGTATTTGAAAAAAACGGCAGCCGGGGCATTTTCGGGAATGGTGCATACTTTCAGACGAACGGCCGGCAACTGGAAAACACAAAAGTGATTATTATGGCATTGACAAAAACCCAGGTATCCCGGTTATATGTAACGCTTTTCGGCCGGGCATCGGAAGGGCAGGGGAACGCTTACTGGCAGACGGCAGGAGATGACCCGGATATGGCATCGGTTGCCGACAGCATGCTGCAGACAAGGGCGGCGGCAGATTTTTTCGGGGACAGCCTGGACCAGGACCATGCGTTTATTGAGCATATTTATCAAAATGCCCTGGGAAAGACCTGGCAGGATGATCCCCAGGGTATAATCTTCTGGATAAATCAGCTGGCTGGATCAAGTTCCAGGGGAGAAGTGGTGGCGGCCCTTATCTCGGCCATCCAGGCCCCTGAAAATGCAGGTGCCGCCCAGACGCAGTTCTTCAATAAAGTGGCGGTTTCCGACTATACGGCAGATCATATCGCTGCATACACGGATGATATCTCTTTTGCAGAACTGGTTGCAGATGTGACAGAAGACGAGGCCACGGTTTCCGATGCCCTTGCCATGGTGGACATGTTTGCCGATGCCAGGGAAAATACCCTGGGATTCACCCTGACCCCGGCCAGAGACACGATACACGGCACCCCCGGCAATGACATGGTTCTGGGCACTGATGATACCTACAATGAAAATGATAGTGTTGACGGCGGTTCGGGCACCGACACCCTGTCTTTGATGTTGTTTTCCCCGGTGACAGGCAGTGCCGGCCTGACCGGGGTGGAAACCGTGGAGATCCGCAATGCCCATGCAGACACAGTGCTGGATGCAAAAAACTGGACCGGGGTGGAAACGCTGGTGTTCATGGACAGTCTCGCTCCTGCGGCTGTCCATGATGTCCAGGCCGGCCTGGACATTGTTCTGAAAGAAAACGACCAGAATGTGGCGGTTGCATATGCAGCGGATGTTCTGAAAGCCGACGATTTTCTCCAGCTGCTGACGGTCAAGGATTTTACAGGCAGTGTTTCGGTGACGGCAGACGGATCTGACAGAATAACCCGCCTGGATATCCAGGCTGCCGGTACCAATACCTTCGAAGTTGTGGAAAACAGTATCCACACCATTGGTGTTTCAGGCAGCGGTGATGTGACCCTGGGTCTTCTGGAACAGGTGGCAGCGGTATCAGGAATTGATGCCACAGGCAATCTGATCATTGACCTGTCCATGGTGGATCCGGCTGACGTGCAGGCGTATTTTGTGTCGGTGCAGACAGGGTCCGGAAAAGACACGGTTACCGCGTCCATCCATGACAACCATATCAGTACAGGTGCCGGTGACGACCATGTCATCGTTCTCCGGGGGCTGGCCGATACAGACCTGCTGGATGGCGGAGACGGCTTTGACATTCTGTCTCTTTCTTCTGAAACATTTGCTGCTGTAGCAGCTGATCCATTCCTTGCAGCAGGCGTGACAAATTTTGAAGCCATCGGCATCCTGGATGCGCTGGATACCGGCACAGCCTTTGACATATCTGTTTTCGGGGTGAATGCGGTTGTCATTGCAGCCGGCATCGCCGGGGATCAGACACTTGCCGGGTTTGATTCCAATGCCCGGGTGGAGATCCGTACGCCTGCATCTGAAACCGATCTGCTGACCATCACCATGACAGATGCCACCAATGCCGGCAGCAACGATGATCTGCTCCATATCCTG
>JAZBPL010000007.1:0-16942 GCA_036351635.1 Desulfotignum sp.
AAGCGGAACCTGATCCCATTGGTTTTCAGGGTATGCCGGTTCGGGTGTTTTCTCAAATTCAGTTTTCCGGTTTGTGAAAGGTCAGAAAAAAGGGGACTGCCGCCCCTGCCAGAACCAGGCCCCCGGCCGCCATAAACCCGGCAGAGAAACATCCCTTGTCCCCCAGAATACCAATGAGACTGGGCACCAAACCGCCGCCCGCCAGAAAGGCCGCCGGTATGGTAAATGAGACCGCCAAGCTGCGCATCTCCTCAGAGCCGATATGGGACAATGCAGCAAATGCGGGCGGAAAAAAGCACACCGCCACCACGGGCTGACAGAACACCCATATCTGTAGAAGAAACCCGTTTGACACACCGATGCCGAACACCAAGAGACCATTCACTGCCAGCACGGTTGCCAGCACCGGTTTCAGGCCGAACCGGTCGGAAATCCAACCGATCACCAGGGGCATGGGCAGCGTGGCCACCCGGGACAGGGTGATCAGGGTATTGGCCTGGGCCTGGGTCATGCTGTGCGCGTTCACCAGAAACAGCGGCAGCATGGCGTAGATCCCCAGGGTTCCGGACACCCCCAGGCTGAACAGCAGCATCATGCACCAGAAGGACGGGGTGGCGGCCAGAGGGGCGAACGCTTTGAAATTCGGGGCTTTTCCGGCAAAATCCCGGATCCGGGAAAACCGCAGAAAAGACAAACCCATCAAGATGGAGGCGGCCCCCACACAAAACAGCACCTGACGCCAGGTCATCCACAACAGCAGGGCTTCGCAAAGGACCGGGGCCAGCAGAAAACTCACGTTAGGGGCCAGTTCGTGGATCCCCATGGCTTTTCCCCAGTTTTTTTCAGCAACAGTGGTGGTGAGGATGGCAATGCCTGACGGCAGATACAGCCCGGCAGCCATGCCTGCGGCAAAAACCGTCCACCGCATGAGGGTCAGATCGTGGGACAGCCCGGTCAGCACCATCATAAGGCCGGTGGCAATGGCGGAAAACACGATGGTTTTGACATGCAGGAACCGGGACGACACAAACCCGGAGCACAGCAGGGCCACGCAGTACCCGGATGCGGACACCAGAAAAAATGACCCGGCCTGGTCCGGGGTCAGTCCCATGTCCTCCAGGATAGTGGGCATGAGCGGTGAGATGATGATGCGGATGATAAAATTCAGAAAAAAGATGGCAGTCAGAAAAACCACAGCCAGGTAAGGGAACTCACTGCTTGTCTGGTTCGGTACCGGTGTCATGTCACCCCCCCCTTATGTAAACCCAGCTGAAACCATGCCGAAATATCATGCTGGTTAAACACTTGAATCCACCGTTGGTCTGCCGCCAGCCACAATACCAAAAAAATCAGTTTCACCCTCATATCTGCTTTTTTCAATTTTGTCAAAAATTCCCTTGATTCCAAGGGTGTGGAACCTGGTGCTGAATTCTCAAACATCTTTACAGATATTTCAAATATTGATACCAATCTATTGTATCCGATTTTTGACGGCTCGGAAAAATTTCAAAACAACATAATGAAGAAAGAAGACATATCGTGTGGATCACTGGTGAAGAATACATGGTAGAAACCTTTTTTTCGAAGGGTTTGCAAAAAAACTGGAAGCGTGGTGGGGGTATAATGTCGAATGCAGGTCTTTTACGCATGGAACTGTCCCATGTCTGAAAAAGCCTGTTCCAGGCGCCGGTTTCTTGGTCTTATGGCGGCTTCCCTTTCGGGTTTTTCCATGCTCTCAGGGACGGTGGGGGCCATGGCCGGGGAAAAACCGCAACCGGCTGGAACTGCTCATTTGAAACATTCCCGGCCGTCCATTGGTATTGCATTGGGTGCGGGAGGCGCCAATGGATTGGCCCATATAATGATGCTTGAAACCTTGGATGACTTGGGAATCCAGGTAGCGCATATTGCCGGAAGCAGTATCGGTGCCATTATTGGGTCACTTTATGCCGCAGGCATGTCAGGAAGGGAGATTCGGGGCCTTGTGGAGCGGTTTGTACTTTCAGAAGGAAAAAAGCCTTTGACAGAACTGATTGACAGTAAAGCCTTTCAATGGATAGATTTTGTGGAAATTGAACTGGGGAGCGGGGGGCTGGTAAGTGCGGACGGATTTCTGGCATTCATGTCTGATACACTCAAGAAAAAAACTTTTGAAGCACTGGATATCCCCATCAGAATCGTAGCGGGCGATCTCTGGAACCGGGAGCAGGTGGTTCTGGAATCAGGTGATCTGATTTCCGCCATCAACGCAAGCATGGCAATCCCTGGTGTGTTTGAACCGGTTAAGCGAAACGGGCGTGTCCTGATCGACGGCGGTACATGCAATCCAGTGCCCTATGACCTTTTGATGGAACATTGTGATATTGTCATTGCTGTGGATGTTATTGGTGAACGGACACAGCCGTCATCAGGTTTACCCGGTTATTTTGAAACGGTTTTCAATTCCATCAAGGTCATGCAGGCCGCGGTGATGCATGAAAAGCGCCTGCGTAAAAACCCCGCCATTTATATAACCGTGCCGGTTGTCGACATCCGGGCACTGGAATTTTATCGGGCGCAGGAGGTGTTTGAACAGTCGGTGCCGGCCCGGGGTATCTTGAAGCAGCAGCTGCCGCAGGTTATTGAAAAATGGGAAGCATCTGCTGATTTCAAAAATTAACAATAGGTATATATGGTGAACGAAACAAAGCTGGTTGAAAACGTAAATTGATTTGAGGCATTGTATTCAGGTGCAACCACCAGCAAAATCATTTCCCAAAATGTTCACGGTGACAGCTCAAACGCTGAAGTAGTTAAACAATTACATGCAAATTAGCGGTCCGCAGCAAATTTTGAATAACCAGCAAGGTAAAAAAATCATTCTTGCCACCTGTGGGTCCCGTGGGGATGTCCAGCCCATGATCGCCATCACCCTGGCGCTGCAGTCTGCCGGGCACAAGGTGCAGCTTGTGGGTCCTCCTGAAAATGCGGCATGGGCCAGGGGCCTGGGATGCCCGTATCTGGGAGCGGGAGGGGATGTGTCAGCGTTTATCAATACCATTGACCAGCCGGTCAGCTTTTATTCGGGCCTGTCCTTTGTCCGCTTTGTGATGCAGGAGCTTGCATGGCAGCTGAAATACCTGCCCCAAATCATTGCATCCGCAGACCTTGCCATCGGCGCCTCTCTGATGTTCGGGCTGTCATCCACCGCCGAAGCCCAGGGCATTCCCTACCGGTATATCGCTTTCACCCCCCAGGTGCTTCCATCGAAACATCACCCGTTTTTACCCATACAGACCCAGACCCTGCCGCCCCTGGTGAACCGTCTGTCCTGGACAATGGCCGACATCCTGGACAGGTGCAGCCTCACCCTGCTGATCAACCGGTACCGCAAACAGCAGGGGATTGCTCCTGTCTCCAGTGCCTGGGACCATATTCTGGGACACCATGTTATTGTGGCCGGTGACAGAGAAATCGCCGCCGTGCCGCCGGATGTCCAGAAAACCGTGATGCAGACCGGGTATCCCCACCTGGACCTGCCGGAATTGCCCCACCCGGATCTGGAACGGTTTCTGGAGAGTGGTGAAAAACCGGTTTATGCCGGGTTTGGAAGTATGCCCCCCAAAGGCCAGGAAAAAACCATTCCCCTGCTGGTCGAAGCGGCAAAAGTCGCAGGTCGGCGGATCATTATCAGGGATCCGGGAAAAACTCCTGGAAAAACCACTGCAGATAAGGCAGTATTTTTCATCGGGAATTATTCCCACCGGGCATTGTTTCATAGAATGGCAGCGGTCATACACCACGGGGGTGCCGGCACCACGGCCGCGGCAGCGGCTGCCGGGGTGCCCCAGGTCATCGTGCCCCATATACTGGACCAGCATTATCACGGCCGCCGGATTTTTCTCTCCGGTTTAGGGCCGGCACCCATTCCGTTGTCTCAACTTACCACAGAGCGCTTATCCCGGGCACTGGTGCATTGTCTCTCCAGCGGGCGTATCTGTCAGACAGCCCGGAACACAGGCCGCGCCATCCATCCGGCACACCGGCTGGAAACCCTTGTAAAAGCCCTGTCAGGGTCGGCAAACACATAGCGGCTTACAGAACCAGGGATGGTTTTTCCAAGATACGGTTCTGTAGATTGGATATCCGTGTCGGGGAAGTTTTTGCGTCATCCGGGCAAAACGGGCATTGATTTTTTCTGGTTTTATGGGGTATACACAAGGGGTAAAAACGATGTCAATGCCCTGGAAAAGGAGTTTCCATGACTGCCTGTCTGGCCGCCACCTATTTTATCGACAAAGACCATCCCGATATCATCGCGTTTTCAAGACAGCATGCAAAAGAGGGCCAATCTGATCTGGACCGTGCTGTCAACCTGTATTATGCAGTGCGGGACAGTATCCGGTACAACCCTTACAGCATCGAACCGGACAGGCAGGCCATGAAAGCCAGTGCAGTGCTGGCAAAAAGGCAGGGATACTGCGTGGCCAAGGCGGTGCTGCTGGCCGCCTGTCTCCGAAGCCAAAGGATACCGGCCCGGCTGGGGTTTGCTGATGTGAAAAACCATTTGAACACCGCGCGGCTGAAAGCATTGATGGAAACCGATCTTTTTGTCTGGCACGGGTTCACGGAGGTGTTTCTAAACGGCAAATGGGTCAAGGCCACCCCGGCTTTCAACCTGGGCCTGTGCGAATCGTTCCATGTCAAGCCCCTGGAATTTGACGGGACCTGTGATTCTATTTTCCATCCCTTTGATAATTTAGGCAACCGGCACATGGAGTATGTGAAAGAGCACGGCAGTTTTGATGACCTGCCGTGGGATCTGGCTTTGGCGGCCATGAAAAAAGCCTATCCCCGGTATTTTGAGACCCGTGACCGGAAAAAAGGGGATTTCAATGCGGAAGCTGCCAAAGAAAACGCCTGACTGCCGGGCCTGAGAAGAGTGTGCAGGCCCGGCTTTTTCTGTCAGGCCTGGCGGATTTTTTTTGACACCTGTTGTGTGAGTGTCAGCACCTGCGTGGCTGATGCCAGGTCCAGGGAGCCTGTGCCGCAGCTGGGGGTGACAAAGGACTGGGACAGGATATCGTTTCTGGAAAAGCCCAGACCGGCCACCTGTTTGATCTGATCTTCCAGTTTTTCACTCAGCCCGTCAACGGTCTGTTCAGCAATCACCTGGGCATCACCTGTGGGTACAATACCCCAGGCCAGAATGCCGCCCCGTCCCAGAAATTCTTTTATGGCTTTCGGGTACAGGATGAACCGGTCAAAATAGGAAAATGCATCAAAGGAAATGATGTCAATGCTACTGTCTAAAAGCAGGTCCCATTCTGTATTGGCGCACACATGCACCCCTGCAAGGCCGTTTTCCGCATGAATTTCCTGGGCAATTTCATCAATACAGGCCTGGGCATCGGCCCGGGTGATAGTGATATAAGCGGAGGTGCCGAATCCGGCCAGGGCCGGCTCGTCCAGGAAGATAATCGGGGTTGTGCCGCGCTGTGCAAACTCTTTTGCCTGCCAGCGGGCATTCATGGCCAGACGTTTCACTGCTGCATCCCGCAGCTGGTCATTGTAGAAAATATCTCTGTCCGCCTCATCCTTGACCGCTGTGCAAAAGGTTATGGGGCCTGTGACCTGTCCTTTGAGTGCTGCAAATCTGCCCGGATCCCGGTCCACCGTGCTTAGAAAATAGGAAAACCCTTTCCCGGTCTCAGGGGTGAAGGCAAATCTGGAAGCGGCAAAATCCGCGGTTGGTTCTGACAGGGCAAGGTAGTCTTCAAAAAATTGGACAAATGCCTCATCAAATTGGGGGTCTTTGGTGTTGATGAAAGCGGCACCCTCTTTTTGGGTCAGGCCGGGCAGACCGGGAAGAAACTGCTGGATCATGCCTTCCTGTCTGAAAGCAGGCAGCTGCACCCACAAGGGAATGTCCGGGGTGTGGTCTAACACCAGCGCCAGGGCTTTTGCATGGTCTTCCATGGGAAGGCTGCCGATGAGCAGGGGAAGTGCGTTCGGGGTAAATGATGCCATGGTATATCTCCTTTAGATATCTAAATATGTTCATTTGTTGTTATGTTTCTTAAAGGGTGTATACCATGTCCGGCAAAAAAATTACATGGTTTTTTTATTTTTTGTTGTCGGAACCGTTCTGGCGCACGGCCAGAACCGGGCAGTCAGATCGGCTGATCACCCTATCTGTGGTGGATCCCACCAGAAATTTTTCCAGCAGGCTGTGGCCCCGGACCCCTAAAACGATAAGGTCCACCTCTTTTTTTCCGGCAAAATCCAGCAGTCCCTTGTAGGGTTCACCCTCCAGCACAGCCGTGACCGGGGTGCACCAGTGCCGGCTTTCTTCCGGCACCATGCTGGCAAGCTGCCGCTCCAGCCGCTGCATCAGCGTGTCTTTGCGCTGTCCGTCCGGTTCATTGGCATTTTTGGTGAGTCCCAGGTAATCTGTCCGGTTCCAGCCCAGATAATCCCCTTCCTGCACCTTGATATAATCTGCACTGGAAAATTCCACATGTTCCGTGGGCCGGACCACATGGGCCAGAAACAGTTCTGTTTCAAATTCCTGGGCCAGACTCAGGCCGTACTGGAAAGCAAGGCGGGAATCCGGGGAAAAATCACATCCCACCAGGATCCGGTTCAACAGCTTTTTTTTGTCACCTGGTGACACATCCGGCACTGCATCCCCATGGAGAACCATTACAGGGCAGGTCAGAATTTTCACCAGCCGGTCTGTCACAGACCCCACCAGGAACCGTTTGACGCCGGATCCCCCGTGGGTGGCTGCCACCACCAGGTCCATGCCGGATGTTTCGGCAATCCTGGCTAATTCATCTGCCGGATGACCGGTGGATACCATGGTGTCGCAGTCCATGTCCAGGGTTCCGGCAATTTCCTCCAGCCGGGAACCGGCATCTTCCCGCCGTTCTGCCTCAATTTTTTCCGAGGCGATATAGGCCTGGCCGGCAGAGGACATCAACACCATGTTGGACACCACATGGCACAGGGTGAGGCTGGCGCCGAACTCCTTTGCCATGGACTGGCCGTAGGAAATGGTCAGGTTGGTGAAATCGCTGAAATCAATGGCGCACATGATTTTTTTGGGTATGATTCTCATGACGGACCTCCTTGTTTTTATTCCTGTTGCATGTTTTTCATCATCTCCTGCACCTGTTTCATCATGCCGTCCATCTGTTCTGCAGTGGGCATCTGTCCTTCTGAAAACTGGCCCATATCCGGCATTCCCATGGCCTGCTCCATTGAAGCGGCTTCGGTATATCCGTCAGGTACTGCAAACAGATGGGCCGGCTGTACCCCGGTTTTGATATTCTTGAGATGGGTGGTAACCCTGCCCACCGGCGGGGGCATGACGCTTTGGGTCTTGATGGGATACTGCAGCTTTCTGGACAGCCAGAATGTCATGGGCGTTGCCTGCCCGGTTTCCTTATCAAGAATGATAGCCCCTTCATAAATATCACATGCAAACCCTTCAACAGTTTCCGTGCCGGTTTTTTTCATGTTGTTTTCTTTTGCCCAGACCTCAAAATCCACAGCGCCGGCCATGGGGTTGTCTTGTTCAAGTGCCGCCACATCAGTCACATGGTATTTTTTTGTACTTGTGAACACCTGATACACATGGGGGTGGTTCATGATGGTGATCATACCCATCATTTCATTGCGGTTCACCTGGTTGCTCTTGACATACAGTTTCCCGCTGACACTGCCGGTGTCCATTTCAGTGACCATGTCTGCTGAAAACGCTTCAGCATGGGCAGCTGGTGTGCTGATAAAAAATGATACAGCAAAAAACAACATGGTAAAAGACAAGACTACTGCTATTTTTCCGATCATTGCATTCTCCTTTTTCCGGTATGATTCCAATCTGGTGAATTATACCTTTTTTTTCTTTTGTCAGTAAAGGGGCATGTGCATTATTTCCAGGTGTGTCTGCAGCCGGTCATAACGGCATGTTTTTTTGTGTAGGGATACTGCCGGCATATGCGGGGCTTGATCTCCTGAATGGCGCATGAAAACCGGTTGGTATCGTCAGGGCAGGGCACAAGCCAGGGACAGGTTTCCGCGGTTTTCCCGGTATCAGGATCAACCCAGATTTGGTATCTGTCTTTTTTGCCGGGGCAGGGTACTTTTTGGACCCAGGCCAGGATATCCCGGCGGCCAAGGGACTGCCAGAGATGATAGTCTGCTTCCGTGCAGTTGTTTTCATAGGCCAGGGACCGGCAGCACTCCCCGCACTGGCTGCAGACAAACGCTTCCATCTGGGAGTGCACCCAGATGCCAAAGCTGTTTTTTGTTTTCAAAGGCCCTGCCCGGGTCCGGGTCTGGAAAACCAGTGCGCAGATCTCTGCCAGGGTTTCCAGATCAGGCGGGGTGGTTTCCAGCGCATGGATCAGATAAAATCCCAGATCTTTGTCTGCCACCGGGAGAAACGTTTTGTCCTGTAATATCTGTACGGCTGCCTTGCCTTTCTTGTGGGTGACGGAGCACCGGTCCCCGAGAACCAGCGGGGCGATGGATGCGAAAAGTGCCGGCTGGGGGCCGTACTCGGTAAAATCAATGGCAATGGCATCCACGGCCTGGGAGGGGGTTAAAAAAGTCCAGTCTTCCGAATCCTCCTCTGCTGCCGGTGGAATATGGCGGTTTTGGAATCTTTTCCCGGTCATGATTTCTCCTTTGCGCAGTAACGGAAGATGAAGGCGGCTGATCCGGGCAGCAGCCATCTGTTTTGCGGGCCATGCAGCCTGCAGATCATCCGATGGCGGGCGGTTGTGGATCTTTCAAAATAATTACCGTTTTTTCACAGGTTTGGCAAGGGTGAAAAAATCAAATAATTTTGATATGTTTCCGGAGCAAAATCAAAATTATTTGATGGGCCATGGCAGACGACACCTGGGCGGAAAAATGCAATTGTCTGAAATTAAAACAAAAATTTCGTAATGCGGCCAGAGAAAGCCCCTGGCATGATCGTTGCTCTATCAAGGCGAAATCACTGCCCGGGCCTTTGCAGCCAGGGGCAGATATTGGTATTGGAAAAATTGACCAGCAGGAGGCATGCGATGACACGAAAAATGAAATTGGGACTTCACACCTATACCCTGCATCTCTGGGGCCTGGGCCAGAACTGGGGAATCCAGGCCGATCCCCGGCCCAAGGAGATCGATCTGTTCCAGCTCATGGACATGGCGGTTGACTGGGGGCTGGACGGCCTGCATATCACCGGCTGCGACCTGGAAACCAAAGACGATGCCCGGCTCGCAGCAGTGAAAAAAGCGGCACAGGATCACAACCTGTACCTGGAATACAATTTTTCCAGGGATGAGGAGTTTGACCCGCGGCTAACAGACCCTCTGGAAAAAGGCATTGATATCACCCGCAGGATCGGGGGAGACGTGGCCAAATTCAGCCTGGACATCAGACGTCCCCGACCGCTTTACGGCTCCTGTTTCCACCCGCAGGTCATGCGGCAGCTGTGCGATGTGCATGACCAGATCACGGCCGTCCTGCCCCTGCTGGAAAAGACCGGAATCCGGCTGGCCGTTGAAAACCACACCGAAACATTTGCCGATGAGATCCTCTGGGTGATCCAGCAGGTGAACCACCCCCTGGTGGGGGCATGTGTGGACACCGTGAACTCCATGGGGGTGCTGGAAAACCCGGAAGAGGCTGTGGAGAAGCTCGCGCCTTATGCGTTCTGCGTCCATTTCTGTGACCACAAACTGACCCGGGACCAGTTTGGCATCCGGTTCCATGGTGTGGCCCTGGGGGACGGCGATATCGACTGCTTCAAAACCTACCGGACCATCTGCGGCCAGTCCCCCACTGACCGCATCACCTTTGAGATCGAGTGGGACATGGGGGATGATCCGGTGGAGGTGGCCCGGGAAAAAGAGATGACTGCCTGTAAAAAGAGTATTACATATGCCAGGGAGGTGCTGAAAATAGGGCAGCCCGTGTGAATGGTGACCGCATGTCTGGTGCCGACCCTTGTGCCCGGCAATGACAGCCATCTGGAACAGGGGCCGGCATTATCCCTGGAAGCAAAAAGTCTCTGCCAGCACCTGTGCACCATGCCCGGCCATGGCCTGGTGACCGGGTTTTCCTGGATGCACACCGTCTGCCAGAAACCATGCAGTCTTTTCCATTGCCTGATCATCTAAAAACAGGTGGTAAAAATTCAAAACCGGCACCTCCCAGGCAGCGGCTTCAGCAGCAAGGCGGTCCACCAGTTCCCTGATACGGCCGGAAAGGTAAGCATATCCCTTGGCAGGGGGTGTCCAGTCCATGCGGCTCACCTGTTCCACACAGATGGGCAGCGGCAGCCCGATGATCGGGGCGATATCATAAAATACGGCCTGGTTCACCATGGCAGACAGATTGGCCAGAATCAGGTTCACATCCAGATCATACCACAGGTCATTGGTGCCGCCCATGAGAATGACAATTCCCGGTTTTTGTGGGACCACATCCACCGCAAACCGGGCCAGCATGCCGGCGGTGGTGTCGCCGCTGATGCCGGTGTTGACCACCGGAATGTTGAGGCGGTTTCCCAGAAGTGCGGTCCAGGCACAGGGTTTTACCAAGTCACTGCCCTGGGTGAGGCTGTCCCCGTGGCAGATGATTTTCATAACCGCTCCAGTCTGTGGCCGATATCGAAAATTTCATGGCAGGAGGGACAGATGAACAGCCACTTGATATGGTCTTTTTCCTGCTTGAGCATGGCATGAAAGCCGTCCTGGTATCCACAGACAGGACAGATTCTGAACTCTTCTTCAAAGGTGATTTCATGAATGGTTTTTTGCATAATTTCCTCTTGATTCCTGAGTTGTTGGTGAAAACAAAAAATATCATATTTTCAATACCGGTATTTTGCAACACAAAGGTGTCCGGACATATGGATTCAGCCGGCGTCCGAATGCACTGATGTGTGTTTGAACCACCCCAGAACATCCTCCAGGATCATGTAAAAGCAGGGGACCAGGGCCAGGGTGATCAAGGTGGCGAAAACGATGCCGAATCCCAAAGATATGGCCATGGGAATGAGATACTGGGCCTGGCGGGAGGTTTCAAAAATCATGGGGGACAGCCCCCCGAAGGTGGTCAGTGTGGTGAGCAGGATGGGTCTGAAGCGCTGGGCCGCAGCCATTGTTATGGCGGTAAAGGCTGGTTTGCCTGTGCGGCGGTGCTTGTTTGCGGAATCCACCATGACCAGTGACCCGTTCACCACCACCCCGGAAAGGGCCACCAGCCCGAAAAGGCTCATGAGGGACAGGGAAAACCCCAGAAGAATATGCCCCAGTACCGCCCCCACAATGCCGAAGGGAATGCAGCTCATGATGATCATGGGCTGGAAATAGCTTTTAAAGGGGATGGCCAGCAGGGCATAGATACCGAACAGCGCCAGGATCAGGCCCCGCACAAGGCTCTGGGTGCTTTCCTGCATACTGGCCTGCCGTCCTTCAAACCCGGCGGTCAGGCCGGGAAACCGCTCCTGCAGACGGGGCAGGATGTCGGTTTTGACCACGGCAAGAATCCGGCTGGTTTCCTGTTGGGGAACCACATCGGCTGTTACGGTGGATACCCTGCGCCCACCCCGCCGGACAATGGAGGTAAAGGCCCGCCCCGGTGCCATGGAAACCACATCCGTCAACAGGGTTTCACGGCCGTCCGGGGTGAAGACCATGAGGGTTTCCAGGCTGTTCTCTGAATCCCGCTCCGCTTCCGGCAGCCGGACCTTGACAGTCACCTCGTTTCTGCCCCGCTGGAGCTTTAAGGCAGTGGCCCCGTAATAGGCATGCCGCACCTGCAGCGCCACATCCCTGGCACCCAGCCCCAGAGACAATCCTTCCGGTTTCATGGTAAAGTCAAACTGTTTTTTGCCCTGGGCAGATCCGTCGTCAATGTCTTTTGTGGAGGGAAAATCAGCCAGTTCATCGGCCAGCATTATGCTGGCTGCATCCAGGGTATCGATGTCCCGGTGGCTGAGTTCAATGGTCAAGGAAGCACCGGAACCGGGTCCGCCCCGGTCGGACTGGAAAACAATGGATTCCAGGCCCGGAACGGCACCGGCTGCCTCCCGCCACAGCCGGGTCACTTCAGCCGTGGACATGGGCCGGACATCCGGCGGGGTCAAAAGAATTTGAGAGGTAATCACATTTTCATTCACCCGGGTGTACCGCCCCCTGGAAAGTTGCGCACCGCCGTTGTCTGCCACCACTTTTTCTGCTGCATCAGCGATGATCTGGCGCACTGCAGCTGTTTTTTCATCTGAAGCCCCATAGGGCAGGGTCACCGTGACAAAGGCATAGTCTGACTCAATGCGGGGCATCAGCGTGGTGGTGATCCGCCCGCTTTTGACATACCCCACCATGATTGCCAAAACCGCCACCCCCACTGCTACGGTGATATACCGGTTTTTCACCAGGGATATTAAAAAAGGGCTGTACATCCGTCTTATCAGCCAGGTGAGCCCCTGGCTGATGCGTTTCTGCCGGGCGATGATCCATCCCAGTGCTTTTCCCGGGGGCCGGTTTTCATGGGACAGGTGGGCCGGCAGGATGAACAGGCATTCCGCAAGAGAGATAAGAAATACCATGATCACCACCAAAGGGATTACCTTGAAAATTTTGCCCATGGTGCCGGTGACAAACATGATGGGCAAAAACGCCGCTATATTGGTGAGAATGGAAAATACCACAGGCACTGCCATATCCTTTGCCCCCTTGATGGCGGCATCCAGAAATTTTTCTCCCTGCTCCCGGTAGTAGTAAATGTTTTCTCCCACCACAATGGCATCATCCACCACAATCCCCAGGGTCACAATAAAGGCAAACATGGACACAACGTTAATGGAAAAATCGGTCATGGGTAAAAAAACAAACGATCCCAGAATGGATATGGGGATGCCCAGAGATACCCAGAATGCCAGCCGGATCTCCAGAAACAGGGCCAGGAGAATGAAAACCAGGCCAAGGCCGATATATCCGTTTTTCAGCAGCAGGCCGGCCCGCTGTTCAAACACCTGTGACCGGTCGCTGATCATGGAAACACCCACCCCTTGGGGCAGGGTTTCCAGAAATGCATCTGCCTGGAGCCGGGCGGCTTTTGCCACCTCAATGGGTTTCTGATCCCCCACCCGGAAGACTTCCACCATGATGGCGGGTTTGCCGTTAAAGGTGGCATACTGGTTGGTTTCTTCAAATCCTTCTGAAATATCGGCAATATCTTCCAGCAATACCTGTGCACCATTTTCTGCCGTGATGATGGGCAGGCCGGCATAGGCATCCGCCACATCCCGCCGCTCTTTCATGCGGACCATGATCTCGCCGCCCCGGGTTTTGACGGAACCGCCGGGCAGTTCAATGGAAAGGTTGCGGATGCGCTCTGCCACCCCTGCCAAAGTGAGGCCGTATCGCCGCAGGCTGGCCTGGGGGACAGATACATGAATTTCATAATCTCTGGTACCTTCCAGTTCCACCTGGGTGATAAGGGGGTCCTGGAGCAGCAGGTCCCGGAAGTTTTCCGCAAGCTGGGTGAGTACTGCCCGGGACAGGTCCCCGTAAACGGCATGGGATATGACATGGCGCTTGCGGGCCACAACCGCGGTCATGGGACGTTCCGCCTCATCAGGAAAAGAGGTGATGGCATTGACCTCGCTTTCCACTTCCTGGGCAAAGCTGCGCACATCCAGTCCCTGGCGTACCTCAATGGTGACACGGCCGAATCCTTCACCGGCAGTGGCATGCGTTTCATCAATGCCGTCCAGGCCCTGGACCGCTTCTTCAATGGCAAGAATTACCCCCCGCTCAACCTCTTCAGGACCGGCACCCGGGTAGATGACAGATACGGATACAGCGCCCACCTCAAAATCAGGAAACACCTCCTGCTTGATGCCGGAGGCCATGACCAGCCCCCCCACCAGCAGGACAATCATCAACAGATTGGCTGCTACCGGGTTTTTTGTCATCCAGGGAATGGCACCTGTATAACCGGCTGTGGACACAGGTGTGGTCATGACTGGTTCCCTGTGTCAGTTTCGGCTGCAGCCGGCCGGTCTTTGTTGTGTACACGCAAAGCCATGCCCTCCACCGGAGAGGACATATCCGACAGGATCACAGCATCACCGGTCCCAAGGCCTTTGGTGACAAACACATGATCCGAATTTCGCCATACAATATCAATGGTCCGGATATCCAGGCGTCCTTCCGCCGCCACCCACACCTGGTTCTGGTTGCGCACCATGGGCCTGGGCAGGGCAATGACATCAGTTATTTTCTCGCCCTGGATGGCCACCGTAACATAGTTGTTTAACAGCAGCGGCGTATCAACCGGGCGGGAAAGGCCCAAAGGGTCATCAATGGCGATGAGCAGCGTTGCCAGGCGGGTTTCACTGCCCAGTTCCCCTAAAAGACGGATGACACGGCCCTGGTGCCGGGTGTTGTTCTGGTCGTTTATGGTGGCAGGGCTGCCGGTGTCATCTGGGCCAGCCGGGATCCTGATCCATTTGAGATGTTCCACAGGAACGGCGGCCTTTACCCAGAAAGCATCTGTGCCGGACAGTTCGGCCAGTGCATCCTGGGCAGAAATCTGGGATCCGGTCTGTACATGCACGGAAGTGATCAGGCAGTTGAAAGGGGCTTTTATGGTGGTACGTTCCAGGTTCAGCCGGGCCTGATCCAGGTCTGCCCGGGCAGCGGCAATATCTGCCTTGATCTGGGCCATCTGCGGCTCCCGCAGGGCAAGGTCGGCATCCATGATGGGGGATGCGGCATCTTTTTGCAGAATTTTCATCTCCTCTTTTGCCACTTCCTGCCGGCCCATTTCCAGCCGAAGGGAGGCGGACAACCGGTCCAGGGCAGCTTTTTTTCTGGCCACATCCAGTTCAAAATCTTTTTTTTCCAAAGTGAGCATCTTCTGTGCTTTTTGAAACACCCCGCCGGGAACCAGTTGTGGTGATATGGTTTCCACAAACCCGCCCACCCGGGATTTCAGGGTGACGGCCCGGGAGGGCAGGACCGCTCCCATGGCAGTGAGAATAATCTGGTGGTCCTGTTTTTCCATGATGGCGGTTTCCACCAGGGGCGGGGGGATCTGAGGACGGCCCCGGCTGGCAACCGGCCGTGTGTCATACAGATACTGGGCAATGAATACGCCGGCGGCAATAATGACGACCGGGACAAGAAAGCGGATGATGCGCATAAAAAGCGGTGGTTTTGTATGAGAAGACGACGTCATGGCGTTTCCTTGGGCATGGGGGAAACAATGGTCTGCCAGTCCCCTCCCAGTGCCCGGTAAAGGGTGATGCGGTTTTTTATCAACACAGCGGTCTGTTCCAGCAGGCGGATCTCAAGCTCCTGAACATTGAGCTGTTCGGTCAGAAACGGGATAAAGGGATCCAGTCCCTTGATATAGCGGCGGCGGGCCTCTGCCAGGGCCTGCCGGGCGGTTTCCAGCTGGGCTGTCAGCAAAAAAATATGTGCAGCCTGGTGTTTTTCCGCAGCCAGGCTGGTTTCCACCTCGGCAATGGCTGTGTGCACCACTTTTTCATAGGCTGCCAGCCGCTCTTTCACCACAGCGGCTGCCTGTCGGGACAGGGCTTTTTTTTGTCCCCCGTCAAACACGGTGCCTGCAAGGCGGGCCCCCAGGGTCAGTATCCAGTTGTCAAGGAGCAGATCCAGGGCGTTGTCCTGAAACAGAAAATTTCCTGTGAGAACCAGATCCGGCAGGCGGTAGGCCCTGGCAGCTGCTGCATCCCAGTCCGCTGCCAGAAGGCGCAGGCCCTGGGCCCGGACATCCGGGCGCAGCACCAGCAGATTGGCCGGCAGCCCGTTGTGGGGCAGTTCCGGCAATGCTTCGGGCAGATCTCCGGTGATGGTCAGACCGGTTCCCGAAGTCTGGCCGAGCAAAAGATGCACCGATGCTTTCAGCTGTTGTATCCGGTTTTCCAGGGGCGGGATTTTGGCCTGGGTCTGGGCCACAACTTCTCTTTGCTGGAGAATATCCAGGGCTGAGGACATGGATTTTTCAAACCGCAGTTCCAGAAGATTGCGGACCGTGGTGTTGACTTCCAGCTGTTTTTTCACCCGGGCCAGCTGTTCTCTGGCCGTGATCAGATCCACCCAGGTGCGGGCCACCTCTGCGGCAATGGTCATGGCAGCGGTTTCAAGATCAGATGCCGTGGCCCGGGCTGCCAGCGCGGAAGATGTCACCCCGGCATTGATGCGGCCCCACAGATCCACTTCATAGGCAGCAGCCGGCCCTAAAGAAAAGGTGTTGAAGGAGGTGGTGTCCTGGTCGGTCTGGGTGCGGTTGTACCGGGTTTCCAGGGTGATGAGGGGCAATGCATCAGCTTTTGCGGCGTCCGCCCGGCTGGCGGCCTGATCCAGCCGGGCTCTGGCCTCTCTGATGGTAAAATTGTGTGTCAACGCCCGGGTGACAAGCTGGTTCAGTTCCCGGCTGTTGAACTGTTCCCACCATGGAGAGGCAAGGGAAAAATCCAGGGTTTCTGAAGATGCCGTGTGAACGGATGCCGGCAGGTTTTCCAGGGTGCGGGAATCTGGTTTTATCACGCTGCACCCCGGGAAGATCAGGACAGCAGCCAGGAAAAGGGCCGTCAGAACTGTCACCCGTTTACCGGGCCAGGAGCGTGCCATATGCACCCTGGTGGCGTTTGATATAGACGTCAACATAAGAACAGGTGGGAATGACGGTGAAATGGTTCTGTTTTGCGTATTCCAGCCCGGTTTTCACCAGGTCTGCTGCAATGCCCTGCCCCCTGAAAATCTCGGGCACAAAGGTGGATCTAAAGTCAAGCACAGTGTCGCTTTTTTGTTCGTATGCCAGGTAAGCCCGGGTAAAATCTTTTTCTATGAAAAATGTTTGTCTATCCTTGTCATGCCGAACGGTCTGTGTCATACGATGGCTCCTTTTCCGGGTCAGCCGC
>JAZBPL010000008.1:0-39044 GCA_036351635.1 Desulfotignum sp.
AATCCATGAGATCAAGGTCCTTTATCAGATTTAGAAGCTTCAAAATATGGTTTTGGGCCATGGTCCTGCAGAAGTCTGAATCCCGGTCTTTCACTTTTTGGACCAATTCGGGATTGGATTCCAGGTAACCTATATGTGAATACTGCTTATTGAGCAAAAGAAAAAAAAGCTGGAACAATCCATCCACCCGATGGGTTTTAATCAGGGAGGGGCTGTGAAAAAATGAAAAGGCCGTGTCCACACTTACCTCTGCGGTATTCAGAAATTGGACGCGTTCAAACCAGTTAAGGGTATAGGTTTGATAATCCTTTTTCTGCCAGGACTCTTTTTTCCACAGATGGGTCTTTACCACTTTATTTAAGCCGTCCAGGCAGTCCTCGGTATTTTCATAATCATAGGATCCCAGCAGCGCCCCGGACTGGAAGATAGCAGCGCCTGGCTTATACGCCTGCTCACTGATTTCCGCACTGATGATCCGGTCCTCTTCCCCTGGTCTAAAAAAGATCATTTTACATGAGGGTTTTCCCTTTTCAATGCGCAGGATCTCCTCTGCTGAATTCGGGGGAACAATGGCATCGGCGATTGCCTGGGGAAAAAAGGCTGCATAAACCGCCGGACTGACATCTACCTTTTCCAGCACCCTTTTAAACAGGCCAAGATCCCGCTCTTCCATCCCCCTCACCGGAATGATCTTACCTTTTTCCAGATCCGGCAGAAAAAGGTCCAGAACCTTGTCAAGCCCGGCCTGCCAGTGGGCGCTCCTGGGGTCTTTTCCTTCGTCTATCCATTTTTTGACTTTGGGGTACACAGCAACCATATCTTTTTTTCCTTTTCCGGGTTTAGGTAGATCCTTACGCCTGGTATCAAAACAGAAAAAAGGCGGGATGTCACCCTAAAAATTGTCCTGATGATGCCCACCTTCCAGCAGGAACATGTCCGGCCTGATGATCTGCGAAGGCATGGGTGCCACATATGCATCGCGGTCCGGCTATTTCAAAGAGCTTGGAGCAAAATGAATGATCATATCGGTATCTTTGATTTATCAGAGCCGTGGATACTCACTTTTCGGATAATAATCCCTAATTTTGATCTGAGGCCGTATCTAAAACTTCCCGCACCTTTTCTGTCATGTCCGCCATTGAAAACGGCTTCTGGATGAATGCCACCTTGGCATCCAGCATTCCCTGATTTGCAATGACGTCCGCTGTATACCCTGACATGAAAAGCAGGCTGATACCGGGGTAAAGCGCGGTGATTTTTGTCGCCAGATCCCGGCCATTCATCTCTGGCATGATCACATCGGTCATAAGCAAATCAATGGAATCAGAATGGTTTTTAGCCTTTTTCACGGCTTCTGCTGGTGTTGTTGCGGCCAAAACGGTATACCCTTTTCTTTCAAGCATCATCCGGGTCATTCTGAGAATGGAAGGTTCATCTTCCACCAGCAGAATGGTTTCTGTACCACCGGCGGCTGCCTTTTTCTCAGAAACGGCCTTTTCAGAATCTTCTTCGGCAACTAACTGGGGCAGGTAAATGTTGAAAGTAGAACCCTTGCCGGGTTCACTGTATACATTTATAAAACCGTTGTTCTGTTTGACAATACCATAGATGGTTGCAAGTCCCAGGCCGGTGCCTTTGCCCACATCCTTGGTGGTGAAAAACGGCTCAAAAAGATTGTCCAATATTTCTTTGTCCATGCCGCAGCCGTTATCACTGACCGTCAGCAGCACAAAATTACCGGGGATAAAACCCGGGTTTACAGTGCAATATTGCTTATCAAATGATTTTTTTTCGGTTTCTATTGTGAGTTTGCCTACACCTGCAATGGCATCTCTGGCGTTGATACAGAGATTGGCCAGAATCTGATCGATCTGGGATGGGTCCATCTTCACCAAACACTGATCTGATGATGGTTGCCATACCAGATCAATGTCTTCTCCGATAAGTCGGCGCAGCATATTGAGCATGTTTTCCACAGTATCATTCAAATCCAGCCGTCTGGGGGAAATGGTCTGTTTTCTGGCAAAAGCCAGCAGCTTTTTTACGAGATCAGCGGAACGCGTAGCTGCTTTTTGAATCTCATTCAGATCAGCATGCAGATCGTGATTTTCATCTGCCTGTAATAATGCCAGTTCCGTATGTCCCAAAATCACTCCAAGCATGTTATTGAAATCATGGGCTACACCGCCAGCCAAGCGGCCGACTGATTCTATCTTCTGGGACTGGGCGAGTTGGGTCTGAAGTTTTTCCTTATCTGTTTCTGCTTGCTTACGCTTGGTAATATCCTCCACCATCAGTAAGTGGCGTAGCTTTGACTTGTCCGCTACATACATCGGAGCCACCGTGATATTCACCCAGAAATATTTGCCATCAGCATGCATATAACGCTTTTCCATCTGAAAACCTGGGATTTTTCCGGCGTTCATTGCTGCCATATTGTCCTTGTCAGGCTGAATATCATCGGGGTGTGTGATACTCTCCCAGTCAATCCGCTCCAGCTCCTCTCTACTCCGACCCGTGATCCGTGCCAGCGCGGGATTCACAAGATAGAACTCTGCATTAAGCGAATCCACGATGGCAATCCCCATCGGTGCATCGTTGAATATACACTTAAACCGTTCCTCGCTCTCCCGTAATGCCTCTTCCCACTGCTTACGCTCGGTAACATCTAATTCTACCCCATCGAAAAGGACACTGCCATCGTTTAATTTTCGGGGTGTTGAAATCATTCGGTGCCAACGAATTTCACCTGATTTCCTCACTATTCTCAGAGTATGGTCATAGGTAATCAATTCCCTTAGTGATTTTTGAGTGCGCTTTTGCCATTCGTCTACATCCGCAGGATGGACGCGTTTGAACAAGAGAGAGGCGTCTTTGAGAATATCCTCCGGCTTGCATTCGTGCAGATCCTCCACCTTGCTGCTCACATAGGTAAAGCTTGTGCCGCCATCCGGCGCAACACGAAGTTGATAGATCTGTGCGCCCTGCAGGTTGTCCCCAATGGTGCGAATCCGCTCTTCGCTCTCACGCAATGCTTCTTCCATACGCTTGCGGTCGGTGATGTCTTGCAGACTACCATATAGGCGGTTAACTGTGCCATCGGCATTAAGCTCTGGAATCCCCCGAACGATGCAGTGACGTAACTGCCCGTCTGTGCGTTTGAAACTCACTTCCAAATCATAGGGGACGCTGTTCCGCATGCATTCTTCAACAGCTTCTACAAGGCGTACACGGTCTTCGGGGACATAGAAAGCCTGGTGATCTTTGAATGGAGGGGCTTCCGCCATCGGTTCGAGTCCGAAGATGCGAAAAAGTTCTTCCGACCAGGTGACCTTATCGTCTTCAGCTTCCCACTCCCAACTGCCCACATGAGCCATCGCCTCCGTGCGGGCCAACATCGTGCGCTCTCGATTCAAAGATTCCTCAACCTTTTTTCGCTCGGTGATGTCCCTGGTACTGGCGATAACCCCTGAAATATGATTTTCCCCATCCCGGTAAGGGAAATAAGTCACATCAACAAATCTTTTTCCCTTTGTCGGATATTCAAACCATTCCTGGTAATTGACAATTTCTCCATTAAAACACCTGTCCAGATTGGACTTGATTTTTTCTTCAAAAACTTCCTTACCCATATATTCAGCCACGGTCATGCCAATAAAATCATCCAGTTTAGCCCCGGAAAAATTTTCGTAAGCGTTATTTACAATAATGTATCGATAATTTTCATCAAGATAAGCGATGGCATCGGTTGTTGAAGAAACAATGTTTTTATATCTTTCGAGTGATTCTTCATGTTTTTTGCGCTCAGTGATATCATGAAAAATACAGTGGGTTTGCTGAAAATTGCCCTTTTCATCCCTGCTTATTTTCCCGGTAAAAGAGACCAGAATGAAGGCGCCGTTTTTCTTGACCATTTCAAACTCTACGCCTAAAATCTCTCCGATAGATTTAAACCGTGGAAAATTCTCCTTAAAATGATCCCGCCAGTTAGGATGTAAAAAATCAGCAAAGGATTTGCCAATGACTTCTTCTCTTTTATATCCAAGTGTATCAAGCCAGGTTTGGTTGACAACAATGAAATGACCGGTTTCATCCAGTGATTGATACCCAAGAGGGGCTTTTTCATAAAGCAGCTTGAATAAGCTTTCATTTTCCTGCAATGCTTCCTTGGAAGATTTGTACTTGGATTCAATTAGTTCCAGTTCCTGGAGGCGTCTTTCCAATTCTTCATAGGTGGGTTTTTCAGCCATACCGAACCCTTTTTAAATTTCCGAAAGATAAATTTTCTTGACGTGGCCTATATTTTTGGGTGAAAATGATTCTTTTGAGTTCATCAAAGCTCACCCAGTGGTAAGATACAGCTTTTCAAAGCTCAACCATCCCGCAACCATTATCCCTTAACAAATCAACCATATCAGGTTTTGAATTCTAATGGTATCCCAAAACAAATGACCTTGAAAATTTTTATCCATGGGATAATACTTGAGAAAGGAACGCTGCAAATCATCGGCACGCGGCTTTTTACGTTCGCTGCTTTTGCCTTTGTTCAATTATTCCATTAGGTAAACGGCGGAAGTGTCAAATGCCTCCTCTGGCGTGCCATGCCAAGAACCGTTGTCAAATAGACACGGCTCGTATTTCATATGGCTGTAGGTGTAGAAAGCCATCGTCCAATTTTCCTCATCACCAAAGTACCGAAGCCTGCAAAGATGCGTCGGGACATTACGCAACTGTGCAATACGCTCTTCTCGTGATTTACCGTCGAAGAGTTCTGAGTTGTAATCCGGCGGGACGAATGGTTCAGAATATGCATCGATATAACAAAACTTCCCGCGGAAACGGATGTCAATGCGATTGTAACTATCGGAGTAGTGCTTTTCCGCATGATCCAGTATGCGTTGCCTTATCTTAGGCTGCATTGCTTTCGGAATTGATTTTCCCCCGGATTGAGGATCGTAAACCCACATTTTCATTGGCACCAAATTCCCTTTTAAATGTAACTTCAGGTGTTTGCATTTATCTTCCTCAAATGTTGTTACTTGGCGAACAAATTCAGCGGCACGGCTTTTTGCGTCCGCTGAATCGCATGTTCGGTATTTCAGGTATTATTCTTCTAACTCTTTTTGATGATCTTGTTCAATCATACTTTGAATTTCATCATCATTTTCAAATATTTTTATAACCGGCTCTTTTTTGTTAGTTTTTTCGAAATCCATTAATACACTTTCCCCTGTTGTATCATCATCGACAATGAATATGGATTTCCCATTTATTTTTATTCCAGGATATAAATCATGGGATTGTAACTTATGGTCAGATGGAAGACTTGCTTTAATGAATGAAATAAATTCATCAATATATTCCGACCAAACCATAGTCCACGGGCTTTTTATTTGTAATGCTGTCATTTTTTGAAATGAATCTTCATTTGTTTAAGGATCTATAAAATTCGATCAGTTCCTTTGTTTCATCAGATAAATTTTGAATGTGCTCATCCGTCAACAAATTTTCTGATAGCAGTAGAGATATTTTCAAGGCAATATCTGATCGTTTCCAACCATCGAAACATCTGCTTATAGTCTTATCTGAATTTTGAATGTGTTTGAATAGCTTATGGTAGTTTTTGATTTCTGCGACGTTTGGAGAATCAATAATATCTTTTGCCTCTTTTTGAATGCGTAAACAGAGTGTATTCAGCATCTCCTGCTTTATTCGACTCAAATACTTCCAGTCTTTTTCTGGTATCGTTCTCATAAATTTTATATTTCCAGCATTTCGTTTTGGAACCGAACAAATAATTGTGTCGTTCTGTTCATCATGCATTTTTGGATGTTATCCGACCAAATACCCCAATTGGATTTTTCAGTTATGGCGATCTCCAAACTTCAACCATCTTGCAACCATCATTCCTAAACAAATCGATCATATCAGGTTTTGAATATTCATGGTATTCCCAAAAAAATGGCCCTGAAAACTTTCTGGTATTGGATAATTATCCTTGAGGTTGAAGATCTTATGAATTATGTCAGCCTTTTCATAAGCATTTATATTCTTTAGCGATTTATTTTTCTAATTCTGAATTTATCATTCTGGAAAACACAAAAACAGTTTTTGATACGGTCAGAATAATTTTCTCATCTTCCAGACAGGGATCAATATCCCGAACAGCTTTGATGTCATAGCCCTCTGCATGGAGATATTTTTCTATCCCTTTACCAACACCTACATCAATAAGAAACTTTAGCTCCATTGAATTCATGCGGAAACTTGTACTGGAAAAACTTGCTCTTCTTCAACCAAGCCGGTTGCATAGGCGAACACAGCTTGAAAGTCTTTTTTCTCAAGCTCAGGATATTCTTCAAGCAGTTCATTTTCAGATATACCAGCTGAAAGCGCTCTGAGTATCTGTTCTACAGTGATTCGCATACCCCTTATAGTTGGTTTCCCAAGCATTATTTTTGGGTTTATTGTTATCCTTGAAAGCAAATGTTCTGTTCTCTTCATGACATTGTCCTCTCTTTTGCATAAAAGTCTTCCGCCAAAATTCTGTTGACGTATTCTTTTAGTATCTTTAAGAGTATCCCATACTTCCTGTTGAGTCAAAACTTTTATCACCATAATAACAAAAGGCCCTCCGAGGGCCACTCGCCTCCCAAAGAACCTCCATCATTCATTATAACTTATTTATTTTATTGGTGATCCCACCGGGATTCGAACCCGGGTTACCGGCGTGAGAGGCCGGCGTCCTAACCACTAGACGATGGGACCAGCGTTGCAAAAATTATGGATATACCGGAACCAGGGAAAAGTCAATAAATTTTAAACGGTAAAGGACTTTTTGCGGCCTTTTTTAAAGCCGAAAATCAAATATATGAGCCATCCCACAAGGGGTATCAGGGCAATGAAATGCCAGAGAACCTTTTTTGCAGGAGAACCAAAATCCTTTTTGATAATGTCCACCAGGGCCAGCATGGTAAGGCCCAGGGAAATTCCGAAAATCACGAGGATATATAAGATAAGGTTGTCCATGGAAGTGTTTATTCTTCTTTGAGGCGGTCCGAGATTTTCATGAGGGTGTCCACATAATAGTTGCTGTGGTTGTAGCGGAACAGCACCTCATGCTGGCGCTGCCGGGAGATCCCGGGGGCCCATCCATGGTGTTTGAGGTAATTGGCCACGGAAAAGATGGCATCGCTGTGGTCGAACAGGTCTATTCTGCCGTCATTGTTGCCGTCCATTGCCAGGTTCAGGGCATTGGACGGCATGAACTGGGAGATACCCATGGCGCCGGCATAAGAGCCTTGGATTGTTTCCGGGGCAATGTTTTCCCTGTCAGTATATTTTATAAGGGATTTGAGTTCTTCATATCCCCATTTGGAACGCTGCGCCACTTTTTTTAGAAAGGTTTCCTTTTCCGGTTTCTTTGGTTCGGGTATGGCGTTCCAGATACGTTCTTTCAAAGCCTCATCGGTGAGGGCCGCCATGGTGGCCAGCGTATTGATGACAGTTCTTTTGCCCAGAAATGTACCCAGGCGGGTCTCGACCAGCAGGATGGCGGTGATAATGGTTTTGTCTACCCCATGGGTTTTCTGGGCCCGGTCCAGGGTTTCCTGGTGCGCTTCCATGTATTGAAATGCTTTGGCAATGGATGTTTTTGATAGAAACTGGTCATAATTCAGGCTGGATTCTGAATGGACAAAAAACATGGATACGCCGTCAGGATTGAAAAATACCGCGTCATTGGCCAGAATATCCTGGATTTTTTCCGGGGCGAATCCGTCTTTGATCAGCCGCTGGCTCAGGGCATCAAATTCATTTCCTTTGGCTGTGGACTGGGCAAAGGTTGTGGAAATGGGGCATGATATGATAAACAAAATAAAGAAGCATCCGGAAAAAAGTGTGCAAAGCCTATGCAGAAATCCCATATAGCAGCTGTGCCTCCCTTGTATTCTGATTAAAATTATTTTGTTATACCGTATTTTTTTTTTGATTGCATTAAAAATTTTGTGTGATGTCTGCTGCCCGGGCTAGAAACAGAAAAAAGGGGGAGTTCATGACATGCATGCTCTCCCCCCTTTTATATTTTGGGGTTTTATTTTTTACAGTTGACGGCTAAATATCAAAATACAGGTAGAACTCATGGGGATGGGGCCGGCTGATAACGGGTTTGACCTCATTTTCCATTTTGTAGGCAATCCAGTGTTCAATGACATCTTTGGTGAACACATCGCCTTTGAGCAGAAATTCATGGTCATGCTTCAGGGCCTCCAGTGCTTCTTCCAGGCTGGCGGGGGCGGATTCCATTTCTGCCAGTTCTTCGGGCGGCAGGTCATAGATGTTCTTGTCCATGGGATCGCCCGGATCCATTTTGTTCTGGATACCGTCGATCATGGCCATGGCAATGGCAGAAAATGCCATATACCCATTGCAGGAGGGATCCGGGGTTCTGAATTCTATGCGCTTGGCCTTGGGTGACCCGGAATACATGGGCAGGCGGATGGCCGCACTCCGGTTCCGGCTGGAATATGCCAGGTTGATTGGGGCTTCAAAACCCGGCACCAGGCGTTTGTAGGAGTTGGTGGTGGGGTTGGTGATGGCGCACAGGGCTTTGCAGTGTTTCATTATGCCGCCGATGGCATACAGGGCCTCATCAGACAGCCCGGCATATTTGTTGCCTGCAAACATGGGGTTGCCGTCTTTCCAGAAGCTCATGTGGGTGTGCATGCCAGTGCCGTTGTCTCCGTAAATGGGCTTTGGCATGAAGGTTACCGTGTGGTCGTATTTATTTGCCACATTTTTCAGCACATATTTGAACCACGCCAGGCTGTCGCCCATGTTCACAAGCGAATCAAACCGCAGGTCGATTTCCGACTGGCCGGCAGACGCCACTTCGTGGTGCTGGCATTCCATGGCAATGCCTAAGTTTTCCAGGGTGAGCATCATTTCAGTTCTCATGTCCTGGTACTGGTCAGCCGGGGGCAGGGGGAAATAGCCGTGTTTGGGTTTGATCTTGTATCCCAGGTTGGGCATCTCTTCGGTTCCTGTGTTCCAGTGCCCTTCAGGAGAATCGATCTCAAAAAAAGCGGCATGGGGCTCTGACGCATACCTGATGTTGGAAAAGATAAAAAATTCCGGCTCAGGTCCCACAAAAATGGTGTCGCCGATACCCGTGCTTTTCAGGTACTGCTCTGTTTTTTTGGCAATGCCCCTGGGATCCCTGGAATAGGATTCACTGGTGATGGGGTCATGGATGTTTCCGATGATGGCAAGGGTGGGCACCTTGAAAAAAGGATCCATTCTTGCGGTGCCGGCTTCCGGTATGACGATCATGTCACTGTTGTTGATGGCCTGCCAGGCCCGCATGGAGGATCCGTCAAAGCCGAATCCGTCCTCAAATGCGGATTCTGAAAATTCACTTAACGGGACTGAAAAATGCTGCCATGTGCCGATGAAATCCATATACCGGATGTCAACCACTTTTGCATTGTTTTCTTTTGCCATTTCAATTACGTCTTTGGGGGTCATCATGTTTTCCTTTCTGTTTTTGAATGTATGGTTATAATCTGGTCTGCAGCTTTTTAAAGTGCATCGGTGTCTGTTTCTCCGGTCCTGACCCGGATGGCTTTTTCCACGTTCAGCACAAAGATTTTACCGTCTCCGATTTTTCCTGTGTTGGCGGCATTTCTGACGGTTTCAATGGTTTCATCGGCCCGGTCATCTGCCACAACAATTTCCAGCTTTATTTTGGGGACAAAATCCACGACATATTCCGCGCCACGGTATATCTCCTTGTGTCCTTTCTGGCGGCCGTAACCATTTACTTCCGTCACTGTCATGCCGTAAATGCCTATTTCACTCAAGGCTTCCTTTACATCATCAAGCTTGAAAGGCTTGATGACAGCTTCAATTTTTTTCATTTACTACCTCCTTTGCATGTATCTGGGGGAGCCGTTTTATGATGGCTGTTTTAATGCGTTTGAGTTTTTCAGGATCCCTGATTTTCTGGTCATTTTCAAGATCCCGGACATAAAATATATCCATGATCTGGTCCACTTTTCCGCCAACCATGGCCACATTGACGTTAAGGCCGCTGCGGTACAGGGCATCTGTGATGGTGAACAGCAGGCCTCCGAAATCATAGGTCAGCACTTCAATGATGGTGAAAAAACTGGATGTTTCATTGTCGATGCGTACCTGGTTGGGTTCGGGACGTCTGCCCGAGGCAATGGTGATGCGTTTGGGGATCTTGTTCACCACCTTGTCGAGAAAATGGTCATCTACTAACGCCTGGTTCAGATCATGTGCTGCTTTTTCCCATTTTTCATTTTCAAAAATGCGGTCCCTGGGAGGCATGACCTTGAAAATATCCAGAATATGGGTATCTCCCAGAGGATATGCCTGGGATGCCACAATATTGATTCGGTTGAGAAAAAAAACCCCGGCTATCTTTGAATAAAATCCGGGCCGTTCCCGGCCGCAGATGGCAACGGTGCGTATGTCTGAATCTTTATCTTTGGATATCTGCCAAATGAACTGCCGGTCTCCCAGGTTCCGGAAGAGTCTGATATGGTCCACAATATGGTTGGTGGACATGTACAGAAGATACCGCCCTGACATGGCATCCAGCTGGTCCATGATTTCTTGTTCACGCCAGCTTTCCTTGAGCAGGGCCAGTACTTCTGATTTTTTGCGCTGGATGAGGCGCTGGCTCTTTTTGGAGGCCAGTTCCCCTGTCTTTAAAATACGCATGGTTTTTAAAAACAGATCTTTTATCAGATTTTCGGTCCAGTCATTCCATGCCTTGGGGCCTGTGGCCATGGAATCAGCAACGGTGAGCAGAAACAGCATGCGCAACAGCCGGATTTTCCCCACTTTGTTGGCTGTGTATACCGCTGTGTCCTCATCGAAAATATCGCGTCTGGTGGCGGTTTTGGCCAGGAGCAGGTGGTTTTGAATCAAGTGCTGGCCATCTGCTACCTCTGCGGCATTGAACCCCATACGTTCCAGTATGGGCCGGGCAATGGCAGCGCCGGTTTTTGAGTGTTCCTTTGCCGGGTCTGATTTGCCGATATCATGGAGCAGGGCTGCCATCAGCAAAAGGTTTTTATTTCTTACCTCCTTGAAAACATCAGCGTAAAGGGTGGTGATGACGTTGGTGCCCGGGTCCCTGAAACTGTTGATCACCTGGACACAGCGGATGGAATGCTTGTCCACCGGAAAGAGATGGTAGTGGTTGTACTGGATCTTGTTTCTGATGGCACCAAATTCCGGGATGAACTGCTCCAGGATGCCGGTGGAAAGCATCACGTTCAATACATTGAATTCCCAGAAAGACAGGGCCAGGATTTTTTTGAAAATTTTGACATTTTCCGGATCTGTTTTTATGTTCTCATCCACCAGGTGTAAAAATTCCGATACCACCCGCCGGGCTTCTATGGACAAAGGAATACGCCTTCTGCCGCTTTCCAGGAAAATTTTCAGCAGCAGGTCAGGGTGCTGCAGGATGACCACGGTATTGGCAAAGTACAGGCGCCGTTTCTGGATGATCAGTCCGGCTGTCTTGGTGAAACGCGGGGTGGCAGGCTCTTTTCTGATTCGGCTGCTGGTTACGATATCCTCAAAAGTGATCTGGTTGACCTGCTTGAGAAAGTCCATATGGGCATGCAGATCCCCTAAAAATACCTCCACATCCGGCTGTTCGCCCTGATTTCTATAGTTGAGAAGGCCGGCCACCTCGGTTTGGTACTCAAAGTGCAGGGTGTCGCATTTGCGGCCGGTGATATGGTGGAGCCGGTTTCTGATATCCCAGATATAGGCCAGGCTCTTTTCCAGGGTTTCATATTCAAAATGGGATAAAAACCCATAATATTCCAGGTCCCGCCGCTCTTTGATATCAGACTTGATTTTGGCATACCACAACAGGGTATGATAATCCCGCAGTCCCCCGAATCCTGATTTGAGATCCGGGGTCACAAGGTAGGTGGAATCCCCGAAATTTTCCAGCCGTTTTATGCCGAAGTCAAACAAAAAATCCAGTGTCTGTTTATAATATTTGGTAGAAAGTCTGTGCCGGAATTTTTCCTTGAAAACCGAGTAAATCAAAGAATGTCCGCAGATGAAGCGTGCATCCAGAACAGTTGTGAGGATGTCAAACCGCTCAAATGCCATGGCAATGCATTCATCAATGCTGCGCACCGCATATCCCACTTCAAAGCGGGCATCCCACAAAGGGTAAAGCAGCTCCTGGACAAAGGCTTCCACCTCAGGGACAACGCTTTTATCAAACAGAATCAGCAGGTCGATATCTGAATGGATGCATTGTTCTTTTCTGCCATATCCCCCGAGTGCAATGACGGCAAACGGGTTCTGGGAAGCCACCAGTTTGCGCGCAGCAATGCTTTTTTCATACACGGTAAAAAAATATTCATCCAGAAACCGGGTCAGCTTCTCCAGAAAATGCGGTTCATCTCCTGCCAGAAAACCCTGGATCAGATGCTCTTTCTTCTGGAGTAAAACACTGGCTTGTGTGTTCTGCATTGTTTTCATGGCCTTTATTTGTAAGCAATGGGCGTGCCAGCCTTTTATTGACAAGGTTTTTGAAATTGCACCCCCGGGGGCCTATAAAAATATCACCCAAAAAAAATTAATTTCAAAAATAAATAACAAAAATGTTTATTATTTGTCAAATAAAATTACAATTTTGTGTTTAATTGTTTTTCAGATAAAATTTCTGCTTTTAAAACCGACAGGCATATCAGGGTATCTGGAAAAGAAATGCAGACAGCCGGGTGTGTTAACGGCCCGGCTGCAGAAGAGAGAAGATAGACAGCAGAAAATGTTTAATCTTTTTCAATCTGTTCCGGATCTTTGTCCTTGTCCTTGTCTTCAAGGGGTTCGTTCGTGGCTTTTTTAAAATTTTTAATACCTTTGCCTAAACCGGCCCCGATTTCAGGCAGTTTGCCTGCACCAAAAATAATGAGAATAATCACAAGGATGATTATCAGTTCCGGCATTCCAATTCCACCAATCATAGCATGCTCCTGTTTGTTTCATGGCTGACAATATCAAATGAAAACTCTTAACACTAAGTGGTATGCGTGTCAATGGTTTAGCGTGCCGGGGCAGAGATTATAAAATACAATTTTGTAATGTATGGGGCCGGGCAGGTGAATTTTTAATAAAGTGCTTGAGAAAAATCAGGATATGCTGCATATTTTCGATGTGAATATCATCTTTGCCCATGGGCAAAGAGCAGGTATATTTGTTTAAATCCTTTTGATATCCGGAGAAAATCACCAATGAATCAGATTGTTACCGATGAATTTCAAGGCGCCACAAAATATGTACTGGACCAGGAACTGGCCGCTATTGTCAATATATCCATGCGGCTGGAAATGCCTTTGCTTCTTAAGGGAGAGCCGGGCACCGGGAAAACCATGCTGGCCTATGCCATTGCTGAAAGCCTGGGCATGCCCCTGATTGTCCTCAACGTGAAATCCAGCATGAAACTGGTGGAGGCGCTTTACCAGTATGATACCTTAACCCGGCTCAACGATTCCCGGTTCGGGGATTCAAAGCGGGATGTGAGCAATATCAATGAATACATCAAGATGGGAAAAATCGGCCAGGCATTTGTGGCAGACCAGCGCACCGTACTGCTCATTGATGAGATAGACAAGGCAGATACCGATTTTCAAGATGACATGCTGGATGTTCTGGATCAGATGCAATTTGATATCATTGAAACAGACCAGACCATCAAAGCCACCCACCGGCCGGTGATCATCATCACTTCCAACGCAAAAAAGGACCTGTCCGATCCGTTTCTGGGCCGGTGCAATTTCCACCATATCGCATTTCCTGATCCCAAGATGATGCGCAAGATTATCCATGTGCATTTTCCGGATCTGGATGAAAAACTGGCTGACAATGCCATAAAGGCATTTTTCAGCATGCGGGAAATTGCGGGCATAGAGAAAAAGCCGGCCACCAGGGAACTGATCAACTGGATCAGGGCATTGCAAGCTGACCCGGATTTCCGTGTCAAGGACCTGATCAACGGCAAACTGCCCTTTCTCGGGGTATTGTTCAAAAAGAGCCCGGATTATGAGCGGACCCAGAACCTGACAACCAGAAAACGTTTGTTTTAAGGTGCAGCACCCATGTTTGTAAAATTTTTTTATATCCTCAAGGATGTGGGGATTCCCGTGTCCCCCACTGCCTTTCTCACCCTGCAGAAAGCCCTTTACAACGGCATGGTGGCCGGTCTGGATGATTTTTATACCTGCGCCCGGGCCATCCTGGTCAAAAGCGAGCGGTATTTCGACCTGTATGACCAGGTATTTGCCCATTATTTTGAAGGGGTCCCCCTGCCCGAGGATGCTGGTTTTGAAATTGATGCCATTGCCAGGGGACTGCTGGAGGAATGGCTGAATAATCCCAGAAAGGTGGCAGATGCGTTAGGTATTGACGAGGAAAAGCTTAACAAAATGTCGCCTGAAGAACTGATCGCATACTTCAAGGAGCGGCTCAAAGACCAGGACGGCCGCCATGACGGCGGGGGAAAATGGATCGGTACCGGCGGGTATTCCCCTGTGGGCCATTCCGGATACCATCCCGGCGGCATGCGGGTGGGCGGCGCGTCCGGCAGCAAATCCGCAGTAAAAGTCGCCAATGAAAGGCGGTACAAGGATTATTCCACCACCGGCCCCCTGACCCAGGCAAATATCGGCGAGGCCCTCAAGCGCCTGCGCAACCTGGTGCCTGCCGGTCCAAAAGACAAGGTCAATGTGGATGAAACCATCAGAGAAACCATGCGCAACGCCGGCGAGATCGAACTGGTGTTCGACCGGGCACTCAAGGACCGGCTCAAGGTGATCCTGGCCATTGACAACGGCGGCTGGTCCATGGACCCCCATATCGACATTGTCCAGACCCTGTTTGATTATGCCCGGGCCCAGTTCAAGGAGGTGAAAACCTATTTTTTCCACAACACCATTTATGATTATGTGTGGGAGGATCCGGCCCGGTATAAGAAACCCAAAAAGATAGTGGAATTTACCCGAAACGACCCGGACACCCGGCTCATCATAGTGGGGGATGCCAGCATGGCCCCCTATGAACTCATGGCCCATGACGGCTCCATCCACATCAGTGAGCGCAGCGGCCGGCCCAGCATTCAGCAGCTCAAATTCCTGGCCGAGACATTTGCCCACAGCGTGTGGCTGAACCCTGTGCCTGCATCCATGTGGGGCTACACCCACACCATCATGACCATCAGTGCCATATTCCCCATGTTTGAACTGTCTTTGGACGGCCTTGAAAAAGCGGTGACAAAGCTGATGGCAAAGGATACAACCCCGGCGGTCTGACAGGATCCATCCCATTGGCGGTTCACTTTTTACGGTCGGCACCGCCCTGCATCCGGCATGATATCTGAACGGGTCTGACAGGCCGCTGCAGGGCAGCGCCTGGGCGGCGTGGTTCCGGTGTGGGTTGTCCCGGGGGGGGATGGCAATTCAGGCAAAGCTGGTGTTGAAAAATCTGTTGGTGTTGACAAAGATGGTCCTGGCCAGTTCCTCCGGATCCTGGTTGCAAACCTGTGCCAGTTTTTCCAGCACCGACCGGACAAACGCGGGTTCATTGCGCCGGTACCTGTTTTTCTGTGGGGCAGGGGTGAGATACGGGGCATCGGTTTCAATGAGAATTTTATCTTTGGGAATCATGGGCGCCAGCTCCCGGAGCAGTTTTCCCCGTTTCTGGATGGTTAAAATACCGGTGATGCCGATGTAGTACCCCAGATCCAGGTATTGGAACAGCTCCGCGCGGGTGCCGGAGAAACAGTGCACCACCCCTTTTCTGCTGCCAGGCCCGTCTGTTTTTACAATATCATAGAACCGGCCGTTGGAATCACGTTCATGAAAAATCAGGGGAAGATCCAGTTCTGCGGCAATGGCCAGCTGGGCTGTGAAGCAGGCTTCCTGGTCCTTTTGCGGAGAAAACATTCGGTTAAAATCAAGGCCGGTCTCCCCCCAGGCTTTGACGCAGCTGTTTTCCTTTGCCAGGCGGGTCAGATCCGACAGGTTTCTTTGGGTGCAATGCACGGCATCATGGGGGTGGATGCCCACTGCCGTGATGACATTGTTCCGGCCGGCGGCAATTTTGACAGCTTTTTGGGCGGTGCCTGTGTCAACCCCTGCAATGGCCATGGCCCTGACCCCAGCATTTTGGGCCCGCTCAAACATGGCATCCATATCAGCAGCAAAACAGGGGTCGTCAATATGACAATGGGAATCAAATAACAGCATATTTTTGTCCTTACGGTTTTTATATGGCAAAGCCTTCACTGTTGGAAGAAGCCGGGTTACGGGTTCAGTGAAGGCTTTACGTGTAAGAAAAACTGTTTTTCAGCACTTCTTGACACAACCGGTTTATATCAGTAAATTCAGTGCCAGTCAATTATGGACCGCGATATAAACCTGTTTGATATAAAAAATATGAACCTGGACAGCAGCAAGCATGCAATTATCAGACTTTTTAATGTCACCATGCGGTATGGTGCAAAACTGGCATTGAACGATGTGTCTGTGGATATCCAGCCTGGAGAATTTATTTTTATTTCAGGTCCTTCCGGGGCAGGTAAGTCCACTTTGCTCAAGGTGCTGTACCTTGCCGAAAAAGTCTCCGAGGGCCAGATTCTCATCAACGGCATGAACCTTGCCCGTATCTCTCCTGCAAAGCTGCCCCTCCTGCGGCGGCGGTTCGGTATGGTATTTCAGGATTTTAAACTGATCCCCGGCCGGACAGTATTTGAAAATGTGGCCCTGGTGCTGGAGGTGGCCGGAGAAAAACCATCCTATATCCGCAAAAAAGTGATGCATGTCCTGCGCACCACCGGTATGGAAAAAAAAGCAAATGCCCTGCCGCCAACCCTTTCAGGCGGTGAACAGCAGCGGGTGGCAGTGGCCCGGGCGGTGGTGGGTGATCCGGATATCATCCTGGCGGATGAGCCCACAGGCAGCCTGGACCAGGCATCTGCAAAGCTGGTGCTGGATTTTTTGATGGCGTACCACAAAAAAGGGGCAACCATTCTGTTGGCAAGCCATAACCTGCATCTGCTGGAAACCATGGTGCGGGGCCGAAATATTGTGCTGGACCAGGGACAGCTGGTTAAAACATCCACTCTGCTGTGACAGATTTTGTGCTGTGACAAGGAAACAAATGCCATGACCCGATATATCAAAAAAGCCCTGGCAGATATCCGCTCCAACCGGTTTTTGAACCTGATCACCATTGTGACCATTTCGTTGTCCATCCTTGTGGTGTCATTGTTTCTTTTGTTTTTTGAAAATGCCAGCCGGGTGATTGAAGGGTGGAACCAGGGGGGGCGGGCCATGATTTATCTGGAACCTGCCTTTTCCCGGGAGATGCTGCCGGATCTTGAAGCCCGCATCAAAAGCCTGGGGGAGGTGGAAGAGATGCGCTTTATTTCAAAATCCCGGGCACTGGAGCGGTTAAAAGATGAAATGGCCGGTAATACCGGTTTTTTTGAAACCCTGAAGGAAAATCCTTTGCCCCATGCACTGGAGATCCGGATGAAAACCCATGGCGATATAGAACAGATGACGGCCTTTGCCAAAAAAATTGCAGCACTGGAGATGGTGGAAAGCGTGGAGTACGGTCAGGGGTGGCTGGCAAGATTTTTGAAAATTTTTTCTTTGTTTCGGATTACCGGGTATGCCATGTGCGGGCTGTTTTTGTTGATCGCCCTTTTTATTACAGCCAATACCGTGCGCCTGGCATTTTATTCCCGGCGGCTTGAAATCGAGATAATGCGGCTGGTGGGAGCCACCGAAGGGTTTATCAAAACCCCTTTTTATGTGGAAGGACTGTTCCAGGGATTTCTGGGTGGTGTTTTGGGGCTTTTCATTCTTTTGGCAGCCTTTTTTGCGGTGTCATCGGGCATATCCCAGAATTTGAGCGCCTATGTGTACCTTGATATCCGGTTTTTGTCTGTCAAGGCCATGGGAATCATCATTCTGGCCAGTACATTTTTGGGGTGGTTTGGATGCTATCTTTCCTTAAAGCAGATTTTAAAATAACCCTGGTGTGGGTATGGCTGATTCTGCTGGGGCCGGTGGTTTCAGCGGCTGTGCCACCGGTTGTTTACCATGGTACGGTCGCTGCTGCCAGACTCAATGTCCGGTCAGAACCCTCCCAGAATGCCGCAGTGGTTATGGTTCTTGAAAAAGGGACCCGGGTAGATGTGACAGCAGTCAAAGGCGGTATCGGCGGGTGGGTGACAATTCAGCATAAAAAAATTCAGGGATATGTCAGGAACCGCCCTGTATATATAACGCTTCAGGCTGTCAGTCCTGCAGAAAAAAAATCTTCTGATACACTGAAACCTGATTCCCGGATACAGGAAAAAAAACAGGCCATTGAAACCCGTATCATTGCTGAAGAAGAGCAGATTGACCAGTTCAGCAAAAAAGAAATTCAAATCATCGAAGGGTTGAACCAGATCGATTATACATTGAACCGGGCCCGGATCAGGGCAGATGCCCTGGCCAAAGAAAACCGGCATCTGGAAAAAAGCATTGCCGCTATCCAGTCGGACAGGCAGCAACTGGCCGAGCAGATCCAGGAAAATCAGGTGTATGCCGGAGAGCGGCTTTGTGCCCTGTACCGCATGCACAATATCGGCAGCCTGGACATGATGGGGATGCCTGCCTCGGTATTTGATTTTTTTGTTTCCCAGAATGCCATGAAACGGATTGTTTTGTCTGATTTTAAAGCCATAGAAAACCAGATGCAAGATCTTGCAAAATTTCAAAAACTTGCGGCCCAACTGGCGGAACAAAAGGAGGCAAAGGCAAAACTGGAGCAGGATCTGGCACTTCAGATCCGTATCAAGGAAAAGGAAAGCCGGAAAAAAGAGGCCATTCTTGATGAGATCCGGCAGAAAAAAGCACTGTCCCAGGCTGCGGTGGCATCTTTGAAAGATGCATCCATGCGCCTTGATGCCAAAATGTCTGCCATTGGAAAACAGGCCCCCTCTTCAATGGCGGGTACTGTATTCTCCCGGTTGAAAGGCCGCCTGCCCACACCGGTTAAAGGAAAAATCGTGTCCCGGTTCGGCCCGTCACGATCAGGAAATTACAATTCCTTCACTTTTCAGAGCGGAATTGATATAAAGGTGGAACGGGGGGAACCTGTCCGGTCTGTTTTCAAGGGTGAGGTCATATTTTCCGAATGGCTGAAAGGATATGGCAATCTTTTGATCATAGATCATGGGGAAAATTACTATACATTGTATGCCCATGTGCAGGAGTTCTTCAAGCAGAAGGGTGAAAAAGTGGATACTGGTGAAGTGATCGCCACTGCAGGGGATACCGGTTCCATAAAAGGACTTTGTCTGCATTTTGAAGTCAGACACCACGGCAAACCGATGGATCCCCTGAAATGGTTAAAAAAAGGAGCATAGAACATATGATAGTACGATCGTTTTACACCCGGTGCCTGTGCACAGCTGTTTTGGCCCTGGTGCTGGCCATGTCCGGGGGAATACCGGTTTATGCTGAGACAGGTACAACCTATAAATCCTTGAAATTATTTGTGGAAGTCCTGGAAGAACTGGAAAAAAATTATGTGGATGAAGTGGATGCCGATACCCTGATCCACAATGCCATTAAAGGCATGGTGGAAAACCTGGACCCCCATTCCAGTTTCATGCCCCCCGAAGCCTTTGATGATCTTCAGGATGAAACCAAGGGGGAATTTTCCGGTATCGGGATAGTGATCACCATGAAAGATGGTATTTTGACCGTGGTATCTCCCATTGAAGGAACCCCTGCCTATAAAGCCGGCATTTTTGCCGGGGATATTATCGTGAAAATTGATGATGAATCCACCAAAGGCATGGCATTGTGGGAGGCGGTGAGCAAAATGCGGGGCCCCAGGCATGAAGAGGTGGTCATCACCATAATCCGGGAGAATGAACCTGCGCCACTGGTATTTTCTTTACAAAGGGACATGATCCCCATGACCAGTGTGCGGTCAGCCATTCTCAAACCAGGATACGGGTACCTGCGGGTAACCAATTTCAGGATGAATACCCATGAAGAGATTGCAGAACATCTGGAAAAAATGCAATCAGATGAAAACCCTGTCAAAGGGCTTGTCATTGACCTGCGGGACAATCCCGGCGGGCTTCTGGACCAGGCCATCAAAATTTCCGATATTTTTCTGGACCAGGGCGTGATTGTTTCCATCAAGGGACGTGAGGAAAAAAATACCCAGGAATACAAAGCCCGTTCCGGCAAAGAAGACCAGAAATATCCCATTGTGGTGTTGATCAACGGCGGATCTGCATCAGCTTCCGAGATTGTGGCCGGCGCATTGCAGGACCATTCCAGGGCGCTGATTTTGGGTACCCCCTCTTTTGGCAAAGGATCGGTGCAGACTGTCCGTCCATTGAAAGACGGATACGGTCTCAAATATACCATTGCCCGGTATTATACACCCAGCGGCAGATCCATTCAGGCCAAGGGGATCCAGCCGGACATTGCAGTGCCCCATGCCACCCTTGAAAAAGAAACAAAAAAGCCGTCAGCCTTTGACCGGATGCTCAAGGAAAAAGATTTGCAGAACAGCCTGAGGCCGGAAGAGTCAGATGACAGCCGCATGGATGCGGTTCCTCCGGAACCTTCCAGTCAATCCCGGCAGCAGCAGGAAACCGAACAGCTCCACCAGGATGCCCAGGTGAGAAGAGCCCTTGATATCCTGATAAGCTATGGAGTCTTTAATAAAGTAAATGGCAATTAAAAAAAAGGGCGCCAAAAAACCGGCACCCAAAAAACCGGCACCCGGAAAAACACCATCCAGAACAAAAAAAAGCAGCAGTCCCAAAAAAAAGGATGGTTCAAAAAAAAACGTTGATGTGCCGTTGGAATTGAAAAAAGTTGTGATCGGGATTCTGGTTCTGGTTGCTGTGTGCCTCACAGGCGCCATGCTGGCGGATATTTTTATCCGCAGGCCTGCCCAGCCCCCTGAAAAAACCCAGAAAGTTGCCGGTAAACCTGCTGTAAAGCCGGATGCCCGCAAATCAGAGGGCATGGATTTACCGCCCCCTGTTTATGAAGATATCAGCGATCTGCCGCCCAAAAAACCCCAGCCCGGCCTCATGGAAAAAAACGGACATCCCATTGTATATGAGGTGTTCGAGGGTCTGGGTGAGATCCAGAAGCACCCTTCTGCCTCCCGGCCGCTGCCGGAAGATGGTACCATCAGAATGGCCCTGATTATTGATGATATCGGATATGACAAAAAAATAGCCATGGCCCTGCACACACTGGAGCCCAATATCAGTTTTTCCGTGCTGCCCTGGTCACCATTCGGCCGGGTCATTTCCAGAATGCTGGCTGACAGAGGGGCTGAAATTATGCTCCATCTGCCCATGGAACCAATGGAGTATCCATCGGTGAATCCAGGCCCGGGCGCCCTGCTCACGAGCATGCCCCCTGATATGCTGATTGCACAGCTGGAAAAGAACCTGAAAGAGGTCCCCGGTGTGTCAGGGGTCAATAACCACATGGGATCCATGTTCACCACCCAGGCCAACCAGATGAATCAGGTATTCACTATCCTGAAAAAAGAAGATCTGTTTTTCATTGATTCCAGAACTGCGAAAAATTCCCAGTGCCGTGCTTCTGCACGCCTGCTTCAGGTCCGGTTTGCCGAACGCGATGTGTTTCTGGACAATGTCCAGGAGGTGGACTATATCACCGGGCAGTTTGCACAGCTCAAAAAAATTGCAAAAAAACACGGGGCTGCCATCGGCATAGGCCACCCGTATCCAGCCACCCTTGAAACCCTGAAGATTGAGCTGCCCAAATTAAAAGGAAAAATTGAGATAATTCCTGCAAGCAGGATGGTGAGGATTCCCGGTTGATGTGCCCGGAGAGGCACCCTCTGGCAAGTGTATTAAAAAATAAAAGCCAATAATTTTTTCCTGATTGAAAAACAGGGTATGATATTCCCAAACAATATACGGAGACGACATGCAGCAGATTTGGAAACAGCCCCTTGACATGAAACCATTTGAAACGATCATCCATAAAACCATTGTGGGCCATATGGGTATTGAATTTACAAAATTCGGACCTGATTTTATCTGCGCCACCATGCCGGTGGACCACCGTACAGTCCAGCCCATGGGCATTCTCCATGGCGGGGCATCGGTTGTGCTGGCTGAAACACTGGGCAGCGTGGCCTCTTTTCTGGCCCTTGATTCGGATCATTATTCCGTGGGTCTTGAAATATCAGCCAATCATCTCAAGCAGGTGCGCACAGGCCGTGTGACTGGCACGGTGCGGCCCGTTCACCTGGGACGTACCACCCATGTCTGGGACATCACCATAGAAAATGCAGCCAAAGAAAAGGTCTGTGTGTCCAGATTGACCATGGCAGTGATGCCGGTGACAGGCAGGGACCTCTGATAACGGGGCTGTCGTTTTCCGGTTTCAGGCATTGCCTGCAGTGCACTTCTGCAGGCCTTTTTCCCGACAGGGGATTCTTCAGGCAAGCATGTCCTGGATTCGGTCAAAATTCTTCCCAATGGCCCCGGGATGGTGGGCGTCAGATCCCATGACCAGTGCAATTTTTTTTTTCTGTGCGCTCTTCACAATCCAGGGAGATGGGTAGGGAATTCCAATGGGATGTGCCATGGCACCCATGTTGATTTCCAGTTTCATTTTCTGATCCCTGACAGCATCCAGGGTGTCTTCCACCAATTTTCGGTACCAGGCATCTGTTTCATTGAAAAACCGGTTTTGGATATTGTATTTTTTCAATACATCCAGATGCCCCACTATATCAAACCACCCGGTCTGAACCGCTTCCTGCAGGGTCTGGTAATATGCCCGGCAAAGGGATCTGATATCCTTGTTGAAATTTTTATCCAGGCAGGAGTGAAATTCAGCCCCATTGCCGTTGACCAGGCAGGGGGTGCTGTCCACAACCAGGGTGTGGACTGATGCAATGGTGAGATCCCATTCCATGGATGCGATGGATGCAAGCCAGTCTTTGTGTCCCGGGATATATTCGATTTCCAGGCCTGTTTTCACGGCCATTCTGCCGTCATAAGCACGCTTTACCCGGGTTATCTCTTTGCGGTATGCAGTCAGCTGCTCCATTTTCATAGCATACCGGGTGTCAAAGGGCAAAGGCACATGGTCTGTGATGGCAATGGTGGTAAACCCTTTTTCAAATGCAGCTTCAGCCATTGCAGCGATGGTGGCACAGCCGTCAGAATAGGTGGAGTGCATGTGGGTGTCACTGAACAGATCAAGGGACATGGGAAAGGTCCTTATACGCGATGAACGCGTCCAAAAAATCTGATCATCACGTTATAATAATTGGTGATGGCATAATGGGCCGGGTATTTCATGGGGGGGCATACTATCATACCTGTGTGGGATTTTCACTAGATTCCTGTTGCATTGATTTGATTTTTTTAAACTAACGAAGATCACGAAGAAAGGGTATCTTTATGCTTTTCGTGTTAAAAAATGGATGGATTGACGGTAGAATGAATTTTCCGTGAGGCTTAGATGTGAGAGGTTTGTCTATAGCGTAACAGGTTTTGGTATTTGTTCTTGACAGACCGGTATTTTGTAAGTAAGTTTTACTCACCTTTTGTGATCCGCAATTCCACGCAAGGAAGCAGCCGTATGAAATCTGTGAACAAAACCAGTCCGCCTGGCAGAATAAAAATCATGGCATCTTTTTCTACCCTGATGGGTACAAAAGATTTTCAGTCCATTACCATTGCTGAAATCGCGAAAAATGCCGGGGTGACAGAAGGGCTGATCTACAAGTATTTCAAGGATAAAAAAGACCTGCTCTACCAGGTGCTGTACCAGCATTTTGCAGGGTTTTTATCTCTTGTCCAGGACAGGACAGCAGCAGAAAACAGCTGTATTGCAAAACTGGAGGCCATTGTTTCAGCCAGTCTTGAAAGCTACAGCCAGAACCGGGTGTTTGCCAGAATCCTGCTGCTGGAAGTGCGCAACTCTCCGGCGTATTTTGATTCCTGTGCCTACGCCATGGTGAAAAAATACAGCAGGCTTATCCGGGAGATTGTCTGTGAAGGGATTGCAAAAAAAGAACTCAAACCTGATACTGATCCGTTTTTATTGCAGAAAGTCATTCTTGGGGCCATTGAGCATACCTGTCTGAAGCAGGTGATATTTGACAGGGAACTCGATGTGCAGGCCGCATCCAGCGGTATTATAAACATTGTATCTTACGGAGTAAAAAAATAATGGAAGCCATTGATATTGAAGCGGTCTTGGCAAAGGCTGCAAAGAAAAAACAAAAACACATAACAGAAGCCGATGCCAAACAAATTTTCAGGGCCATGGGCATGCCGGTGGTCAGGGAATACCAGGCAAAAACCCCGGAAGATGCTGCCCGGGCAGCGGCGGCATCAGGATTTCCCGTGGTTCTCAAGGGCATGGGTGCAGCGGTTTTGCATAAAACAGAAGCAGACCTGGTGCACCTGGGGCTGACCACAAAAGGCCAGGTCATGGCAGCGGCCGGAAAAATGACGGCCCGTGCAGACAATGCTTTGGAAGGGTTTCTGGTGCAGCCCATGGTTCAGGGAAAACGCGAACTTGTTGCCGGGATGTTCAGGGATCCCCAGTTCGGGCCGGTGATCATGTTCGGCTTAGGGGGGATATTCACCGAAGTCCTGGCAGATATTGTCTTTAGGATTGCGCCCCTGGATGAGGCAGACATGGATGATATGTTGACATCCTTTGCCGGTGCCGGTCTGCTCCGGGCTTTCAGGGGAGAGGCCCCCTGTGATATTCAGGCAATAAAGGCCGTATTAAAAGGGCTTTCCGATCTGGCAGTCACCTGGCCTCAGATCAGAGAAATTGATATCAATCCGCTGATCATTCAGCCTGACGGAGCGCCTGTGGCAGTGGACGGCCTCATCATCACCGGTCCTTCTGCCAGGGAAAACGGGTTGTCCCCACGCATTGATTTGAAAAAACTGGGGGCGTGTTTCTATCCGGAATCCATTGCTTTTGTGGGGGCATCTGCTTCACCGGGCAAGTGGGGGCATATGCTGCCTTCCAATACCCTGTCCCGGGACTACAAGGGAAAGGTGTATCTGGTGAATCACAAAGGCGGGATCATCATGGGCAGGCAGGTGTACCGGTCTGTATCCGATATATCCGGAGATGTGGACCTGGCAGTGGTCACGGTGCCGGCCCGGCATGTCATGGACCTGATTCCGGAACTTGGGGCGAAAAAGGTTAAAGGGATGCTGCTCATCACTTCCGGGTTCCGTGAAGTGGGAGACCAGGGGGCAGCATTGGAAAAAGAGGTGGTGGAACAGGCACGAAAAGCCGGTATCCTGATTCTGGGACCCAATACCATGGGCATGTGCAATCCCCATGCAGATATTTACTGCAGTGCTGCCCATGCATATCCCATCCCCGGGTCCACTGCCCTTGTGAGCCAGTCCGGTAACATGGGCACCCAGCTTCTGGCCTTTGCCGAGCAGCAGGGTATCGGCATCCGGGCTTTTTCCGGATCCGGGAATGAGGCCATGGTCACCATTGAAGACTATATGGAAGCCTTTGAAACAGATGCCCTTACCCGCACCGTGGTCCTGTATATTGAAAGTGTCAAGGACGGCCGGCGGTTTTTCAACAGCGCCAGGCGGGTATCCACAAAAAAACCGGTGGTGGTGCTTAAGGGCGGCCGCACTAAACAGGGGGAGCAGGCTGCCGCCAGTCATACCGGTGCCATGGCATCCAATGCCCTGGTATTTGATGCTGCCTGCCGCCAGGCCGGCATCATCCAGGTGGACCAGCCCATGGAATTGCTGGACCTGTCAGCAGTTTTTTCATCTTTGCCCCTGCCCCGGGGCAACCGGGTGGCCATCATGACCTTAGGAGGCGGCTGGGGGGTGATTGCCACGGATCTGTGCGCGGAATACGGACTTGTGGTGCCTCCGCTGTCAGAAGATATCATAGACCGTCTGAATGCTGTTCTTCCGGATTTCTGGAGCCATGGGAACCCTGTGGACCTGGTGGGGGAAGGTGATCCAGAGGTTCCAAGGGCATGCCTGGAGGCGCTGCTCAAATGGGATGGGTGTGATGCTGTCATTCATCTGGGGATCCATGGCAAACGGGTTCTGGTTAATAATATGGCCAAATCCATTGCCAAAACAGACCCATCCATTTCCAAAGAACAGGTGGCAGCCTTTAAGCAAGTAATACTGGAATTTGAAGAAGCCTATACACGGTATGTGGTGGAGATGACACAAAAATACAATAAGCCTGTTTTGGGGGTCAGCCTGCTCACCGATGCCCTCAGCCAGACCCTGTACCGGTATGATGACATGGCGTATAAAGGGGTCTTTTTCCCATCACCGGAACGTGCGGTAAAAGCGTTGTCCAGCATGCACCGATACCAGCAGTGGTGCCGGATCCGGACAAACCAGGGTTGAAATTTGGCCGGTTTTATTCTAATGTATCCTGAGATGTCTGGAACAATTAACTGGAGGGAAAGGCCATGCAACCGCAGGTTACCGTATCAACACTGATGAAAATGAAACAGGAAGGCAAAAAAATCACCGCGCTGACTGCCTATGATTTTCCGTTTGCACAGATGCTGGATCAGGCAGGTATCGATTCTGTCCTGGTGGGAGATTCCCTGGGAATGGTGGTCCAGGGCAAAGCAAACACCCTGTCCGTGACCATGGATGAAATTATCTACCATACTGCCATGGTTTCCCGGGGATGTTCCCGGGCCCTGGTGGTGGGGGATATGCCGTTCATGTCTTACCAGGGGTCTCTGGATGCAGCCGTGGAAAATGCCGGCCGGTTTTTAAAGGAAGCAGGTGCTGCTGCAGTCAAGCTGGAGGGCGGCGCTGATGTCTGCCCGGTGATAACGGCTGTGGCCAAAGCCGGCATACCTGTCCAGGCCCATATCGGCCTGACCCCCCAGTCAGTTCACCAGATGGGCGGATTCAAGGTGCAGCGGGATGAAAAGCGGCTGCTCAAAGATGCCCGGGATGTGGAGGCAGCAGGTGCCTTTTCAGTTGTCCTGGAGGGAATCCCGTCCCCCATATCCCAAAAAATAACCCAGGCCCTGACAATTCCCACCATAGGTATTGGTGCCGGCGCCCATTGCGACGGACAGATTTTGGTGCTCCATGACATGCTGGGTATCAATGACCGGTTTTTGCCCAAATTTGTGAAAAAATACGCAGATCTGGCAGCTGAGGCAAAAAAAGGGCTGGCAGGCTATGTTGATGAGGTGCGGCAGGGCAGTTTTCCATCAGATGCATATGAATACAAATAAGACACCAAAAAAATTTTGTGTTATCGGATGCGGCCGTGTGGGAATTCATCTGGCAGTGCACCTTGCCGGTCAGGGATATCGGCCGGCCGCTTTTTCCAGTAGAACCTGTACTTCGGCCCAAAATGCCGCTTTTCATGCAGGCAGGGGAAAAGTTTTTGAGAACGCGGCCGATGCGGCAGGAAGCTGTGAACTGATTTTTATCACCACCCCGGATATCTGCATTGCCCCGGTATGTGACCAGATAGCAGTAGACGGCGGATTCAATGAAAACAGCGTGGTGTTTCATCTGTCCGGGGCCCTGTCTTCAGAAATTCTGGCATCGGCACGGAAAGCCGGGGCTGAAACCGGTTCACTGCATCCCCTGCAGGCGTTTGCCCCGTATGCGCCCGGCCAGGCATCTCCTTTTACAGGTATCAACATGTCTGTTGAAGGCACTTCCAGGGCAGCTGCCCTGGGGAAAAAAATTGCGGCGGCATTGCAGGCCCGGGCCTTTACCATCCCCACCGATGCCAAGATTCTTTACCATGCCGCTGCCGTAGTGGCTTCCAACTACCTGGTCACCCTGGAACATATTGCCCTGACCCTGCTGGCACAGACCGGCCTGGAACAGGCCCAGGCCTATGAGATCCTGGCACCCCTGATCCAGGGAACCCTGGGCAACATCGCATCCAAAGGAAGCGTGGATGCCCTGACCGGGCCTGTGGTCCGGGGTGATGTGGCTGTCATAGCCCGCCACCTGGCAGATATTGACAAAAAAATGCCGCAGTTTTCAGGTGTATACCGTCTGCTGGGGAAGCATACCCTGGATATTGCCAGGATGAGAAAGGATTTTCCCAAAGATGCTGACCAGCAGATTTCCGATCTGCTGAAAAATAATTCATAGATAAACCAGTACCTGTAACGCGATGATCACGTTTTGAGTATGGTTTCTGGCGTGTAAGGCAGCGGCCGGAATACTGGCGGCAAATGGTGTTTATATCTTTACAAGTGCCAGCGGAGGCTGGCCTTCGGCTTCCAGTGTCTTATTGGCCTGCTCCAGCAAAGATTTGCTGGAGATTACCGAAATGCCGGTATTTTGGCTGTCCAGGTCAAAATACCGGGTGGCAATGCGCTGGATCCGCTGTTTGTCCAGCTTGAGCAGTTCATCCTTGAACTGCTGCCGTATTTCGTTGGTGAGTTTGGCAATATTTCGGTAAAAGGCTTTCATGGCAGCAGGACCGGGGGTTTCCGGTCGGTCTATGTCTGAGCAGACCTGGAGAATGGCTTCCTTGACATCGGTCTGGGTGTAATCGCCTTTCATGATATAATTACATGCCCGGGAATAGACATCCAGGGTTCTTGTGATATGGGGATCACGGTAGGAGCCAAAGGAAAAGATCCCTTCTTCTGTATTATAGATGGCAAATCCGCCGTATGCACCGCCTTTTTCCCTTATTTCCCTGTGCAGAAACAAAGAGCGCAGAATTTTGCTGATCACTGCCAGGCCCGGAGAATCTTCATGGGTAATGCCCACGGCTTTGAAAGACTGGCCCACAAAGGAAACCGCTGTGTTGGTATACCACCCGTCCCTGGGCAGCCGGGTATCTCTGGGGATGTCCGGGGTGAAAAAAGCAGGCCTGGAACCGTTCTCCAGGGCGGTCATCATGCTGCCGACAGCTGCATCAGCCTGGCGGATGACATCCGGGCTTCCAATGACAGCTGGTTTGAAATTGTCTTTTCGCAGCATGCTGGCAGCCATGGCATCGAGATTGGCAGCCAGTGTCTTCAAAATCGTTTCGGCGGAATCCGGATCGGTCAGATTTTCTGTCATTTTTTTGATGGTTTTATACTGGGCAATACCGTGCCACAACTCGTTGATATGGGATGCCATGGACAGATGGCGCGATGACAGGGAAATGGCATACCTGTGGCCGGTGGAAACAATGGCGGCTTCCATGCCGGCCTGGTATTGGAGCAGCAGATTTTTGATGCGGTCCAGGTCGGAAAACCCGTAATCCAGAACAAATTCTTTTACAATGTCAAACATGTGCGCCACATTCCGGTCCAGGGCCTTTCCCTGGAGGGCCAGGAAAACATGGGAATCTGCTTCCTTGTTGAAATAGGTGCCGGAAAACGGTGACAATGTGATCCCGCCGGTAAACAGATCCATTTTTTCAGCCATCTGAACATAGGACTGGCTGCGGGTACCGCTGTTGGTAAAGGCCGTGCAGAAAAACGGGACCAGAGGGAAAAAGGGTATTTCCACATGACCTGCACCCACAGGACAGGTAAAATAGAGAATACCGGATGTGGCCTTGTCATAGCAGGTGGTGTTGCTGACCTGGTCCAGGTGGTCTGGATTGATTATTTCTATGCTGGGGGGCACATCTGCGAGCTCCAGGGTGGGTAAAACAGACAGATCTTCGTGTTTTTCCTGGAGTTGCTCGAGGATTTGCGCATCAGTTTTAATTTTTTCCAGGTCATTCCGGGAAAGCTGTTTGTAAATTTTTGCAAGCTCCCTGCGGGTTTTTTCCTGAGTGGTCTCTTCCAGATCCGGGTCTGGTGCCAGGGTGAACAATACCCGGTGGGGATTGTCAATAAAATAGGTCTGCAGTTTTTCTTCCAGGAAACCGCCTTGTGCAATGGCCTGTTTAAGTCGGTCCAGATCCTGGTCAATATTGATGCAGGCCACAGGATCTCCTTCGTGAATCAAAGTACCGGCAAAGGAAAGCAGCAGTTTGATCCCGAAAGGATAGGGCGTGTTGGTGATCTCCTTGCGGTAAAATTCAATCTGGTGGATGGCGGATGCAACAAGGTCCGGGTCAATTCCTTGTGCAATCAGATTTTTGAGGGTGGCAAAAATAATTTCTTCCACTTTTGGTACGGCATCTTTGGTGATATCCTTGAGGCCGCACACAAACATGGCATCCCGGTTGTCAGGCTCAAATCCGGAGGCATCCGCCAGGGCGGAACCCAGGTTGGAATCGATCAGGGCTTTCCGCAATGGGGACGCGGAATTTCCCATCAAAATCTGGTCAAGAATTGTGAGCACCAGCACTTCAAAGGAATCTTTGGCATCACAGGTCAGCCAGGCCACGCACCCCTGGTATTTTTTTGCCATGTTGTCTGAATCCGCATAGGCATAAAAGTGGGTTTCCTGTCTTGGGGTTTGCCACCGGGGCTGGGGAGGCACAGCAGAGTCCACGCTGAGAAAATCAAACCGGCGCAACACTTTTTCGTCAATAAAGGCCAGGGTTTTTTCCAGGGGCAGGCACCCATAGGTATAGAACTGGGCATTGGAAGGGTGATAATAACGGCCGTGAAAAGCCCTGAGATCCTGCCAGGTGAGCCTGGGGATTTCCAGCGGGTCTCCCCCGGAATTGTTGCTGTATGTGGTGTCCGGATACAGGCTTTTGAGCAGGGCCCGCCCCATGACCTGGCTGGGCGAGGACATGGCGCCTTTCATTTCATTGTATACCACGCCTTTGTAGACCAGTTCCGGATCCTGGGCCGGATCCACATCCAGCCGGCATCCCTCCTGTTTGAAACTCAGTTCATCAATTTTGGGAAAAAATGCGGCATCCAGGTACACATCCATAAGGTTGAAGTAATCTTTCTCGTTCTGGGTGGCAAAAGGATACATGGTCCAGTCTGAAGCGGTAAAGGCGTTCATGAATGTGGAAAGACTCCGTTTGATCATGGAAAAAAACGGATCACGGACATTAAAGTTTTTTGATCCGCACAATACCGTGTGCTCCAGTATGTGGGCAACCCCCGTGGAATCGGTGGGCACGGTCCGGAAAATAACACTGAAGGTGTTTTCCTTGTCATTGTTGGCTATGTGAAAATGCCGGGCACGGGTATTTTTGTGGACCAGCTGGATCATTGTGGCATCAATGATGGGCAGCGGGGTGATGTCCTGGACTTCATAATTGTGTATAATCTGGCCCTGCGAAAATGCTGAAGAACTCATATGGATGATTTTCCGGTTGCTTAAGTGGTTGTGTAAATGCCCCGGCGGATCCGTTTGATCCGTCCGATTTTATCCAGTCTGAAAATGATATTTCTCAGTTTTTTATCATCAAATCCTGTTGCCGCCTTGATGGTTTTAAAATTTGTACCCTCTGGATGATTGGCAATAATTTCCAGTACGGCAGCAGAGGCGCTTCTGCGCTTTGCAGGTTGCCCACCGGTCTGTTTTTTTGATGTGGTCTGTTTTTGCTGGATAAGCTGTTCCAGAGCGTCAAGCCTGTTGTGCAGGGTGTTTATGTCCTCTTTTGTGGGCATGTCCAGGCGCTGCAGCAACATTTTGATGAAGCCTTCCCAGTTGGTACCAATGTCCATGTTATTTGACATGATGCATCTCCTGATCCTAAAATATTTTTTTAATATGCAAAAAGGCATACCTTTACACGATATGCGCATCACTAAAAATATACTGAATAAATTCTGCCTGCGCGCTTTTCAGTTAAATTACCCTGTGTGCCGCTATTGAATCTTGTGCAATGTTGGCGTATATTATCTTTTTTGTATACTTAAAATTACTTCTGAAAATACTGAAAGTCAAGTAGTAATTTTTCATGGGGCAGGAAAAAAAAGTAAATTGCAGCCCGGTAAAAACCTGCATGATCTGTCCTATAACCCATTTGAAATTTGGATAAACCCTGTGACACATCCAGGACAATTGTTAAAACAGGAAAGTCTTTATGCTGGTAAGGAAATGGGGCAGAACTTTCTCTGTGATCCGTCCACGGCCCGGATGATCGTTGGCCGCACCGGGATATCTGCAGACAGCCGGGTATTGGAAATCGGGCCCGGTCTGGGGGCATTGACCATTCCCATTGCAGAAAAAACCAGGCAGGTGATTGTGGTGGAAAAGGACAGACGACTGGCACCAGTGTTGAAAAAAGAGCTGGAAAATCATGGCATCGACTGGGTTGATATCCTGGTCCAGGATATTATGAAGACAGACATTCCGGCCCTGGCAAAGGATAAAAAACTTGTGGTCATTTCAAATCTGCCCTATAATATCTCTTCTCAGATCCTGTTTCGGCTCGTACAGGAGCGGGCCTGTATAGAAAAGGCGTTTTTGATGTTCCAGAAAGAACTGGCAGACCGCATCCTGTCACCCCCCGGGAAAAAAGCATACTCCCGGCTCTCTGCCGTTGCCCAGTACGCAGCTGAGATTACATTTGTGGCAAATATCGGTCCAGCTGCATTTTTTCCCAGACCGGCAGTGGATTCCACGGTTCTAAGGTTGGATTTTCATGCGCCGTCAACCGTGTCTGCAGCCACAGAAACCCTTTTGTTTACAGTAATAAAGGCTGCTTTTTCCAAGCGGCGCAAATCGTTGAAAAATTCTCTGGTGGGACAGGACCTGGGACTGCAGAAGCATGCCATTGCAAAGGCCCTGGACCAGGCAAAGATTGTTCCTGAAAGACGGGCAGAAACCCTGACAAAAGATGAATTTTTAACCTTGACCCGGTCGGTACAGACTATTTTGGAAAAAAATTATGACAAATACCATGGTGACCATTGACAATCTTATAGAGATTGTCAGATCAGGCGGGAAAGTTAAGACAGGTGTGGATGTCTACAACGCTAAAGGAACCTTGCTGCTGGAAAAAACCGTTCTTGTGGAAAAGCCCCGGACACTTGAGATCATCAAAGAAAACGGCATTCGGTCTGTGATGGTCAACGCATCCAATAATGGCGGGCTCTGGGATGAAAACGGCAACGAGATCCAGTTTTCCAGCGACAAGACGGTTGATCCTGCCCCCCGTGAAAAAGGTGCGCCTGTGCCCCCTCCTTCTGATCCTTCTGACCAGGTGCAGTTTTCCGGAGATGTAGGGCAGCGCCTTCAGGAAATTGAGGCCATAAAAAAACAGGCGGCAGTGCAGTACCTGAAGGCCAAAGATTGTATCAAAGCGGCCATCGGGCAGATAAAAGAAAACGATGGCCAGTTTGATATCCATGCCGTGGAGGACCAGGTCCTCCAATTGTCGGATTTCCTGGTGTCCAGGGGCCATCCGTTTTCTTATCTGAACAGGGAGATCTTTTCCTTTGACGATTATCTGTTCAACCACTCCATTAACGTCTGCGCCATAGCAACTGCTGTTGTTCACAGATTCAATACCCATTTTTCCCGAACCGTGGAGAGATTTTTGTCTGAAAACAGCGGCGATATCCCGGGCAATGTGTTCAAGGCAAAGGAAAAAACCGATCACGGATTCAGATATTATTATCCTGATGAAATTACAGACATGTCTCTGGGGTTCTTCCTGTATGATATCGGTAAGGTGATGATTCCGGAACCGCTGCTCAACAAAACCGGCCGGCTGACCCCCAAAGAGTTTGATATGATCAAGCGCCATTCCTATGAATACGGATCTGATATACTGGAAAAAAACAATATCCAGAGTGCGGTGCTCAAAAATATTGTGGCCTACCACCATGCCCCGCTGTTCCAGAATGAAGAAGGGTGTTATCCTGCTGACAAAGACTGCAGTGATATCCCGTTGTATGTCAAAATCTGCAAGCTGGCGGATATCTATGATGCCATGACCTCCAAACGCAGTTACAAGGAGGCCTTGAACCAGATTTCCGCTGTTACACAGGTGTTTCGCACATATGTGAAAAAAAACACCATGCTGCAGTTTATACTCCACGCATTCGTCAAAAGCATCGGTATTTATCCGCCGGGCAGCATTGTGTTTCTGAAAAACCGCCAAATGGCCTATGTCCTGGAAAGCAAAGGGCCACTGGTATTGCCTTTTACCGATACCAGCGGCAAAACACTGCACCGCAGTTCAGATCCGGTGGATCTGGGAGAACAGGATGCAGATCCCATGCTGGCCATAGACAGCTCCCGGAGTATCCGGACACCCAAAGAGGTTTATAATCTTTTGCCTGAGTTTCTCAGGCAGGCAGCCATGTCTGCCTGATCCTTCACCGTTTACAGGCACAACATGACCAACCAGTTGAAAACAGAGAGGAAAATTCATGATCAGAGCCAATGAAAATTACCAGAAGCTGCAGGCTTCTTATCTTTTTTCAGATATTGCGCAGCGCGTGGCCCTTTTTCAAAAGAACAATCCTGATGCACAGATCATACGCCTTGGTATCGGAGATGTGACAAGGGCCCTGCCCCCGGCCGTCATTGCCGCCTTTCATGAAGGGGTGGATGAGATGGCTGCAGATGCCACCTTCAGAGGATACGGCCCTGAGCAGGGGTACGCGTTTCTGCGGGAAAAAATCGCAGCCCATGATTACCAGGCCAGGGGGGCTGATATTTCAGCTGAGGAGATCTTTGTCAGTGACGGGGCCAAGTGTGATACCGGCAATTTCCAGGAATTGTTTGCCCGGGATATAAAAATTGCCATTCCAGATCCTGTGTATCCGGTGTATCTGGACACCAATGTCATGGCAGGCAGAACCGGTGTGTTTACAGAGGGCAGATACCAGAACATTGTCTATATGGACTGTGTTAAGGAAAACAGTTTTCTTCCCCGGATTCCGGATGAACCTGTGGACCTCATCTACCTGTGCTTTCCCAACAACCCCACAGGGACCTGTGCCACAAGATCAGACCTTGCTGCATGGGTGGATTATGCGCAAAAGAACAAGGCATTGATTTTGTTTGATGCGGCATATGAGGCATTTATCCGGGATGAAGACCTGCCCAGAAGTATTTATGAAATTGACGGGGCAGCCAGGGTGGCTGTGGAGTTCAGAAGTTTTTCCAAGACAGCCGGATTTACCGGAACCAGGTGCGGGTTCACCGTGGTGCCGAAAGACTGTACGGTTTATTCGCACAAAGGAGAGCCGATTCCTCTGCATGGGTTGTGGCACCGGCGGCAGAGCACCAAATTCAACGGTGTTTCCTACCCGGTCCAGAAGGCTGCAGAAGCGGTGTATTCCCCGGAGGGCAGGGAACAGATCAAAGAACTGATGTCGCTGTACCTGGAAAATGCAGATATTATCTGCCGGACGGTTGAAGATCTGGGGTTTGCTTATGCAGGGGGGAAAAATTCTCCGTATATCTGGGTGGACGGCCAGGGCAGAGACTCCTGGGAATTTTTTGACCTGCTGCTCAACCGGGCATCTGTTGTGTGTACGCCGGGGGGCGGGTTTGGCCGGTGCGGTAAACCCTATATCCGTATCTCTGCATTTAACAGCCGGCAAAATGTGGTCCAGGCCATGGAAAGAATAAAAGAGGCACTGCAATGACCCATTTTTTCAAAGTGAAAACCCTTGATGAGGTCATGGCCCTGAAACAGCATTTTTTCCCCAAACAACAGGAAACCATTGCTGTAGATGCCGCTTTTTCCCGGATACTGGCTCAGGATGTGACAGCACCCCGGAATATGCCGGGATTTCGGCGGGCCACCATGGACGGATATGCCATACAGGCATCGGCATCTTTCGGGGCTTCGGAATCCACACCGGCATGGCTTGAAATCCAGGGATCCATTCCCATGGGCCAGGTGCCTGATTTTGTGCTGACACAGGGAAAAGCCGCTGGTATCGCCACAGGGGGTATGCTGCCCCGGGGTGCAGATGCTGTTGTCATGGTGGAACACACCCAGGTCATAGATGATACCTCCCTGGAAATTTACAAGAGTGTTGCCCCTCTCCAGAACATCATAGATGATGATGAAGATTTTAAATCCGGGGAGGTGGTATTGCCGGCCGGCACTTTTCTGCGTCCACAGGAGGTGGGGCTGGCCGCCGGCATGGGGTTCTCCACTTTGCCGGTCCACCAGGTGCCCAAGGTGGGTATTATTTCAACAGGAGATGAAATTATTCCCATCCATGAAGACCCCTCCCCCGGACGTATTCGGGATATCAATTCTTATACCCTGTCAGGATTTGTGCAGGAAGCCCATGCCCAGCCGGTGCGGTACGGAATCGTAAAAGATGATCCCAGGGCACTGCGGGCCTGCTGTGAAAAGGCCCTGGCTGAAACCGACATGGTGCTCATATCAGGGGGCAGTTCCGTTGGAACCCGGGATTATACAGTGGAGGTCCTGTCGCAGCTTCCGGATACGGATATCCTGGTCCACGGCATGTCGGTGAGCCCGGGCAAACCCACTATTCTGTCAAGAAGCGGTACCAAACCTGTATGGGGGCTGCCCGGTCAGGTGGTGTCTGCCATGGTGGTGATGAAAATGGTGGTGGTACCGTTTCTGCACAGGATCCAGGGATATGCTGCCCCCAGGCCCCTTGTCCGGATACCGGCCAGACTGACCCGGAATGTTGCCTCTGCCCAGGGCCGGCGGGATTTTATCCGGGTGGTGCTGGAGAATGGACCGGACGGACTTATGGCAAAACCGGTGCTGGGAAAATCCGGCCTGATCCGGACCATGGTCCTTGCAGACGGGCTTCTGGAAATTGGTGAAAACCTGGAAGGCCTGGAAAAAAATACCTGGACACAGGTCATTGTTTTGTAATATCGGCAAGACTCACACCGGAAAAATCATCAGCAACAAACATACAGGAAAACGATTTATGACTTCAAAACGCAACATATACCTGGATACAAAACCCATAGAAACCGCCTGGCAGATACTGACAGATACCTTTCAAGACTGTATCACCCCTGTGGAAACCATTGATGTAACAGATGCCCGGGGCCGGGTTCTGGCAGCCCCTGCCATTGCGGTGCTGTCCAGCCCCAATTTCCATGCAGCTGCCATGGACGGCATTGCAGTGGATGCGAAACACACATTCGGTGCCAGTGATGAAGCCCCGAAAACCCTTGTGCCCGGGAAAAATGCATTCTGGATCAACACCGGTCATGCCATGCCGGATGGGACCAATGCCGTGATCATGATAGAACATGTGAATGTTATTGATGAGAACAGCGTTGAAATTGAAGCACCGGTATTTCCCTGGCAGCATGTCCGCAAAATGGGAGAGGACATCGTTGCCACCAAACTTTTGTTCCCCCGGGGACAGCAGATCAATGCCTATGCCATGGGTGCACTGCTGTCAGGCGGTATTTTCAGGGTAGGGGTGTATAAAAAGCCCCGGGTGCTCATCATTCCCACAGGATCAGAACTTGTCCAGTGGCATACGGTGCAGATTGATCAGCTTGTTCCAGGACAGGTGGTTGAATCAAATTCCACGGTTCTGGGTGCCCTGTGCCGGGACAACGGGGCACAATTTGACTGCCATCCCATGCTCAAAGACGATCTTGAAAAGATTACGGCTGCTGTGACCAACGCTGTCAAAGGGGATTATGACATGGTCTGCATTATCGGCGGTTCCTCTGCCGGATCAGAGGATTTTGCCCGGCCTGTGATCGCGTCTTTAGGGGAGGTGCTGGTGCACGGGGTGACCATGATGCCGGGCAAACCGGTATTGATGGGCAGGGTGTTTGAAAAGCCTGTTTTCGGTATTCCGGGATACCCTGTTTCAGCTATTGTGGCCTTTGAACAGTTTGCAGGACCGCTGCTGCGCAGGATGCAGAAACTGCCGCAAATGCCCGCCAGGAGCGTCCCGGTTTCTTTGGCCCGTAAAATGACGTCAAAGCTGGGCCAGGATGAATTTCTGCGGGTGAAAATTGGTGCAGTGGACGGAAAATTGATCGCTTCCCAGCTGCCCAGGGGGTCGGGCAGTATCACCACCCTTACCGAAGCAGACGGCATTATCCGGATTCCAAGGGATGTGGAAGGGATTTCAGAAGAGGATACCACCACAGCCCAGCTGCTGCGGCCTTTGTCAGCCATCGAAAACACCCTGGTGATCACCGGTTCCCATGACAACACCCTGGATCTACTGGCGGACCAGATGCGGCGGACCCATGACGGCATCGGCATCTCCTCCAGCCATGTGGGAAGCATGGGGGGGCTGATGGCCGTCAGGAAAAACGCCTGTCACCTGGCCGGGACCCACCTGCTGGAGCCGGATGACGGCACCTATAATATCTCCTATATCAAAAAATACCTGCCCAAAATCCCATTGCGCCTGGTGAACCTGGTCATGCGCGAACAGGGTTTGATCGTGCCCAAAGGCAACCCCAAAGGGATCAGGTCCATAGCTGATTTTGCAGATAAAAAACTGCGGTTCATCAACCGCCAGCCCGGTTCCGGCACCAGGATTCTGTTTGATTACAAGCTTGGAACGCTGGGGGTGGCGCCAAGTGATATTCAGGGATATGAAAATGATGAGTATACCCATATGTCGGTTGCTGTGGCAGTGCTTTCCGGCAGGGCAGATGCTGGTCTGGGTATCATGGCAGCGGCCCGTGCCCTGGACCTGGATTTTATTCCTGTTGTTATAGAAGCATATGACCTGGTTATCCCTGAGCAGTTTTATAACACCCCGAATATCGGGATTCTGCTGGAAACCATTACAAGTGATGCCTTTAAAAAAAGGGTCCTGTCCCTGGGCGGTTACGGGGTGCAGAAAACCGGTACGGAAATATTTCGGCAGTAAAATCAAGTAAAAATGGGGTCAGAAGTTAATTTTTTTACCTTTTTTGTGACCTGATCAGGTCATCGGCGGCACTTTTTTGGGTTGGGGGATATCTGGAATGTGATATTTGCCAACCAAAAAAAGGTAAAAAAATTAACTGTTTCTGCAAAAGGTTTAAGCCCCCGCCTTTAGGCGGGTAGCATTTTGATAGCAGTTGGATTATACTGCTTGGTATGAATTACCGTCAAGGGAGCCATACC
>JAZBPL010000009.1:0-7346 GCA_036351635.1 Desulfotignum sp.
ATGAAGGCCATGTGGATACCCGGGAGAAAAATTTTGCGTGTGAAAATCCGGACAAACATCTTGGGTGTGATCCCGGGATTGATGTTGCCGGATAGTTTTGTAAAGCTTTTAACCGGTGTGTGAGAAAAAAAGCAGCGTCACTGAAAGATGCTGCTTTTTTTGTGTCCAATTGTGGAGAAATTGGGGTGAATCCCGGACAAAAAAATGATACTGTGTTTTATTTTTGGCGGCCACCCTGACATATTGCTGATAAAGGAGCCTGATGAAGCCACAGGAAATTGAAGATTTAAGTTTTCAGATCATAGAAAAAGAAGCAAAAGAACACGGTTTTGATAAAAGACACTGGCCGGTTGTTCGGCGGATGATCCATACTTCAGCTGATTTTGATTATATCCACACCATCCGGTTCGGCAACAATGCCGTGGAAAAAGGGATCGCTGCCATTCAGAGCGGGTGCAGCATGTTCACGGATACCAACATGGCCCGGGTGGGTATCCGGACAAAAGAACTTACACATTTCGGGGGCACGGTTTCCTGCCTGATGACCGATCTTGCAGTGACGGCCCTGGCTGCGGCCAAAGGGACCACCCGGGCCCTGGCTGCCGTGGACCTGGCGGCAGACCGGCTGGACAAAGGCATCTATGTGGTAGGAAACGCCCCTACAGCCCTGTTGCGGCTTATTCAGCTTGTTCAGGAGGGCAGGACAGATCCCGCCCTGGTGATCGGGCTGCCTGTGGGATTTGTCAATGCCGCAGAATCCAAACAGGCGCTCATGGCCCTGGATATCCCCTACATCACCAATGCGGGCAGAAAAGGCGGCTCCAATGTGGCCGCCGCCGTGGTCAATGCACTGGCCATCATGGCATATGAAACAGCGGTCCATGAAACCCCCTGACATTCAGATAGATAGAGGTGTGTGATCAAAGGCTTTGTAATAGGTGCCACCGGCAGCGGCACCGGAAAAACCACCCTGACCCTGGCCATTCTGGCCTGGCTGCGTGCCAGAGGTATGACAGTGGCACCGTTCAAAGTGGGGCCGGATTTCATCGATCCAGGCCACCATGCCCGTATTGCCGGCCGCACCAGCTATAATCTGGATTCCTGGATGCTTTCAAAAGCGTACAATCGCCGGTTGTTTCATGAACAGTCCAGGGGGGCGGACCTGGCAGTGGTGGAAGGGGCCATGGGGCTGTTTGACGGCTATGATGCCATAACAGAATCCGGGTCCACCGCCCAGATGGCCAAATGGCTGGACCTGCCCGTGCTGCTGGTGGTGTCTGCCAAAGGAAAGGCCAGGAGTGCGGCAGCAGTGGTCAAGGGATTTGAAACCTTTGATCCGGACCTGACACTGGCAGGGGTGGTGTTCACCTTTACAGGCAGCAAGCGCCATTATGCATATCTCAAAGATGCAGTGGAACAGACCTGCACCACCCCCTGCCTGGGGCATCTGCCCAGAAACGATGCCATTGTCATGCCCGAGCGCCATTTAGGCCTGACAACCGCAGAGGAACATGTGATCCTGCCGGCTGTGATTGACAGCCTGGTGTCCTTGGTGAACCAGGGGCTGGACATGGACCGGCTCATCGCAAATCTTTTGGATCCGGCAAAAAGATCTGAATCCATAAAAAACGAAAACATGCCAAAACCGGGCGTTGGAAAAGAGAGGGCCGGACTGGAAACATCGGCTGAATCACAGACAGCAGCAGGTTCCATTGCAAAATCCTTTTCAAAAACCCCACGGATTGCCGTGGCCCGGGACAAGGCGTTCTGTTTTTACTATCCAGATAACCTGGCCATGCTGGAAAACGCCGGTGCCTGCCTGGTTTTTTTCTCTCCTCTGACAGATGACAGCCTGCCAGAAGATATTGACGGGCTGTACCTGGGGGGCGGTTACCCAGAGCTTTTTGCTGACAGGTTGTCACAAAAACCGGTTCTGCTGTCAGCTGTCAAAATCCACAGCCGGCAGGGCATGCCCATTTACGGGGAATGCGGAGGGTTCATGTTTCTGTGCAAAGCGCTTTGGCCCAAAGACCATGATCAGCCTGTGGCCATGGCCGGGTGTTTTGATCTTGAAGTGCGCATGTCCGGCAGGCTCAGGTCCCTGGGATACCGGGAAATCTTTTTTGCACAGGATACGGTGATCGGTGCCAGAGGCGCCCGGGTCAGGGGCCATGAATTTCACTATTCGTCGGTGGTATCAGACAAAGCCGGCCTGTACGATAATGTGTTTGACGTGACCTCCCGGGCCGGCCAGGATGTGCAGGTGCAGGGATACCAGATTGGGCAAACCCTGGGATCATACCTGCATGTGCATTTCGGTTCCAACCCGGATATCCCCCGCTGTTTTGTGGAAAACTGCAGAAAATTCAGGAAACAGCGGCGCAACGGTTAGGGAAAAATTTGGCACAAAAACATTTAAAAAAAGGATTTACCACAGGCGCGGCCGCCTCTGCCGCGGTAAAGGCGGCCCTGATACGGCTGCTCACCGGCACCGCGCCCAAAGAGGTGGAAATTGTTTTTCTTGGGGGCGGCACCCGGACTGTGGCGGTGCAGGAGGTGCGCTGCCTGACAAAAACCTGTTGTGAGGCGGAGATTGTCAAGGATGCCGGAGATGACCCGGATATTACCCACAAGGCCCTGATCGGGGCCCGGGTGATCCTGACACCGGGGGATGCCCTGCAGGTGGGTATTACGGGGGGGATCGGGGTGGGCCGGGTCACAAAGCCGGGCCTGGAAATCGCCGTGGGAGAGCCGGCCATCAACCCCGGCCCCAGGCAGATGATCATGGAAGCGGTACAGGCTGTATATGATACCCTGGTACCGGAACAGACCCATCAGGTGGCGGTTACCGTGTTTGTGCCAAAAGGGGAAGTGCTGGCAAAAAAAACCCTGAATGCCCGGCTTGGCATCATGGGCGGTATTTCCATTCTCGGGACCACGGGGGTGGTGACGCCCATGTCCCATGATGCCTATATCGCCACCATCAGGGCCGGTATCCGTGTGGCAGCTGCAAAACAGATTGCAGATCTGGTGTTCACCACGGGGCGGCGCAGCGAACGCCATGCCATGGGGCTGTTTCCGCAGTTTTATCAAGAAGCCTTTGTCCAGACCGGGGATTTCTTCCAGGCCGCCATCCAGGAGGCCCTGACCCAGCCTTTCATCACCCGGATCATCTACACGGTTTTCTTCGGCAAGGCCGTAAAAATGGCCCTGGGGTATGCACATACCCATGCAGCCCGATCCGGTATGGCCCTGGATACCCTGGCAGGCTGGGCACGAACCGTGACCGGCTCACGGACGTTGGCCGGGCAGATTGCCAAAGCCAATACGGCCCGCCATGCATTTTCCTTTATCTATCCGGATTATCCCCACCTGATCAGCCATGTGGGGAAAAAAATCCAGGAAAATGCCGGATCATTTGCCGGGCATAAGCTTGCGATCCGTGTCATTATCCTGGATTTTGACGGACAAATTGTCTGGGATTCCACTGAAAGACTGCAGCAGAAAGGGCTGGGCAGGTAAAAACCAGTCCGCTAGGACACCAGTTCAGGGCAGAGCCGTTCCTGGTACATTTTTTCATAATAGGGAAACTGGTCTTCATAAAAGGCCTTGAGCCGGTCATTGTTTTCCACGGTGACCGCAAATGTTTCCACGTTTTTCTGGATACCGGTGCTTTGGGCCGCATCGGTGTGCCAGTCTTCCCAGATATCCCATTCAGACTGGTGTCCGGGTTCCCATGTCAAAGATTCCGGGATAAACGGTATATCCAGGGCCTGGCAATAGGCTTTGACGATGCCTTCAGGATTGTCTTCCAGGTCATCGGCATCCACGACAATGGGGGCTTCTTCAAAATCACGGGCTTTTTCAAAGATACCGCACAGCTGGGCCAGGCCGATTTCCTCTATGGACACCTCCGGATGCATGGCATAGTAGGAGGCAATGGCCTTGGCAGGGTCCCGGATCAGAAACGTGTTGTTCAGTTTCTGCAAAAAAGCGTCATCATCTTTGAGATATTCATATCCGTGGGCGCACATGTCCTTGAAAAACACATCCTGGTCTGCGGCAGCTTTTTCAATATGGGAACGGATTCCCATATAATCGGTTGGATGGTTCGGATCCACAAACTGCTGGTCTATGGCGGATGCATCCTTGTGCACATAATACAGATAAGAAAAGGGTTCATGCAGGATGTTCAAATCTCCCCTTTCCATCATAACCCGTTCAAAAGCAGTTGAAATGGATCTGGGGTGGGTCCATAAAGCAATCATTGCATGCATATTTTTTTCCTCTCAAAGGGATTCAGTCATTAAAACAATCAATAAAATCAATGTAAAACCATTAACTATATAATTATTCCTTAGATGGGATGTGAATTCAACCCGAAAGAAACCCGCTGGCAGGGTATGTCACCGGGTCGGTATGTTTTATGACCCGGAAGAATGGGTTTGCACATAATATCCCTGATATGCAGCGCTAAGCTGGGATATCTGGGATCGATATATGGTATCTGCAGGATTTTAAAGGGTCAGCCGTTACTTGTTTTGTGTAAACACCAGTTTATTTGCTCCCAGAAGAAACAGATAAACCGTGCCGCACAATACAATAATGGTGGGACCGGATGACAGGGCCAGGCTGTAGCTGATGCCAAGTCCGGTCCAGGTAAACAGGGCGCACAGCAGGACGGAATACAGCATCATCTGCCAAAGGCGCCTGGCATAAAACCCTGCAATGGCAGGGGGGATGGTCAAAAGTGCAATGACCAGGACAATGCCCACGATGCGCACCAGCAGCACCACGGTCAGGGCGGTGAGCACCAGAAGAAACAGGTAGAAAAAGGTGGTGTTGATCCCCCGCAGCAACGTGAATTCATTGTCAAAGCAGACCCCGAAAAAACGGTTGAAAAACAGCACCACAACCCCCACAATCAGCACATCAAGACAGATGACAAACACCAGGTCCCTGTGGGAGATGAGCAGAATATCTCCGAACAGATAGGAGCTGAGGCTGAAATACCCGGGGGTTTTATCAATGAAAAGAATACCGCAGGCCATGCCCACGGCCCAGAGGGTGCCGATGATGGTGTCCTCCCGTTCTCTGGCATGGATGCTCACAAGGCCCACCAACAGGGCGGATACCACCGCTGCCAGAACAGCCCCGAGGATGGGGCTGAACCAGGATATCCCCATTCCCACCTGGAGATACAGGGCCAGGCCGATGCCGCCGAACACGGAATGGGAAATGGCGCCTGCCAGGTAGCTGATGCGTTTGATGGTGACAAAGGTGCCGATGATGCCAAAGGCAATGGAGGCAAGTCCCCCCATGGCCATGGCATAGGTCAGAAACCGGTTGTCCGGGTCCACAAGGGCCTGGAAAAATTCAATCATGGCAATGGGCCCCTGCACCGGTGGTCGTGGCGGACCATTTTCAGATCACCGTAATAGATATCCTTGATCATGGTACCTTCCACCAGGGTGGTGGGATGAAACACCACCTGACGGTTCACACAGATAACGGTTTTGACATATTTGGACACAAACCCCAGGTCATGGGAGACCACCAGGATGGTCATTTTCCGGTTGAGCTCCTGGAGAATGGAAAACAGATTTTCTTCTGTTTCATGGTCCACATTGGCAGTGGGTTCATCCAGCAACAGAATATCAGGTCTGCCGCACAAGGCCCTGGCAATGAGTACCCGCTGCTTCTGTCCGCCGGAAAGCGCATTGAAACCGGTTTGGGCAAAACCGGTCATATCCACTGTTTTAATGGCTTTTTGCGCCTGATCCCGGTCTTTTTGGGAAAACCAGAAAGTGCTTTTTCTCAGGCGGCCCATAAGCACCACATCCAGCACAGTGGCGGGAAAGTTCATATCCAGATGCGCATACTGGGGCATATACCCGATGCGCTCTCTGGCTTTTTCCGGAGAGGTGCCAAGCACCTGTATATCTCCTTTATCCGGGTGGATCAGTCCTAAAAGCAGCTTGAGCAGGGTGGTTTTCCCCCCGCCGTTGGGCCCCACAATGCTGGCAAATTCCCTTTGGGGAATGGTAAGTGTTACATTTTCAAGGATGGGCTGTTTTTTATAGGCAAAAGAGACATTGTTCAGGCTGATGTCGGTTTCCATGGCCGTATCCTCAGAGGTATTGTCATCATTTTTTTCAGGGGTCACTATTTTCGAACCATATAAATATATTTAATTACAGAGCGGTTTTATTTGTACACGAGTTTGGGGCAATTGTCAAAAACAGGCTTTACCGGTATGGAACCGTTCACCTTTGCCACTATCAGGTTGAATATTGCTGCGGTTATGTTGTTTTTATGGACACGCTGCCGGCATATTTGTCTGGCGTTGACCGGAAACCAGATCTGAATGCCAACCTGAAAACCTTAGACAGCATTGTCCTGTGCGCGGTGCTCTCATGGTTTGTATCTGGGGTGTATATCAAGCGCAAAAAGTCCCCGGTGGTGCCGGTGCAATAGGCCCGGCTCATGAATTGTCAGCCGGGCTCCTGTCCATTTTTTTCCATGGATTCAGATGCAGGCGTACAGGTTTGCCGGATGCCTGAAGCATCAGCAGCCCGGTAAAAATATCATCACACAGCACAGGCGGCCAGGTGCCGTCACCAAGAATGATGTCCTGGCGGCTGCCCGGCACCAGACAGGGCGGGCAGCCGGATTTCATGGGAAGAATGGCAACAGACTGCAGGGTTTTTTCCTTTATACAGGGGAGCACGATGCCGGCAGGCAGTAAAAACCGGGACAGGTCATCTGCTGCGCCAGACAGTCCCCATTTGGTCAAATCCCGCTGCTGGGCGTGTTTGTTCCACCCCAGGTGCATCCGGCGGATAAAATCATGGGTAAGTCCCTGATGATACAAAAACACCAGGGGATCTTCATTGTTTTTTCCCCACAAATGGCGGTGGCACCGGGTCACAAAAGCCGTGGCTTTTTGTTTCCAGGCACCAGAATCTATGACGGCAACCACGGCATGCCTCCAAAACCGGTAAAATCCAACCATAGATGAAAAAATCTGTGTCTGCAATAAGAATTGATGGGGCTGAAAAATGTAAAAATGTCCAATAGTGGAAGTAATCCAGAAAAAAATCCTTAAAAATCAAAGGGATAAAAAAAAGATAAAAAATCAATCAAAAAAGGTTTGACATTGGTTTTGAATTCATGCATATTACGCCGGTCTTCTCGAGAGACGGTTTGGGTGTCCTCGGGGAGTTTTTTTTTGATCTTTGAAAATTGGTCAGTGATAAAGTTTGAAGCGGGTCTTAAACAAGACCTTAAAGAGTTTTAGAAGGCTTATTGAATTAAGCCAAGTAAGGATTTAACTGGAGAGTTTG
>JAZBPL010000010.1:0-2828 GCA_036351635.1 Desulfotignum sp.
TATGTGCATGGGGCTGACCAAAATCAGGAAATCTGAACCACTGGCAAAAACCGCCCTCAAGGTATTGCGCCGCTCCATTCTCACCAATGAACTTACCACAAATGTGGTCTACAATGAAAAAAGCCTGGCAAAAGATCTGGGGATTTCCCGTACCCCGGTGAGAGAAGCCCTGCTTGAACTCTCCGCAAAGCGTCTGATTAAATTTTTGCCTCAAAAAGGGGTGGTAATCAACACCTTTTCCGAAAAGGAAATTGAGGATGTGTTTGAGATCCGGACGGCCCTGGAGGTATTTTCCATTAAAAAAGCCTGCATCAACCATAAAACCCTGGATATCTCCGGGCTGAACAATTTCTTACAGGTCCAGAAAGATGCGGCATGGCAAAAGAATGCGGTGGCATTCATGGAAGCAGACCGCAATTTTCACATCACATTCACCAGGCTGACAAAAAATACATATCTCATGGAGATGATGCAGGATATCAGGGATATCATGCATTTGATGGGGTTCAAGGCCCTGACGCAGAAAAGCCGTATGCAGGAGGTTATTACAGAGCATGATGCCATTCTGGCGGCAGTCATAAAGGGACAGGTCCCAGAGGCCATGCAGTTGATGGAAACCCATCTGGAATACAGCAAACTGGCTGTCAAACAAAGCAAACAGGAGGAAAAAACCAATGGCGAAACCGGAAATTGAATTTACAGACTATGATACCCACTATGAATGGCGGGATGTGGAAGGCGATACCCTGGGCATCAAAGAGAAAATTTTGAGTTATGACCCGGATACCGGCGATTACACCCGTATGCTCAAGTTTCCCCCGGGCATTGAAACCGCTGAGACCCTGGTGCACGATTTCTGGGAAGAGGTGTTGCTGGTGGAAGGCTCTCTTTACGATATCGCTAAAAAAGAAACCTATCTGCCGGGCTATTATGCCTGCCGCCCGCCCGGAATGACCCATGGTCCCTACAGGATCCCCCAGGGATGTGTCACATTTGAAATCAGATATCACAAAAAATAAACAGGGGTGCAATGTGGATATACAGTTATTTCTTGAAAAGGACAAAAAACAGACCCCGCTGAATTTTCGTGTGGACCGCATGGTCAATGCCGGGTTCACCGGCAGGGACCAGGCAGAGGTGCGGCATCATCTGGATGAGCTGTCTGCCAAAGGCATTGATGTGCCCGCTGACACCCCGCTGATCTATCCGGTCATACCCGCTACCCTGACCTGTGATGAAAAAATCGTTGCGTACGGGCAGCAGACGTCCGGAGAGATCGAGTTTGTTTTGTTTGTGAAAAATCCAGATGAGATCTACGTGGGTATCGGCAGTGACCACACAGACAGAAAACTGGAGGAAACCGACATTCCCCGGGCCAAACAGGTGTGCCCAAATATTGTTTCACCGGTTGTCTGGGATCTGCACGATGTGTCAGATCATTGGGATGATCTGGTCATGGCATGTACGGTGGAAAAAGGGGGAGAAGAGATCCTCTACCAGAAAGGGGCCGTCGGTCTGTTGATGTCTCCGGCTGAACTGCTGGCATTTGTCGGCAAAAAAGTGACCGGGCCGTTGACAGATATGGTTATTTTTTCAGGCACCGTAAAAATGGAAACCCCGGAATTTGTGTTTGCCGACCGGTTTACCGGCAGCCTGACCGATCCGGTTCTGGACAGGAAACTGTCTTTTGTCTACAGCATCCATCCCATGGACTATATGGTTTAAGGAGAAATTTTCATGAAAATTGCCGCGATCCAGCTTGGTGTGATTGAAAACGACCCTGCAGCCACTTTTGACAAGGCCCGGCATGCCATTGATAAGTGCCGGAAGGCTGACCTGGTGATCCTGCCGGAAATCTGGCAGACCGGTTTCATGCGGTTTGATCGGTATGTGCCCGATGCCCAGACCATGGACGGTCCGTTTGTGCAGAATATAGGGAAACTGGCAAAAAAATATCAGATCTATCTGCACTCTGGCAGTTTTGTGGAAAAAGACGGGGACGACCACTTCAACACCAGTGTGCTGTTTTCTCCGACTGGAGACATTCTGGCCACGTATCGGAAAATTCATCTGTTTGGTTACAATTCAAAGGAAACACAGATTTTGACCCCCGGGGATACCCCGGTGGTGGTGGAGACCCCGTTCGGAAATATGGGGTTGGCCACCTGCTTTGACCTGCGGTTTCCAGAGCTGTTCCGGGCCATGGTGGACCAGGGGGCCAACATGTTTCTGGTATGTTCTGCCTGGCCCTATCCCCGGCTGCCGGCCTGGATCATGCTCAACCGGGTCCGGGCCCTGGAGAACCAGTGTTACCTGGTCTGTGCCAACAGCTGCGGTATGAACAACGGCAGCCAGTTTGTCGGTCACAGCATGGTGGTGGATCCCTGGGGCACGGTTCTGGCCGGGGCCGGGGATGAGGAAGCCATTGTCCAAACAGTCATCGACCCTGACAACACCGATGCCGCCCGGAAAACCTTTCCGGGACTGGCCGGCAGAAAACCGTTTTTAAACCCGGGAATGAAAAACCTGTAACATCAACAATAAGGATAAACATCATGGCTGATACACGCGTAACTTTTTGCGGCGTAACATTTAAAAATCCTTTGGCAGCAGCTTCAGCCGAGCCCACCCTCAATGCCGCCAACATGAAAAAATGCATTGATGCCGGGGCCGGGGCAGTGATCGCCAAGACCATGACCGACTCGCCTGCGATGCGGGAGCTGACCCAGCGGGCCAAATGGCGGTTCCTCAATGCCAGACATGAGGTGTGCCACGGCAAGGTCCCCAGAAGCTTCAGCCTTTACAGCCGATCCGGCCTGGCGTTGGAA
>JAZBPL010000011.1:0-2071 GCA_036351635.1 Desulfotignum sp.
CCAGTGCCGTGGCCAAGGCGGCCAAACTGCTGCGCAAAAAAGTGGTGCAGTGTGCAGGGTCTCTGATGAAGATTCCTGCGGACCAGGTGGTGCTGGAAAAAGGATATATCTATCCGGCGGATGCACCGGAAAAAAAGATCTCCTATGCACAGTTTGCAGACAAGATGTTTTTCTTTCCCGGTCCCAGGGGCCTGGATCCGGAAATTTTAAAGGCCCATGATCATCTCTTGGATGTGACCACCACCTGGTACAGCCCCACCACCCCGGAAAGCGGCTCGTCCTATACCTCTTTCTGCGTGTCTGCAGATATTGCCGTGGTGGAGGTGGACATCGACACCGGTGTGACACAGATTGTCAAATATGTGCATGTGCATGATGCCGGTACCATCATCAACGCCCAGGTGGTGGACGGGCAGATCCAGGGCGGGATTGTCCAGGGCATCGGGGAAGCCCTGTACGAAGGGCTCAATTATGATGAAAACGGCCAGCTGATGAACACCTCGTTTTCCAATTATTTGATTCCCACATCTGTGGAGGCCCCGGATATCGAGATTGCCCACCTGGAGACCCCGTCTCCGTTTTCTGAAACCGGCAGCAAAGGCATGGGGGAGGCCCCCATTATCGGCAGCAAGGCCGTGATCCTGGATGCCATCGAAGATGCGTTGTCGGATTTCGGCGTCCGGGTCAATGATGCACCGGCCACACCGGAAAAGGTGAGAAAATGGATCAGGCAGGCTTCCGGGCAAAACGAATGACCTCTTGAAAACCGGGAAAACCCGGCATAAAAAAATAATTTTTTGCAGTCGACCCATAGTCAGGGAGATCAGAACCCATGAAAATGCCATTGACATTTATGTTGAATAACCAGCAGACAACCCTTGAGATAGATGCCCGCCAGACACTGCTGGAAGTGCTGAGAAACCAGGGGGGCATGACCAGTGTCCACCGCAGCTGTGAAGAAGGGGAATGCGGGGCCTGCACCGTGCTGCTCAATGATGAACCGGTGAACGCCTGTCTGGTGCTGGCTGCCTCGGTACAGGGGGCATCCGTGTTGACCTCCGAAGGCCTGGTGAAAAACGGGAAACCCCATCCATTGATGAAGGCGTTTACAGATGAACTGGGGATCCAGTGCGGTTTCTGCACCCCGGGGATGCTCATGAATGCCTATGCCCTCATCAACCGGGCAGGGGACGTTCTGCTAACTGACCAGGTGATCCGCAAAACCCTGGAGGGAAACCTGTGCAGGTGCACAGGGTATGTCAACATCATCAAATCAGTGCAGACGGCCCAGAAGGCAAAACTTGCCGGTGAATGGTGGTAAAAAAAGGAAACAGCGGGTTTCACAAAGGGGGAAAATATGCCGGACAACAGCGCAGGAAACAACGCCATGAAAAACAGTGTCATGAAAAATTTTATCGGGTCCAGGGCCATGCCGGATCTGGTGTACCATTCTCCAAATGAGATGAGCGACCTTCTGGCCCTGGTTGAAACCCACGGGACCAGTGCACGGGTGGTGGCAGGGTGCACCGATTTTATCCCGTCGGTCAGGACCGGAAGGTGGTGCTTTGATCAGGCACTCAATCTCATTGATATATCAAAAATGCCGGCACTCAATCAGATAGAAAAAACAGATGATGTGCTGAAAATCGGGGCCGGTGTCAGTTTAACCCGGATCCTGGAGTCGTCGGAGGTGAAAGATGGCTGTCCGTTGCTGGCACAGGCAGTGGCGCAGATGGCTTCTTTGCAGGTGCGAAATACCGCCACCATGGGGGGCAACATCTGCATGGCATCTCCGGCCGCAGACACAGTGCCCCCCCTGCTGGTGTCAGATGCCTGGGTGATGATCCATGATGCCGATGGAGAACACAAGGTGCTGCTCACCGATTTTTTCACAGGACCCGGTCAGTCAGTGCTGACCTCGGGCCAGGTACTCACCCATATCTGCATTCCAGTGAAAAAAGCCAATGAAGCGGCCTGGTTCCAGAAAATCGGTACCCGGACCGCAGTGATTATTTCCGTTGTATCGGCTGCTGTCAGGGTAACCATATCCAATGGGGTCTGTGACACCGCC
>JAZBPL010000012.1:0-22471 GCA_036351635.1 Desulfotignum sp.
ACAGCATGGAAAACCTGGCTGCTGCATTTGCCGGCGAAAGCCAGGCCAACCGGAAATACCTGGCATTTGCCCAAAAAGCGGATAAAGACGGTCTGCACCAGATTGCAAAGCTGTTCCGGGCAGCAGCTGAAGCGGAAACCATTCATGCCCATGCCCACCTGCGGGCCATGGGCGGGATAAAAACAACTTTGGAAAACCTCAAGACAGCTGTTGAAGGGGAACACCATGAATTCATGGAAATGTATCCTGGATTTTTAGACCAGGCCAAAAAAGAGGGCCATAAAAAGGCGGAATTTTCCTTTGCCTATGCCCTTGCCGTGGAAGAGATTCACCACGGTCTGTACGAAAAAGCCCTGGCATCGGCAAAGGATGGCAAAGACCTGCCCGGCGCCTCCATTCATGTGTGCCCGGTCTGCGGCAATACTGTGGAGGGCCAGGTGCCGGACATGTGTCCTGTGTGCAGTGTGCCCGGGAAAAAGTTTTTTGAAATTTCCTGATTTGAATGCTGCCGGCTGAAAGAATGTTCCCCCGTCTTTGGATAGAAAAAAAGGAGGTGTGATGGACACACGACCACAAAAAGATACCATGGGAGAAATTTTTGTGCCGGCAGATGTGTATTGGGGCGCCCAGACACAGCGGTCTTTACAGAATTTTGCCATCGGCAGGGAGATAATGCCCCTGCCGGTTATCTGCGCCTTCGGCTATATCAAAAAAGCGGCAGCAATGGTTAACAGGGGGTTTGGGTTGCTGTCCCCCCAAAAGGAACAGCTTATCGTACAGGTATGCGATGAGATCATACAGGGAAAACTGGATGACCACTTTCCCCTAAAGGTCTGGCAGACCGGCTCCGGTACCCAGACCAACATGAATGTCAACGAAGTGATTGCCAACCGTGCCCATGCCTTGTCCAGCAACTCGCCTGACCGGGAAATCCCGCAGCTGCATCCCAATGATGATGTCAACAAATCCCAGTCCTCCAATGATGCCTTTCCCACGGCCATGCACATGGCCGCCTATGCCATGCTGGCGGATGTCACCATGCCGGCCCTGCAGGGGCTCCGGAAAGGGCTGGCAGAAAAAAGCCGGGAATGGGAATCCATCGTGAAAATCGGGCGGACCCATTTCATGGATGCAGTGCCTTTGACCCTGGGCCAGGAATTTTCAGGATATGCCGCCATGCTGGACCAGGGCATCAGCCTGGTAACACAGAACATGCGGCTTTTGACGGAACTGGCACTAGGCGGAACAGTGGTGGGCACAGGCCTGAACAGCCCCAAAGGCTTTGATGTCCGGGTGGCAGCACAACTGGCGGATCTTACGGGCCATCCCTTTGTGCCGGCTGCCAGCAAATTTGCCGCCCTGGCAGCCCATGACAGCCTGGTGGCATGCCACGGTGCTCTAAAAACCGTGGCTGTGAGCCTCATGAAGATCGCCAATGATATCCGGATGCTGGGGTCCGGACCCAGGTGCGGGATAGGTGAACTGCAGCTGCCGGCCAATGAGCCGGGGTCCTCCATCATGCCGGGCAAGGTCAACCCCACCCAGGCAGAGGCGGTCACCATGGTGTGCGCCCAGGTCATGGGCAATGACACCACCCTGTCTGTGGCCGGATCATCCGGTCATTTTGAACTCAATGTATTCAAACCGGTGATGATTTATAATTTTCTGCAGTCTGCGCAACTGCTGGGTGATGCAGCCGCCTCTTTTCAGAAAAACTGCATCCAGGGCCTTGTCCCGAACAAGAAAAACCTCCAGGCCCACCTGGAGAATTCTTTGATGCTGGTTACGGCCCTGGCCCCGAAATTCGGGTATGACAAGGCTGCAGTAATCGCAAAAAAAGCCCATGCAGAAGATATCACGCTGGAACAGGCTGCCTGTGATCTGGGGTACCTGACCAGAGAAGCATTTCACCAGCTGGTGGATCCCGGTGCCATGACCGGTCCGTTTTAAGGGGCAGGGTCTGGTTGCAGGCAGGGGAGACGGCTGTGTTTTAGGGTTTCAAAAACCACGCGGTTATGGTTAAATCAAGAACTGGATAGAGAATTTGGTGCGGGAAAACCGGACCCGAAGGGAAAAAGTCATGGAACATGATGTCACGCTGTTTAAAGGGTATGGTTTTAAGATTGGACAAAAGATCAGAATTGAGGATTCTCCCCGTTCCGGTGACTGGGAGGTGGTGGAACTCACAGACCATAAGGTGACCCTGCGCTGCCCCCTGTCCGGCAGAGAATTCACCTGGGGCCGGTTCTGCTATCTGGTGGAAGAAACCAGGCAGCAATGGCCAAAACAGGATTAGGCCGGCGGAAAAGATCATGGATGTTATTTTACTGATGGCCATGACCCTGGACGGGAAAATTGCCAGAAGCCACTCAGAGCTGATCAACTGGACCGGGAAGCAGGACAAGCAGCATTTTGTAAAGGTCACCCGCCAGGCCGGTGTGGTGGTGATGGGGTCAAAGACATTTGACACCATCGGACATCCGCTGCCGGGGCGCAAAAATATTGTCATGACCCGGAACAGGACCCGGAAAAGTGACCACAAAGACCTGGTGTTTACAGATCAGACACCGCAGCAGATTCTTGGGGATCTGAAACTTCAGGGATTTGATCAGGTGGCCCTCATCGGCGGATCTGTTGTGAATGCTTTGTTTGCAAAGGAAAACCTCATCACCCGGATCCATTTGACCCTGGTGCCGGTCGTGTTCGGTCAGGGCCTGTCCCTGTTCAATACCGATCTGGACCTGTCTTTGGAGTTCATGGATTCCCGGGAAATCGGGGAAGGCCATCTGCTGCTCATATACAAGGTGAAAAATCATGTCTGAGAAAAAAAAGAAAAAATCAGTATTCAAACGGCTGCTGCAGTGGTTCATAAAAGGCAATGCAAAAGCAGCCCGGGACGGCGGTTTCTGTCCGTCCTGAGTCCGTAAAAAATGACCGGCCGGGGGCCGGAGCAAAAAATTTTTTAGAGGAATGGTATGCACCCACAGGTTGAGACTATTTTAAAGAAAATATCATACATTGAAATGGATATGGAGCTGCACAAGCAGATCCTTTTTTCCATTCCATCAGACCAGAAAGATGAAATGGAAAAAGTGATGCACACCATGGCTGAAAAGAAACAGCAGATTCAGGATCTGCGCTGTGAGATCAAGCGCCTGGATGCCGGCGCCTATGACCAGATTCTTGCCATAGAAAAAGGAACACAGGATTTCAAGGACCTGGCCCGGGACAAACAGTTCTCCCGGGTGGATACACCTGATGACACCGGGGCCTGCAGTATCACCCTCAATGACGGCACCTGTCTGGACTGCCTGGTGGCGGCAAAAGAGGAAAACGGCAACTGGATGGTTCTGACCCGGGAGGGCAGGGTAAGGCAATTTCCCGGGGGACTTGTAAAATAAGGAGACATTTCATGCGCACACAAGAAGAAACGCAGAGCCGCAGGCATATTGTCAAGGTAATGGTTCTGGCAGCCGCTGTGGTGGTTCTGGGGTTGGGATCTGCAGCCATGTCTGAGCCCACGCAAAAATTTGCACTGGACCGGTTCATCGACCCTGACACCTGTTCCGGCTGCCATTCTGATGTTTTTGAGCAATGGAACAATTCCATGCACAACCTGTCCCATAAAGATCCGGTGTATACCAGGGTGGCGCTGTTTCTGCGCCAGGGCCTCACTGACCAGGACGAGATCGACGAGGCAGAATCCTGTGTGAAATGCCACACCCCGGTGGGCAGCATCACCGGATTTCCGTTAAAGCTTTCCGATGACCTGTCAAAAACACCTGACATTGCCGCCCGGGGTATCCAGTGCGATTACTGCCATTCTGCTGTAAAAGTTAAAAAGATGTATAATAACGGACTTGTCCTGGAGCCGGGATATGGAGAAGATGATCCCGGTATCAAATACGGGCCGTTTGACGACGCAGAACCCGACTTTCATGACGCAGCCTATTCCGCCCTTCATCAAAGTTCTGAAATCTGCGGTACCTGTCATGATGTCAAGCATGTCAGCTTTGGTACGGATCTGGAAACCACCTATACGGAGTGGAAAAACAGCCCCTATAATTCCGATGATCCGGATGAACGCATCACCTGCCAGGGGTGCCACATGTTTCAGCGGCCGGGGATTCCGGCCACCGGCATGACAGAACGGCCTCTGAATCCAGGGGCTGCCGCTGATTACAGCAGGGAGCGGCCCCATATCTTTACCCACTATTTTGTGGGGGGAAATTCCGGCATTCCGGCCCGGTTCGGGGACACGGAAAAAGCGGACATGGCCGTTGCCCGCCTGCAGCATGCAGCACAGCTGGAACTGGATCTTTCACTGCTGGACAAAAAGCAGCTGGGCATTGCGGTTTCCAATACCGGGGCCGGGCATTCTCTGCCCACAGGCGTAGGGGATCTGCGCCAGGTATGGCTGGAAGTTACCGTACAGGATAAAGAGGGTGACCAGGTTTTTGCAACCGGGTTTATGGATGAAAAGAAGGAACTGCCGGATGATACCCGCATGTTCAGGACCGTTTTCGGGGACGGCAAAGGAAATCCTGTGATCAATCTGGCCAAGGCCAGAGAAATTCTCACAGACAACCGGATTCCCGCCAAAGGGCAGGCAAGGGAAGTCATCACCCTGGACCGGGTCCTGGAAAAAGGATCACAGATTCAGGTACGGCTGTTGTACCGGGGCATGCCCCAGAAGATTCTCAACCTCCTGCCCGGCGAGCCCATGGACCCCCTGCCGGTGGTGGAAATGGCAAAGGTTTCCCATACCCTTTAACCGTTCAGATCCCATGCCATTCATCCTTTTTGCATGGGATCCAAACCCGGTGGGCAGGCAGGTCTGCAACCAGGAAACAGGTGTTTAAAACGGCCAGAAGCTGTTATCATCCCAGATCTGCTGCTGCAGGTCTTCCTGCAGGGCAAGCAGTTTTTTCAGATGGGTCTGCTCCCAGGCTGACAGCCACTGGTAGAGCTTTTTTTCCTCCGGATCAGTGGCGGTTTCGGCCCGTTCCCCATAGAGATCAACCGCTTTTTGTTCAAACCCGACAGCAGCGGTGATGGCAGTTGCCTCAAACCCGGCGGTATTGATTTTGTCTTTCAGGTTTTTATCCAAAATATCCGGCGGGGTCTCGGCCGCCCCGTCTGTTTCATAGCCGCCGGCGGCAAATTTGCCGGATTTCATGATGGATTTGAACTGGGTTTCAAGAATGGCCATATGTTCCTGCTCATCTTTGGCAAGGCTGTCAAAAAAGTCTTTGACTGCATCATCTTCTGCCTTGTCCCGGGCAGTTTCATACAGGTTTTTGCCCTGACGTTCCATTAGGAAGGCATTTTTGAGAATATTGAGCGCATTTGATTTTTCCATGGGGTCTCCTTTGTCTTGTCAATATGGTAGCATGGTACACCACGAAGGGCACGACGCACACGAAGTAACAAAAGCACAAAGAACTAATTTCTATAACCCATACTTCGTGGTCTTCGTGCCCTTCGTGGTATCATTTCAGCGATCTTCATTGCATTGTCAACCTCCCGATACTATATATTGTGTGGTCCTGAGTCAAGGGCATGGCACCTTTAATTGCCTTGAGGGAAACCGCCGGCTCACCCGGGAACTCACCAGTGTTTGACACATTGTGTAGTGCTGACAGCTAACAGCTAACAGTTAAAAAACGCTTTGCAATTCCATGGTGGAGCCGATAGAATGCCCTATTTCACGGTACAGATGAGAGGTGCGGATTGGGAACAGCAGAGGTTTTACTGATCGCCTTAGGGATGGGCATGGATGCGGCAGCAGTGTGTCTGGCAGCCTCGGCCGCCGGATATGCCAATGATGGCCGGGCCGTGTTCCGGCTGTCGTTCCATTTCGGGCTGTTCCAGTTTCTTTTTCCGGTGCTGGGCTGGTTTCTGGGGTTGGGGCTGCTGGTGTTCATCCAGAGCATCAGCCACTGGGTGGCTTTCGGCCTGTTGGTGTTCGTGGGCGGCCGCATGGTAAAATCCGGCATGGACAGTTCTGAAGAATCCCACCCTAAGGACCCCTCACGGGGCATGACCATGGTGCTGCTGAGCGTTGCAGTGAGCATCGATGCCCTGGCTGTGGGGTTGAGCCTGGCCATGCTCCAGGTGAATATCTGGTACCCTGCCATTGTCATCGGCGTGGTGACCTCTGCCATGTCCCTTGTTGCCATCCGCATCGGCCGGCACCTGGGGGCGCTGCTGGGCAAACGCATGGAGATAGTCGGGGGGCTTGTGCTCATAGGCATCGGCACCCGGATTCTGCTGGTGCGGCTGCTGGCATGACCCTGGCGGCACCGTAAAAATGCAGACCGTGTTTTTCATCAAGGTAAAGTGAAACGATCCCCCGGGCAATGAGGCACAGCATGTTTTTTTTAATATCAATAATGAGATAAACCCATGAATGCCGTAAAAACCATCAGCCGGGAAACCGGGGTGCCTGAAAAACAGGTCAGCGCTGTAAAGGAACTTCTGGACCAGGGTGGCACTATCCCATTTATCGCCCGGTACAGAAAAGAAAAAACCGGTTCCCTGGATGAGGTGGCCATCACCCAGATCCGGGACCGATACCGGGCCCTGGAAGAACTGGCTGCCCGGAAACAGGCCATTCTCAAATCCCTGATAGCGCGCGAGCTGCTGACCCCGGGTCTTGAACAGGCGATCCAGAACGCCGGCACCATGGCGGTGGTGGAAGATCTGTATGAAAAATACCGGCCCAGGCGGAAAACGCGGGCCATGGCAGCAAAAGAAAAGGGCCTGGCACCTTTGGCGGATTTTCTGATGGCCCAGTCCAAAAAAGATCCGTTGACAGAAGCCAAAAAATTTGTGGATGCTGCCAAAGGTGTGGACACAACGGAAGACGCCCTGGCGGGTGCGAAAGATATTATCGCCGAAGCCGTGAATGAAGACCCGAAGGTGCGGGGGGCGGTGCGCAGCCTGTTTGAAAAACAGGGCATGCTCCAGTCCCGGGTGAAAAAAGGGCAGGATATATCCGGTGCCAAATTTAAAGATTATTTTGACTGGTCAGAACCAGCATTCAAGGCACCTTCCCACCGGGTTCTGGCCATGTTACGGGGCAGCAGTGAAGGTATTCTCACCCTGCATGTTCTGGTTGATCCGGATAAGGCCATCCAGATCATGGAACGGTTTTATTTGAAAAACCATCCTTCCCCCTGCAGGGACCAGGTGCAGGCAGCCCTAATGGACGCATACAAGCGGCTGCTGGGAAAATCCCTGGAAAAAGAATGTTTCCAGGCCTTGAAAACCGCTGCAGACCACCAGGCCATCCAGGTATTTGCCAAAAATCTCAAAGAACTGCTTCTGGCACCGCCCCTGGGTGAAAAGCGGATACTGGCCATTGATCCGGGATTCAGGACCGGGTGCAAAGTTGTCTGTCTGGATGCCGGAGGCGACCTGCGCCACCATGGGGTGGTTTTCCCGCATGGTGGTGACCGGAACAAGGAACAGGCCGGCAAGACAATTGCGGACCTGGTCCGCCGGTATGAGATAGCGGCTGTTGCTGTGGGAAACGGCACTGCCGGCCGGGAAACCCAGGCATTTGTCCAGGAACTGGACCTGCCCCGTAAAGTGGAGATTGTGATGGTGGATGAAAGCGGTGCATCTGTGTATTCCGCCTCAGATATTGCCAGACAGGAGTTCCCCGATGCGGATATCACCGTGAGGGGCGCAGTTTCCATAGGCCGGCGCCTCATGGACCCTTTGGCGGAACTGGTGAAAATCGATCCCAAATCCATTGGCGTGGGCCAGTACCAGCATGATGTGGACCAGAAACAATTGTACCAGGCCCTGGATGACACCATCAAACTTTGCGTCAACCAGGTGGGGGTGGAGGCCAATACGGCTTCCAGAGAACTGCTGGCGCGGGTGGCCGGCCTCAACGACACCATTGCCGCCAACATGGTGCGGTTCCGGCAGGAAAACGGACCGTTTTTGACCCGGCAGGCATTTTTGCAGGTACCCCGTCTGGGTCCCAAAGCGTTTGAACAGGCAGCCGGTTTTTTGCGCATCCGCAGTGCCATAAATCCGCTGGATGCCTCGGGCATTCACCCGGAATCCTACAGCCTGGTGGAACAGATGGCCAGAGACCAGGGCTGCAGCTTAAAGGACCTTGTCATGAACAGGGACCGGGTCAACAAAATTGCACCGGAAGCGTACATTACAGATGACCTGGGCATGCCCACCCTGATGGATATTCTGTCTGAACTGAAACAGCCGGGACGGGATCCCAGAAAAGCGTTTCAGACATTTTCCTTTGATCCGGGTGTTCATGCAATCACAGATCTGGTGCCGGGGATGCGTCTGCCCGGCATTGTGACCAATGTCACTGCATTCGGGGCGTTTGTGGATATCGGGGTGCACCAGGACGGTCTGGTTCACATCAGCCAGCTGGCGGACCGGTTTGTCAAAGACCCAAATGACATCGTTACAGTACGTCAGCAGGTGCGGGTCCGGGTGCTGGATGTAGATGTAAAGGGGAAACGCATCTCTCTTTCTTTGAAAAACAATTGAAAAAACAAAAGGGACACCAGTATAAAAAAACGGGTGAACCGTTGAAAAAATCCAGGATGATATTACTATAATTGAAGTGCGATGTTAGAAAAACAGGCGGAATCCTGTGGATTATTTGCCTGTAACAACCACACAAAAAACAAGGAGAATCATCATGGCATCTACCAAACTTGGGGGAAATCCGGTTTCCCTGGCAGGCGAATTTCCGGTAAAAGGGGTTGCAGCACCAGATTTTACAGCAGTGAATCAGGATCTTTCTGAAATCAGCCTTGGCAGCTTTGAAAAAAAACGCAAGGTGTTGAATATTTTTCCCAGCATTGACACGGATGTCTGCGCCACATCAGTGAGAAAATTCAATGAAAAAGCAGCCGGCCTGGAAAACACCCAGGTGATCTGCCTGTCCCAGGATCTGCCCTTTGCCCACAAACGCTTTTGCGGGGCTGAAGGTATTGACAATGTGGTATCAGGCTCTCTGTTCCGGGACCAGGGATTTGCCAGAGGAGTCGGGGTGCTCATCACAGACGGCCCCCTCCAGGGGCTTACGGCCAGAGCTGTGATTGTTCTGGATGAGAACAACATTGTGGTGTATGCCGAGCTGGTGGATGACATTAAAAATGAACCTGATTATGAAGCAGCCCTGGCTGTTTTATAGGCCTTTTTCCCTGCTGATTACTAAAAGTTCAAGGCCAAGCTGAAAGCTAAAATCTAACGGCTAACAACTATTAGCTAATGGCTTTCATATTCTGTTGTGCCCGCCGTGCATGACTGTTAATAAAGATGTGATATCAAAAGAAGGGAGGCGGTCTTATGAAGGGGATACTCAAGTGGCTCATCGGAATTGTTGTTGTTCTGGCGGTTCTGGCGGTGGCGGCAATTGTCCTGGTTCCCATGTTTGTGGATGTGCAGCAGTATAAACCAAGGCTGGAGGAAATTGTATCCCAGCAGACAGGCCGGCCTTTTTCCATGGGTGATGACATGGATATTTCCGTTTTTCCCTGGGTGGGGGTCCGTCTGTCTGATCTGCAGCTGGGCAGTCCCCGGGGATTTGCGGCAAAAGAGATGGTGACGGTCCGCAGCTTTGAGGTACATCTCAAGGTTATGCCCCTTTTGTCTAAGAATGTGGAAGTCAGGAGTTTTGTGGTGGATACCCCCCGGATTTTCCTTGAGCGCCGCAAAGACGGTCTGGCCAACTGGGAAAATCTGGGCACCGGGACCAAACAAAAAGAAAAGACAGGTACAGCCCCCAAAGATGGCGCATTGCCCATTGCATCTCTGACAGTGGCAAATTTTGCCATCCAGGACGGGCTGGTGTCTTTTACGGACAAGGCCGCCGGCGTGGAAAAACAGATTTCAGATTTAAATGTGAACCTGTCAGACATCAGCCTGGAAGATCCTGTAAAACTCAGCATGTCAGCATTAGTGGATGGAAAACCATTGGCCCTGGAAGGCAGCATAGGTCCTGTGGGCAAAACCCCGGGCAAATCGGATATATTGTTTGACCTGGCTGCAAAGGCCTTTGGTGTTATGGATGTGAAACTGGCTGGAACACTGAAGGACCCGTCAGGCAGACAGCAGGTGGATATGAACCTGGCAGTGGCCCCGTTTTCTTTGCGAAAGCTTATGGAGGAACTGGATCAGCCGTTTTTTATGGAAACTGCAGATCCGGATGTGTTTAAAAAATTATCACTGAAAACAAAGATATCAGGGAATGCAGACGCTGTTTCTTTTTCAGAAGGACACCTTACACTGGATGATTCCTCCCTTGATTTCAGTGCAGGGGCCAAAGCCTTTGAAAAGCCGGACATTGCCTTTGACCTTGTGCTGGACCGGATCGATCTGGACCGGTATCTGCCGCCGCAGGCACAGGAAAAAACAACATCCAGCACCGAAACATCCGGTGGAACCGGTGAAAAACCTGCAGCGGCGAAACCCGATTATACTCCCCTGCGGAAACTGGTTATGGATGGCAAGCTCAAAATAGGCCGGCTCACGGCAGCCAATCTGTCACTGTCAGACATGACAGCCCATGTCCAGGCCAAAAATGGTCTGATCACCGTTGATCCGTTGTCCCTGGATCTGTATGAGGGCAGCCTGGCCGCCACCCTGGACCTGGATGTGCGTCAAAACCTTCCCAAAACTCAGATCGCCCTGGATCTCAAAGGGGTGCAGGCAGGCCCCCTGATTCAGGATGCAGCAGCCAAAAAAATCATCACCGGAACGGTACAGGCTGCAACGAATCTGGACATGACAGGCGATACACCGGACAGCATCAAAAAGACACTTGCCGGCACCGGAGAAATAACCTTTACTGATGGCGCCATTGAAGGGATTGACATCGCCGGCATGGTGCGGAATGCTGCATCCAAAGTGGGCCTTGGAAAACAGCCGGAGCAAAAACCCCGAACAGACTTTGCAAAACTGGAAGTGCCCTTTACCGTGGGCAAAGGGGTTCTGGATGTCACCCAGGCCGGTATGATGTCCCCGCTGCTGCGGGTTTCGGCTGCAGGCAAAGCATTTCTGGTTAAAGAAGAACTGGATTTCAGGGTGGAACCCAAAATTGTTGGCACCCTCAAGGGCCAGGGAGACACCAAAGACCGGTCCGGTATCATGGTGCCGCTGCTGATCACAGGCCCGTTTGCATCCCCCAAAATCCGTCCGGATCTGGCCGGCATGCTGGGAAGCGGGATACCGGATGCAGACACACTCAAAGAGGCGATTGACACCAAAAAACTGCCGGACACAAAATCCCTGGAAGAAGAGGGCAAAAAAGTGTTGAAAAACCTGATGCCCGGCCTGAAAAATTAATGCTGTTTCCAACAAGGAGGTCCCATGAAAACCGTTCGCGTAATACTGGTGTGTCTGGCATTGCTGGTCACAACCATGCCTGCTGCGGCATCAAACTCCTGGCTGCAGAAAGGCACAGATACCCTGAAATCTTTTGGCATGGGTGAAAAAGAGCGCACTGTTTCTGGCACAGGTGCCTCCCTTCCCATGGAAGATATTATTGCCGGTCTCAAGGAAGCGCTGACTGTCGGCTCCGGCAACGTGGTACAGCAGCTGGGACAGGCAGACGGGTTTTACAGCGATCCCCAGGTGCACATCCCTTTGCCAAAAAAGCTGGCCACCGTGAAAAATGCCCTGGACAAGGTGGGCATGGGATCTTTTGCCGATGATCTGGAGCTGAAGCTCAACCGGGCTGCAGAAGCAGCCACGCCTAAGGCAAGAGATCTGTTTGTAAGCGCCATCTCCCAGATGACCTTTGAAGATGCCAGAGCCATTCTCAATGGACCTGAAGATGCCGCCACCCGGTATTTCAGAGAAAAAATGTCCCCGGACCTGGCCGGGGCCATGGCGCCTGTAGTGGATGACAGCCTGTCCCAGGTGGGGGCGGTGCAGTCTTATGACCGCATGATGGGACAATATGCCACCCTGCCTTTTGTGCCGGACATAAAGGCGGATTTGACCGATCATGTTGTCCAGAAGGGCATGGACGGTATCTTCCATTATATGGCAAAAGAAGAGGCAGCCATTCGTGCAAATCCGGTGAAACGCACCACGGACCTGCTGAAAAAAGTCTTTCAATAACGATCCTGCCGGGCCGGTGCCCGGGCAAACAGCCACGTTGCCGCTTGTCTTTTTTACGTGTATTGTTGTGCCAGTGGATGTTGTTCTGACATATTGCTGGAAATAAAATTTGTTGTGCTGAAGCGGAAGCGAAGAAACAACCTAATAATGAGGTGAATATGGAATGTCAATTTCTGGGTGCAGCCGGTGAAGTCACAGGCTCCATGCACCTTCTGGATGCGGGAAAAGATCAGATACTCATGGACTGCGGGATGTTTCAGGGCAGGCGGAAGGAAAGCGATGAAAAAAACCGGCAGTTTCCTGTGGATCCGGCAAAGGTCACCAGCATGGTCCTGTCCCATGCCCACATTGACCATTCCGGAAGGATCCCCCTGCTGACCCAGTCCGGTTTTTCCGGACGGATTGTTACCACACGGCCCACCTTGAATGCCCTGAACTACATGCTGCTGGACAGCGGGCATATCCAGGAATCAGATGCCCAGTACCTGAATTACAAATCCCTGCGGGCCTTTTTGTACCAGGAAGAACAAAAAAAACGCAACAAACAGCTTTCCGGAAAGGAACAATCCAGTATCAAGCGGCTGCTGAAAAAAAATCCCTATGAGCTGGATGTGGATGCCATAGCCCGTTTGCACCGGCAGCACGGCCTGGAAACGGTTGTGCCTTTGTACACCATGGAACAGGCACAGCAGGCCCTTTCCTTTATCGATGGATATCCTTTCAACCACCAGGTTTCCATCGGGCACAACACAACGGTAAAGTTTTATGTGGCCGGGCACATCCTGGGGTCTGCATTTTCCCTGATAACGGTCAAGGACAGAGACCGGACAAAAAGAGTGCTGTATACCGGTGATGTGGGACGTTTCGGCAAACCCATTATCAAGGATCCCACATTGATTTTTGATGAAGAGGACCGCGATATTGACCTGATGATCATGGAAAGTACCTATGGTGACCGGGAGCATGCACCGGTAAAAGATCTGGGGAAAAGCTTGAAAAAGGTTCTGCTGGAAACCCATGACAGGGGAGGGTCCCTGATTATTCCCTCTTTTGCCTTCGGCCGGACCCAGGAACTCATTTATGTGCTGCATGAATTGTATAAAAACAATGAGGTGCCCAAACAGCCCATTTATGTGGACAGTCCCCTGGCATCCAATATCACCCGGGTTTTCGGGGAACATCCGGAAACCTATGACAAGGAAACCCATGCCGTCTTTCTGGAAAAAGGCCTGAATCCCTTTTATTTTGACAACATAAAGTTTGTGCAAAGCGTTGAGGAGTCCATGGCATTGACCAGAGATGAATCCCCCCATGTGGTGATTTCCGCTTCAGGCATGTGTGAGGCAGGCCGAATTTTGCACCATCTGCGCCATAAGATACACAATCCCAAAAACACCATCCTGATGGTGGGATATATGGCCGAGCATACCCTGGGGCGCCGTATCCAGGAACTGGGCACCCAGGCAGCGGAAAACAAAAATTCCCAGGCCCCCCCTGAAGTGAAAATTTTGGGCAAAATCTATCCCCTGGCCGCCAAGGTGGAAAGTATCGGGGGGTTCAGTGCCCATGGTGACAAGCATGAACTGGACAAGATTGTCACCGCATCCAACCTGAATATAGGTAAAATTGCCATTGTCCACGGTGAGAAATCCCAAAGCAGCGCCTTTGCGCAGCATCTTGGAAAAAAAGGGTATGATGTCTACATCCCGGGCTCAGGGGACCGCATTGCGGTGTGAAATTTCTACAAAAACAAAAACAAAAAATAACGAATGTATTGGACAAGTGATATTTGGCACTTATGTTACGGATGGGTTCGTTTTTCCCGGCAAGGGAAATAATGTGAATGACCGGCTGCTGAACAAAAGGACCAGCGGACGGCGACCGGGGCAAAAAATTTGCTCTGAAAGGATTTTTTTTAAAATGACTGAAACCATCAAGGCAGGTGACACCATTTCCGTTGATTATACGGGGAAAAAACAGGACGGTACCATATTTGATACATCCGAAGGTAAAACGCCCTTAAAATTTACTGTGGGAGCGGGCATGCTGATCCAGGGATTTGACAATGCCGTTCTGGGCATGAAACCCGGAGAGTCTAAAACTGTTGAGGTTCCGCCGGAAGAAGGATACGGTCCCCGCCATGAAGATGCCATTGTGAATATTCCCAAGGAGCATATTCCTGAAGATATTCCTTTGACAGAAGGTATAGTGCTTCAGCTGCAGGATCCCCAGGGAAGACCTGTGCCGGCAACAGTGGCCGAAATCACGGACGAAGAAGTGAAAATGGACATCAACCATATGCTGGCTGGCGAAACCCTTACCTTTGACATCACTGTCAGAGAAACAGGGCTCGAGCCTGATACCCATGACTGTGGTGCCGGCGGCTGCGGCTCAGGTGAAAACGGATGCAGCGGCTGCTGATATCCGGCATAGGATACAGACCTTAATATCAGTACAGATCAGGCCCGGATTCCGGGCCTGATTTTTAAGGACGCAAGACATGAAAATTGCCATGTGTCAGACAAATCCGGTGTTGTTGGATGTCACCGCCAATGTTGAAAAAACCATTGAAAAAATCAACAAGTGCAGGGAAGAGGGCGCCGACCTGATCGTTTTTCCTGAACTGGCCCTTACCGGTTATTTTGTGGGGCTGAATTACCACAAGGCTGCCCTGCAGATGGATTCTTATGAGATAAGGCGCATTGCAGCAGCCACCAGAGGCACGGCAGCAGTGGTGGGATTTATTGAAGAATCCCAGTCCATGAATTTTTACAACTCCGCCCTGGTGGCAGTGGACGGGAAGCTTTTGTTTGCCTACCGGAAACTGAATCTTCCCAATTACGGGGTGTTTGAAGAACGCAAATTTTTTTCTTCCGGTAAGCATATAAAGGTGTTCCGGTTATGCGGACTGAATGTTGCTGTTTTTATCTGCAATGATATGTGGCACCCCTCTTTGCCGTACCTGGGCATTGCACAGAAAGCCGATATTTTTCTGACCCTGTTCAATTCTTCTGAAGGCTCCATGGCAGATGAATTCAGCAATATTGAAAGCTGGGAAATAATAAACCGGTTTTATTCCAGAATTTTCGGTATTTACAATATCTGTGTCAACCGGGTAGGTGAAGAAGGGCCTGAACAGATACGGTGTGGTGTCCCCCATAATACAGACACCGGCTTTCCAGATGCTTTCCGGCTGCCGGAAGTGGCAAAAACATACCATTTCTGGGGCGGCAGTGAGATCATCAACCCTTTTGGACAGGCCATCCATTCGGCCAAAAAATTTCAGGAAGATACGGTACTGGGAAGTATTTCAAAGGATATGCTGCGCCGGAAAAAAATTGTTCTCCCCTATCTGAAAAATGATGACCCCTATTTTACCCACCGTGAACTGGGGCGTATTCTATATGCTTCCGGAGAGAACCTGCCATGACCGAGAAAAAAAGACTGATACTGGCAGTGGATGACAACCCCCGGAACCTGCAGTTTCTGGGCAAACTGCTGTCAGACAATGGATTTGAAGTGGCCATGGCCCAGAGCGGGCAGCAGGCCTTGAATTTTATCCGTAAAAATGAGCCGGATCTGATCCTGCTGGATATCATGATGCCGGAAATGGACGGGTTTGCCGTATGTGAAAAAATAAAACAGGATTTTGCCGCATGCCATATTCCCATCATTTTTTTGACAGCCAAAACCGATACCCAGGATGTTGTCAAGGGCTTTGAAGCCGGCGGGGTGGATTATGTGACAAAGCCGTTCAATTCTGCGGAACTGCTGGCCCGGGTGAAAACCCATGTGGAAGTCAAGATACTCAGGGGACTCTTGCCCATCTGTTCCCGGTGCAAAAAGATCCGGGATGACAAAGGCTTCTGGAAACAGGTGGAGGTGTATATCGAAGCCCACTCCCAGGTAAGCTTTACCCACGGTATCTGCCCGGATTGCCTGGACAGTCTGTACGGAGACTCTGACTGGTACCGGAAAAACAAAAATTAATTTTTTCCCTGTTTTCCAGAAGGGCGTTTTTGGACAGCACGTGTTGCTTTTTTCGAAGATTGCATTATCTTAATGGGGTTATGAAACAAACCTGAATACAGGAGTGACTATGAGTTGTGTAATCGCCATGGCCGGCAAAGGAGGGGTTGGAAAAACAACTGTTTCCGCGCTGGTTGTCAGATATTTAACAAAGCATTTGAATGATCCGGTTCTGGCCATTGATGCCGATCCCAACAGCAATCTGGGAGAGACCCTGGGCATGACCATTGAAAAAACCGTAGGAGACATCCGGGAAGATTTCATGAAAGACCCCCAGGGTGTGCCTTCGGGCATGGACAAGGTTATTTACCTGGAAATGCTCATGAACCAGGTGCTCATTGAACAAAAAGATTTTGATCTGCTGGTCATGGGGCGGCAGGAAGGCCAGGGCTGCTACTGCATGGTCAACAATATTTTGAACCGGTTTTCCGAAGAACTGGAAAGCAATTACAAATATCTGCTGGTGGACAATGAAGCCGGTATGGAGCATTTGAGCCGCCGCACCAGCGGGAAAGTGGATATGCTGATCATGGTCACGGACTACGCCCTGCGGGGGCTGCGGGCCGTGGGCCGCATCAATGAGATGCTGGATGGCCTGAAGCTGGACGTCCGGCAGAAAGGCCTGGTGGTGAACCGGGCACCGGAGCAGCTGAACCAGGCCTTTCTGGACGAGGTGGCACAGATCGGGGTGCCGCTGCTGTGCACCATCCCCCAGGATGACAACCTGCTGGAATTTGACATGGCCAGACGGTCCATGCTGGATCTGCCCGACAACTCCCCTGCGGTACTGGCGGTGGACAGCCTCATGGAAAAAGTGATGCAGCAGGTGGTGGCCTGACCATGGGATATGTGTTTGATTTCACAGAGGCCGGTCAATATGATGCCTGGTTTGAACAGGCAAAGAACCGCCATTGTCTGGATCTTGAAATCAAGCTGATCATGGATCTGCTGGATCTGCGGCCGGGCCAGCGTATTCTTGATATCGGGTGCGGTACCGGCATAAGCCTTGTTCCCCTGCTGGACAAAGGCGTGTGCCTCACCGGAATTGATCCGTCTGTGCATATGCTGGACAAAGCCCATGAACGGTTAGGTTCCCGGGTGGACCTTCACCGGTGTGCCGGCGAAGACCTGCCCTTTGAGGACAATGCCTTTGATACCGCCATGTTTTTCACCAGCCTGGAATTTGCGGACCGTCCGGCCAAGGCCATTGAAGAGGCCTGCCGGGTGGCAAAGGACCGTGTGGTGATAGGGGTGCTCAACCGGTATGCCCCTGTGAACATATACCGGCGGTGCAAATGTTTTTTTTCCCCCAATATCTATACCCAGGCCCGTTTTTTCAGTGTATGGGATCTCAAAAAGATGCTCTTCGGTATTCTGGGGGATGTGCCGGTACACTGGCGGACCACGGCCCAGCTGCCTTTTGTCCGTGGCAAAATGGTGTCTGCCATTGAAAATACCAGGTGGGTGCAGCGCTCTTTTTGCGGGACATTTATCGGCATGCGCATCAAACCCGTGCCAAAGTTCAGGGTACGGCCCCTGCCATTGAAGATCAAGAAACAGCAAATACACAAGCCTGCCACAGGACTGGTCACCACCTCAAGGGCCAGGGATGGACATGGAAGCTGAAGGCATTGCCATGATCCTGGGGGTTCAAAAAAAAATAAAAGATTACGGGAAAATGATCAAATTTTCCCATACCGTTTTTGCCCTGCCGTTTGCCCTGTCGGCCGTGGTCCTTGCCTGGCAGACCCATGAACCATCAGCATGGGAGCTTTTGTATATTCTTGTGGCCATGGTGGGGGCACGGTCTGCTGCCATGGGATTCAACCGCATCGTGGATGCGGATATTGACAGGATCAATCCCAGGACCGCCATCAGGGAGATCCCATCCGGTATTTTGTCCGCAAAAGAAGCCTTTTTGTTTGTGGGGATCTCCAGTCTGGTGTTTGTGGGGGCCTGTGCCATGCTGTCCTTGATCTGTTTTTTGCTGTCTTTTCCTGTACTTTTTGTTTTGTTTTTGTATTCCTATACCAAACGCTTTACCCCATACTGCCATCTGGTGCTGGGGTTTGCCATCTCCCTTGCACCGCTCGGGGCCTGGGTGGCTGTCACCGGCACCCTGAACTGGGGGATTGTTTTCCTGGCCGCCGGCCTCTGGTTCTATATTGCCGGATTTGACATCCTGTACGCCTGCCAGGATATCGGTTTTGACACAGAACAGGGGCTGTTTTCCCTGCCGGTTTTTCTGGGGGCTCCCCGGGCCATGCAGGTGTCTTCGCTGTTTCATGTGATTTTTTTGGGTTTTTTGCTGGCCATGTTTCTGCGTTTTGATATGCACCCGGTGTTCTTAGGGTTTCTGGCTGTTATCACAGGCCTGCTCTTCTTGGAGCACCGCCTGGTCAGACCGGATGATCTTTCCCAGATAGATGTGGCATTTTTTCACGTCAATTCCGCTGTTTCAGTGATCCTGTTTTTGGGAATTGTTGCCGAAACCTTTTTCAGGGGGTAGAAAATGACACGGAACAGTAAAACCATTGTGGTCGCCATCTGCGGCGCGTCAGGATCGGTCTACGGGGTGCGCCTGGTTGCGGCATTGCTCAGAGAGGGCGTCCAGGTTCATGCCATCCTTTCCCATGCAGGGACCCATGTACTGTCCCATGAAATGGGGTATGATCCCCAAAGCCGGTTCCAGGATTTTCTGGCAGGGTCCGGCGCAGATACCAAATCCCTGAAAAATATTAGGGTATTCTCCCAGGACGATATCGCTGCCCCGGCAGCCTCGGGATCATTTTGCCATGACGGCATGGTGGTGGCGCCCTGTTCCATGAAAACCCTGGCCGCGGTTGCTGCAGGGTATGCAGACAACCTCATCAACCGCGCCTGTGATGTCAGTTTAAAGGAAAAAAGAAACCTGATCATGGTGCCCAGGGAGACCCCCCTGAATATCATTCATCTGGAAAACATGACCCGCCTGGCCAGGGCCGGGGCAGTCATCCTGCCGGCCATCCCCTCTTTTTACAGCTTTCCCGGCACCCTGGAAGCACTGGTGGATACGGTTGTGGCAAGGATACTGGACCACCTGGGGGTGGCTCACAACCTTGCAGTAAGGTGGGGGGATTGAAAAGTCAGTTGTTTGCTGAACCAGTACACAAAATTCTGCATACGCTTCATGCCAGTGGCCATTCCGCTTTTGTGGTGGGCGGTGCGGTGCGGGACATGTGCATGGACAAAGTCCCAAAAGATGTGGATATTCTGACAGATGCCCCCATACCTGCCATTGCGGCCCTTTTTGCCGGCCAGAAGACCCGGACAGTGGGAAAAAACTTTCCTGTCTGCCTGGTCAATGGCATTGAGGTGGCTGCCTGCCGGGCCGGCACAAAAAATTTCCCGGAAGATGATCTGGGCATGCGGGATTTCACCATCAACGCCATGGCTTATGACCCTTTGGGGGATGTTTTTAAGGATCCCTTCCATGGCTGCAAAGATCTGGAAGACCGGATCATACGGTTTACAGGAGACCCTGCTGCCCGGATTGTGGCGGATCCTATACGCATGATACGGGGGTGCCGGTTTGCCGCTCTTTTGAATGCCCGGCTGGCACCGTCAGCACAGACCGCTATCACCGATCATGCAAAAACCCTGGTTTGCCGGATACCAGGGGAGCGTATCCGAATAGAACTTGTCAAGGCCATGGCCATGCAAACCCCGTCATTTTTTTTCGCGCTCCTGCACGCCACAGGACTGCTTTCAGAAGTGCTGCCCAGCCTGGACAGGTGTTTTGGTCTGGATGGCGGGCCTTTCCACGGGGAGACCGTTTTCGACCACTGCCTGCTGGTGGGGGATGCCCTGCCTGCCAGGCAGCCGTTGCTCCGCCTGGCCGGATACCTGCATGATACCGGCAAGAAAGATGCCCAGGGCATCAAACAGGGCCGGATCACCTTTGCCGGCCATGAGCACCATACCAAAACACTGGAAGCAGACCTGGACCGGCTGCGGTTTTCCGCTGCCGAGAAAACCTATATTATGGCCCTTGTCTCATGCCATATGCGGCCTTTGGCACAAAAAACTGGCCCCAAAGCTGTGCGGCGCCTGCTGGCTTTTCTGGCTGCAAACAACCTGGATTTTCATGATTTCATGCGCCTGCGCATTGCTGATAAAAAGGCCAATCTCGCCAAATCACCCTATACCCTGTCTGATATCCGTGTCAGGGTAAAAAAAGTCACAGATGAACTCGCCCGGCAGACCGCTTTTCATCTGGATGATCTGGAAATAACAGGCCGTGAAATCATGGATATCACCGGACTGGAACCCGGTCCGGATGTGGGGAGGATCAAGCAGCAGCTGTTTGAGCAGGTGCTGGATGATCCCGGCCGCAATACCAGAGAGCGGCTGGTGCAGATGGTGGCGGCCATGGATATCCGCTGACTTTTCCTGCCGCCGGCATTGGGCAGGGATATAAAAAAAATATTTACCGGTTCAGGCAAAAGGAAAGAAAAATGGGTGAAATCGTCCTCATCAATATCACAGGCAGAGACAGAACAGGTCTGGATGCCTGTTTCATATGTATCCTGGCACGGTATGATGTCAGGATACTGGATATCGGCCAGTCCGTTATCCATGAACACATATCCCTGGGCATTCTGGCTGACATTCCCTGTGCAAAGGATTTTTCCGACATTTTCAAGGACATGCTGTTTGAAGGCTATAAAATGGGCCTGCATGTGGACATCACGCCGGTGGATTCGGACAATTATGAAAAATGGGTCCTGGCAAAGGGCAGGGAACGCCGGATAATAACCATTCTGGGCAGGTCTGTAAATGCCCGGCAGATCGCCGCCATTGCATCGGTATGTGCGGAAAACAATCTGAACATAGATTATGTAACCCGTCTTACCGGGCGGATTTCCCTTCAGAACCCGCAGCCCAAACCCAGAGCCAGTATCCAGTTTTCCGTTTCAGGCACCCCGAAGAATATCAGGCAGATGCGGGGCAGGTTCATGGAAATTTCCCGGACCGCAGGCATTGATATTTCATTTCATGTGGACAATATATATCAGAAAAACCGCAAACTGGTGGTGTTTGATATGGATTCCACCCTGATCCAGGCGGAAGTGATTGTGGAGCTGGCAAAGATGGCAGGTGCAGGTCCTCAGGTGGAAGAGATCACCCGGCGGGCCATGCAGGGAGAAATGGATTTCAAGGAGAGCTTCCGCCGGCGGGTGGCCCTGTTGAAAGGACTTGGGCAAAAAGACCTGGAACAAATAACCCGGACCCTGCCGCTGACTGAAGGGGCTGAGCTGGTTACTGCCACCCTGAAACGGCTGGGATACAAGCTGGGGATTTTATCCGGCGGATTTACCTTTGTGGGAGAATACCTGCGCACCAGGCTGGGATTTGACTATGTATATGCCAATGAACTGGATATGCAGGACAACATGGTAACGGGCCGGGTGAAAGGGGAAATCGTGGACGGGGAAAAAAAGGCCAGCCTGCTGCGGGAGATTGCCCAGAAAGAAAACCTTTCCATTGAACAGACCATTGCCGTGGGGGACGGCGCCAATGACCTGCCCATGATTTCCATTGCCGGACTCGGGGTGGCGTTCAATGCCAAGGCTGTGGTCCGGAAAAAAGCGGACAACACCATTACCACCATGGGGCTGGACGGTTTGCTCTATCTCATGGGCATCCATGAAAGGGAAATCGCAGAATCCAATCCGGAAAAAAGGATCTGATGCAAAAAAGCGCAGCCAGCCATCTGCAACAGCAGCTATGTCTGCCGATAAGCTGCGCCGCAGCCGGGACTTTCAGACACTTTAACCTGGGTCACCTGGATATGATCAGTGTTGAGTCTTCTGCCCAGTTCCTTGTAAAGAAATTTGGCAAGGTTTTCTGAGGTGGGGTTGATATTGCCAAATTCCATGACATCATTGAGCCTGGTATGGTTCAGTTTGCCAAGCACATCCCTTAGAACGCTTTTTACATCCCTGTAATCAATACCTATGCCCAGCTGGTTGAGCCTGGTGCACCGGATTTGGGCTTCAACCGTCCAGTTGTGGCCGTGGAGATCAGCCCAGTTTCCGTCATATCCCCTAAGGGCGTGGGAGGCGGCAAAATGGTCCTGAACAAAGATTTCATATTCACCTGGCATAAGACCCCCTGACTGCAAATAAAAAAACCGGACATGCCCCGGCCCCGAATTCTGCTATGACCTCTGAAAGGCCCGCCAATTAAGGAATTACAATAATCACAATGTAAAAAAATGTACCAAAAGAATGTATACCGGTCAAGTCTTAAATTTTCCGGCTGGATATTTGCCATA
>JAZBPL010000013.1:0-30473 GCA_036351635.1 Desulfotignum sp.
CATGCTTTGTAATTGCGGCTGTCAGCGTGGTCTTGCCATGGTCGATGTGACCAATGGTACCGATGTTTACATGCGGCTTTTTCCGCTCAAATTTCTCTTTAGCCATTTTTTAATCCCTCCTGCCATTTGGTTATGGAGCCCATGACCAGAATCGAACTGGTGAACCTCTTCCTTACCAAGGAAGCGCTCTACCGACTGAGCTACATGGGCATCGAACGGCAATTCAAATTAACCCTACACAAACATGCTACGCGGGGATCCTCATGGCTGGAGCGGGAGACGAGGCTCGAACTCGCGACATTCAGCTTGGAAGGCTGAAGCTCTACCAACTGAGCTACTCCCGCAAAACGATAACTAAAATAGTTGCATTTTTATATCAACTATCATGTAGTAACGACCGCTATCAAGATCTCCTACATAAAATTTTGGTGGTGGGGGGAGGATTTGAACCTCCGAAGGCTGAGCCGTCAGATTTACAGTCTGATCCCTTTGACCACTCGGGAACCCCACCCAATTTTTCATCTGGAGCCGATACCCCGAATCGAACGGAGGACATTCTCATTACAAGTGAGATGCTCTACCAACTGAGCTATATCGGCCCATCAATCTGCAGCAACCCGGGTCACGACAAAAAGACCGGGTGATAATAGCAGAGCAGATTGGGTTTATCAAGTCCTAATTTCAGCGCCATTACGCAATGGCATAAAATTATGTACAGATTATTGATACTTTTGCCCCATTCGCTCCTGCATACTACAATTTGCTCTATTTTATCGCACCAGACACCCGAGCATCCTGTGTCAGTTGCCTGGCTCACCAAAATTCATGCAATCAGAATCATATACATCAGCTGAACTGAAATTACAAGACAAAAAAATAATAACCGGGTAATTTCTTGGAACCGGACCGCAATATGCTCACCCTGCCCGTACAAAACTGTGTTCCACAACAGGGAAAACCGGTTGAAACAACGGTAAAACAGCCTTTACTATTGACAATCCTTTCGTAATTTATTAATTGTTTCCCAAAATCCCTACAACCAGACCGGTGCATTTTCCGGAGGAGGATAAGTGAATTACATCAAACTTGCCGCAGCTATCACACTATTGATTCTTGTCACCGGGTGTCAGCAGTCCTATCACGGTTCCGTCACCCCTTCCCGGGGAATGGATACTGACAGCACCTATCAGGCAGCCCTGGAGCGCACCCCTGTGCCTCAGCATTCTGAAAATTTGCCAGATGTGAAACAGGAAAACGGCAGTGAAAACCTGTCATCATCTGTAAAAAAATCTGCTGGTGACAAATCACAAAAACAGATACCCACGGAAAATTCAGATCTGGATACCGGTCTTTCTGACTCCGGCTCTGAAGGAAACGGCACTGATCTGTCAACCGGCACCGGCTCTTCAGAGCAGATGAAAATTGATCAGGCCCTGGAGCTGTGCAACCTGGCCCAGGAGATGTGGGAAGCCGGCAGGCTGGAAGAAGCCCTTTCCCACCTTGATGATGCCTATTCCCTTATCCTGGATATCGATCCGGAACAGGCCCTGGACTTCACCCAGCAAATTGATGATGTCCGTTTTCTGATTTCCAAACGCATACTGGAAATATATGCCTCCCGCCAGGTGGTTGTGCCGGGTTCCCATGATGAAATCCCCATCACCATGAATGAGTACGTGAAAAAAGAGGTCAAACTGCTCACTGGACGGGAAAGAAATTTTTTCATCGGATCCTTGGAACGGTCCAGCCGATACAGACCCTATATAGTGGCCCAGCTGAAAGCAGCAGGCCTGCCGGAAGAGCTTTCCTGGCTGCCGTTGATCGAAAGCGGATTCAAGCTGCGTGCCCTGTCTTCTGCCAGGGCCCTGGGATTATGGCAGTTCATTCCTTCCACCGGCTATAAATTCGGACTCACCCGCAACTATTATATAGACGAACGCATGGATCCTGAAAAATCCACCCAGGCCGCCATTGCATACCTCAAAGAGCTGCATAACCTGTTTGGCGACTGGACTACCGTTCTGGCAGCCTATAATTGCGGTGAAGGCCGGGTATTGCGGATTATCCGCAGCCAGAAAATCAATTACCTGGATAATTTCTGGGACCTTTACCAGAGTCTTCCCCGGGAAACGGCACGGTATGTGCCAAGATTTCTGGCGACCCTGCATATTATCCAGAACCTGGACACCTATGCCATACAAACCCCTAATCCTTTGAACCCCATTCCGTTCAAGACCTTTGAGATCCAAAAACAGATCCGGCTGGCAGACATTGCCAGGGAAATACAGGTCAGTTCCGATGTGCTCAAAACCCTGAACCCGGAATTGCGGTATGACCTGCTGCCGCCTGAAATCTATCAGCTGAGAATCCCGGAAAACAAAGCAGACGATTTCTTGGCCAGCCTGGACAAGATCAACACCACCTATGCCCCTCCCGAGCTCTTTGTGTACCACAAAATCCGCAGGGGCGAGACCCTGTCCAGCATTGCCACCCGCTACCGGACATCTGTTACCGCCATTTCCCGTGCCAACAATATCAGGCGGACCCATCGGATCATCGCCGGCAAAGTCCTTAAAATTCCTGGCTCCGGCACCCAGGTGGCAAAGACAGACCAGAATTCCAAGAGCGGCAAGCCTGTGAAATATAAGGTGCGAAAGGGAGACAGCCTGTGGCTCATCGCCAGAAAATTTTCCAGCACCACCAAAGCGATCATGGCCGGCAACGGACTGACCAGTTCCACATTGTACGCGGGACAGGTACTTACCATCACACCGTTTCAAAAAACAGCGGCGGGTTCCACCGGTGTTTACCGCGTAAAATCAGGTGACAATCCTTTTTTGATTGCAAAAAAACACAACATGAGTTTACATCGGCTCCTGGCTTTGAACCGCCTGAGCAAAAATGCCAGGATTTTCCCGGGACAGAAACTCGTTGTCGAATAACCGGCTTTTTGCCCCCGTAGCTCAGTGGATAGAGCATTGGATTCCTAATCCATGTGCGCAAGTTCGATTCTTGCCGGGGGCACCACAACCAACGGGCATAACCCATGCCAGACATTGACTCAGTTTCTGAAAAATCTGCACCCGCCCCCAAAAAGCCTGAGCTTCTTGCACCGGCCGGAAACCTGGAAAAACTGGAAATTGCCATTCATTACGGCGCAGATGCGGTTTACCTGGCCGGCAAAGACTTCAGCCTCAGAAACTACTCAGGCAATTTCACAGACACGGAACTGGAACAGGCGGTTGCCCTGGCCCGGTCACACAATGTCAAGACATACCTGGCCTGCAATATCTATTCACGAAACAATGAACAGGAACAGATCACAACCTTTCTGGAGAAAATCGGAAAAATCAACCCGGATGCTGTAATCATCTCTGATCCGGGTATCATTTTGCAAAGCAGAAAAATTATCCCCCATGTGGATATTCATTTGAGTACCCAGGCCAATACCACCAATTACAACAGTGCCCGTTTCTGGCAAACACTGGGAGTAAAGCGTGTAAATCTTGCCCGGGAACTCTCATTAACAGAAATTGCCGGTATCACAGGCCGGGTGGACATTGAAACCGAAGTGTTTATCCATGGCGCCATGTGTATTTCCTATTCCGGCCGCTGCCTGCTGAGCACCTTTCTCACCAACCGGGACAGCAACCGCGGACTGTGCAGCCATCCCTGCAGGTGGCAGTATGCGGTTGTGGAAGAACTGCGCCCCAATGAATTTTATCCGGTTACCGAAGACAAGCGGGGAACCTATATATTCAATTCAAAAGATCTGTGTATGATCTCGCACATACCGGAACTCATCGGCACCGGCATCACCTCCCTCAAAATTGAAGGGCGTATGAAAGGCATACACTATCTGGCAGCTGTCGTGAAAACCTACCGGGATGCCATTGATACCTATATGGATGATCCTGCTGGATATCGTGTAAATCCCCAATGGCATCAGGAACTTGCCCAGGTGTTTCACAGAGATTACAGCACCGGGTTCTTTTTTGACACGTCAGATGCCGGAACCCCCAATTACCAGAACACCCACCAGGGCCATATCCACAGTTTTATCGGTAAAATCCTGAAGCCTTTGAAAGATGGGTGTCACCTGGTGGAAATCAGAAACAAACTCCGCCGCACTGACCGGGTCCAGATTCTGTCGCCCGGAATCACCCCCGGGGAATCTGCCATCGTGGGGCTGTGGGATACCGACGGGGAATCGCTTGACCATGCCCAGCCCAATACCAGGGCAGTGTTACAGCTGGAAAATGCATTTCTCAGCCACGACATTGTGCGTAAGATCTGATCCCTGTCAGTTGATTCTTAATTTGACTTTCCTGTTTATTTTCTGTAAATTATCCGGGTATTAAACCAAAAAATTCATCAGTTTCAAAAAAATCCTTCAGGAGAGGTGTGATGTTTGAAGATGACGAAACCCTGCAAATGTACATTGAAGAATCACTTGAACATCTGGGTGACATTGAAAGTGACCTGTTGACCATTGAGGAGGCCGGAGAAAATATCGACCTGGATCTGGTGAACAACGTATTCAGGGCAGCCCACTCCATCAAGGGGGGTGCCGGATTTATGGGATTGACCACCATCAAGGAACTTGCACATCACCTGGAAAATGTTCTGGGGCTTATCCGCAACCAGGAGCTCATACCCGACTCCAGCCGGATCAGCGTACTTTTAAAGGGATTTGATGAACTGGAAACCCTGCTGAACAATATCCAGACCAGCAATGAAACCGATATCTCCCACCATATTCAGGCCTTAGAAAAGATCACCACATCCTCTCCGGCCGAAGAAAAGCCTGAAGAAAAACAGGACATGGCACCCCGGATGATGGATATTGTTCTGGAAGATGGCCGGATCTTTCAACAGGTCTCCATGCATGACATCGAACAGGCTGCGTCTGAAGGCAAAAATCTGTTTCTGGTGGAATATGAGCTGGTCAATGATATCCACCGCAAGGGCAAAAATCCTGTTGAGGTGCTCAACAGCCTGCAGAAAACCGGAACCATTATCGATGCGCGGGTTGATTTTGATTCAGTGGGAACCCTGGACCATACCCTGGAACCTCTCAAAATACCATTCCAGATAGTGTTTGCTTCCATCATCGAGTATGATATGGCGGAAACCCTGTTTGAAATACCCACCCGGTATATCCACGCGGTTACAGACAACATGCTGGCTGCATCCAGCAGCACCCATCCCGATGCCCGGCACAAAACCATGGAAATGCAGTCAGCGGCGGAGCAGGTGGAAAACATACCGGCCGCCCAGGTGCAGGAAATCCTGCCGGAAAAAAAACAGGGACAGGTTGCACCGGCAGGCGCATCTACCGATGAAATTCAAACCGCAAAGGCCGCCCTTAAAAACGGGGAGAATGAGATCCAGCTGGGCCAGAAACCCCAGTCCTCCCTGCGGGTGAATGTGGGGCTTCTGGATACCCTGATGAATTTGGCCGGGGAACTGGTTCTGGGCCGCAACCAGCTGCTGCAGGGAATCAATTCCGCCAATACCAAAGCCACTGAACTGTCCAGCCAGCGCATCGACATGATCACCTCTGAACTCCAGGAAGCCATCATGCGGACACGCATGCAGCCCATTGCCAACATTTTGAACAAATTCAGCCGGGTGGTCAGGGACATGTCCCACCAGCTGGGAAAATCCATAGATCTGCAGATCATCGGCAAAGAAGTGGAACTGGACAAAACCATTCTGGAAGCCATCAACGATCCCTTGACCCACCTGGTAAGAAACTCTGTGGACCATGGCATTGAAACACCCATGGAAAGAGAGCAGATGGGCAAGGATGCCACCGGAAGGATCACACTGAAGGCGTTTCACGATGCCGGCCAGGTCAATCTCATTATATCGGATGACGGCCGTGGACTTGCACCGGAAAAAATCGCCAAGGCGGCAATTGCCAAGGGGCTTATGACTGAGCAGCAGGTGGCGGAAATGTCGGAAAAAGCCAAGATGGAATTAATTTTTCTGCCGGGATTTTCAACAGCCAGCGAAGTCACCGATGTATCCGGACGGGGTGTGGGAATGGATGTGGTGGTGACCAATATCCAGAGCTTAGGGGGCATTATTGAACTTGATTCCACCCCCGGGCAGGGAACAGATATCCAGATCAAACTGCCCCTGACCCTGGCCATTATTCCCAGCCAGATCACCTCTGTGGGCGGGGAACGGTATGCCCTTCCCCAGGTAAACCTCAATGAGCTGCTCAGGATACCGGCCGCCCAGGTAAAAGAAAAAATTGAAAAAGTCGGGGATGCCGCAGTGGTAAGGCTGCGGGGAGAACTGCTCCCGCTTTTGAACCTGGCACAGATGCTGGGCATTGAAAAAACCTTTACCGACCCTGATACCCTGGAAGAACAGGCTGACCGCCGCCGGAACCTGGCTGACAGGCGTTCAAAAAAACACCTGGCCAGTGATGACGGCAGTGATGCCGCACCTGTTGACGAGCACGCAAAACGTTCGGGTAAGGACAGGCGTTACCGGGCATCCTCTGCCATGAACATTGCGGTGGTGTCTGCCGGCGCATTCAAATACGGCCTGGTCGTGGACCAGCTCCATGATTCTGAAGAGATCGTTGTAAAGCCGGTGGGCCGGCACCTTAAAAAATGCACGGCCTATGCCGGCGCAACCATCATGGGCGACGGCAAAGTGGCCCTGATTCTGGACATCTCCAATCTGGCACAGATGGCGGAACTGGCAACAGTGTCAGAAGCCGGCCAGGTGGCCAGAGCAGCGGAAAAGGATGCTGAAACCAAAACAGACAAGGCAGCTTTGCTGACCTTTAAAAACACCGATTCAGGACATTTTGCAGCCCCCCTTAACCTGGTGGAACGGATTGAAAGAATCAAAACCGCTGAAATCGAACGTATCGGAGACAGAAAAGTGGTGCAGTACAGGGGCGGTGCACTGCCCTTGTATGAACTTTCCCAGGTGGCAGAATTTGATCCGCTGCCGGAAAAGGAACTGCAGGAAGTGATTGTCTTCAAAGTGAAAAACCGGGAACTGGGCCTGATGGTTACCCCGCCGGTGGATACCATGGAAGTGGTGCTGGATGTGGATGAAAGCACCCTGAAACAGCCGGCCATAAACGGGTCCATGATTATCAACGGCCACACCACCCTGCTGGTGGATATTTTTGAAATGGTTAAAATCCTCAACCCGGAATGGTTTGCTGAAGAAACCCGGGCAGCTGCGGATATGGCCAAAAACGGCGAAAAAATTCTGCTGTTTGCCGAAGATTCAGCTTTTTTCAGGAACCAGGTCAAAAAATACATGGAAGAAGACAATTTTAAGGTCATTGAGGCGGAAGACGGCCTGCTTGCCTGGGAGCTGTTGAAAGAACGGGCCGATGAGATCGATCTTGTGGTGACCGACCTTGAAATGCCCAACATGGACGGGTTTGAATTGACCAGACGCATCAAGAATGACCCGCGATTTTCCCATTTACAGGTTATCGCCCTCACCTCTCTGGCCAGCGATGCCCACATTGAAAAAGGCAGAGCTGCCGGCATTGATGCCTATGAAATTAAGCTGGACAGGGAGAAACTGATGACAGTAATCAGACAATACCTGCATCTGTCCCGGAAATGAAACGCTTGTGAAGGAGACAAGAATGGCTGATGAACCAATGAAAGATACCGCCACACAATCTTTCGAATTTTCAACTTTTTATGTTGGTGGGGCCCTGTGCGGCATCAATATATTGAACATCCAGGAGATCAACAAGAATTTTGACATCACCCAGGTACCCCAGGCTGCGGATTATGTGAAAGGCATTTTAAACCTGCGGGGCAGAATCGTCACCATCATCGATCTGGGTGCAAAACTGGGACTGGAGCCGGTCACAGTAAGCAAAGACAACAGAAACATCATTGTCAACTCCGAAGATGAGCACATCGGGCTGCTGGTGGATGCCATCAGCGATGTGGTGTCAGCCGGCCAGGATGAGATTGAACCGTCGCCTTCCAATATCGGCGGCGTAAAAGGCAAGTTTTTCCAGGGTGTTATCAAGACCGAAAAATCTCTGATCGGTATTTTGGACATTGATGAGGTGCTTAAGGAATAATGGACAATCTGACAGCCCTGGTGGTTGACGACACCATTGTATACCGCAAGATTGTGGGGGATATTCTAAAGCAGATCCCCGGGATTGCGGTTGTGGGTACTGCCAACAACGGCAAAATCGCCCTGTCCAAAATCAAATCCCTGAAACCGGATCTGGTTACCCTGGACATTGAAATGCCGGAAATGACCGGGATTGAAATGCTGCAGCAGCTGCAGGATTTTGACCCTATGCCCAAAGTGATCATGGTGTCCACCCTGACCCGGGAGGGCAGTGAGATGACCATAAAGGCCCTGGAACTGGGGGCCTTTGACTTTATCTCCAAACCGGATGAAGGGACAATGGCCCGGAATCTGGACAGGGTCAAAGCGGCTTTGGTCCCCATCATCACTGCCGTGAAAAACCAGAAAGCCGCCACAAGCAGAACCCGGGGAAAAATCACCCCCAGGACCTCTGGTGCAAGCCCGCGCAAACCCGTCCCAGCAAGTCCCGCCCTGGCCGCCGGTACCGCAGCGGCCAGGGCGGCAAAACACCGGGGCACTGCGAAATCCGAAATCGTGGGTATCGGTATTTCCACAGGCGGCCCCAATGCCCTGACAAAAATGATTCCCATGCTCCCGGCAGATTTTAAGGCACCCATACTCATAGTACAGCACATGCCCCCCATGTTTACCGCCTCTCTGGCAAACAGCCTGAACAACAAGAGCCGGCTTTTCGTCAAAGAGGCACAGGACGGAGATATTCTGACTGCCGGTACCATCTACATAGCACCCGGCGGCAGGCAGATGAAAATTGTGGCCGGAGCGGACGGGTCTACCAGAAAAATTCACATCACTGACGACCCCCCTGAGAACAGCTGCAAGCCATCTGTGGACTATCTTTTCAGATCCATTGCCCGGTATTATGTGGGCCGTTCCACCGGTGTGATCATGACCGGGATGGGATCTGACGGCACCAAAGGCCTTGTCCAGATAAAGGAAAACGGCGGCATCGTCATTGCCCAGGATGAGGCATCCTGCACGGTATTCGGCATGCCCAAACAGCCCATTGAAACCGGCCTTGCTGATATCATATCCCCTCTGGAAATGATTGCCGGAGAAATTGTAAAAACCGTCATCTGATGCCCATTCACTCTTTTTTAATTACGCGGCCATGACAAAAATACCCATCAGCCCCGAGGAATTTAAACAGTTTGCCAGGTATATTCTCGATATCTCCGGCATCGCCCTGGATACCGGTAAGGAATACCTGGTGGAAACCCGGCTGGGTCCCATATTGACACGACTGGGCTGCAGATCCTATACAGAACTGCTGCAAAAGGCAAAAGCAGATTATAAAAAAAATCTGGAAAATGAAATCATTGATGCCATCTCCACCAATGAAACCTATTTTTTCAGGGACAAAACCCCGTTTCAACTGCTGCAGCACAAAATCATTCCTGACCTCATTGACAGGCGTACCCGTAAAAATCCGGGCAGGAAACCCGCCATCCGCCTGTGGAGTGCTGCCAATTCAACCGGCCAGGAGATTTACAGCATTGCCATGATCCTCGTGGAAATGGGCATCACCCCTGATAATTACAATGTCAAACTTTTTGGCACAGACATTTCAGATGCTGCCATCGCCCAGGCCAGCTACGGGCTCTACAATAAGTTTGAAGCAGCCAGGGGCCTGGAACCTGCCAGGCTGCACCGGTATTTTGATCCCCATGAAAACGGGTATAAGATCAAAGACCAGCTCCGGGTGATGGCACAGTTCAAAAAGATGAACCTGATGCAGCCGTTTTCAGGAATGGGCAAATTTGATATCATATTGTGCAGGAATGTGATGATCTATTTCACCCCCCAGGACAGAAAGCGCATTTATGAAAATATTGCCAGGGTCCTTGAACCGGACGGTTACCTGATCATCGGCTCCACCGAATCTCTGATCAATGACACCGGTTTATTTGTCTCCTGCAAATATCTTAATTCGGTTTTTTACCAGTTTAAAACACAGGGGCAGCACCATGGCCTTGGATGAAAAAGCATTTATTGATGAACTGATTTTCTGCCTTGACCAGGAAGATATCATAAAGGCCAAAGCCCTGCTGCAGTTTGCTTCAGATGCAGAGGCCAGTCCCGATCTGCAGCAAAAAGCCATGGCAGAACTGGCCAAAGGACCGGAAAAAGTGGTTTATCCTTTGCTCAACTTTCTGTCCAAACTCCAGATATCCAGTCCCCGGGTCCAGGAATCATTATATGAACTGATTCTGGACAAAAGTTACGGAAATACAGACCTGGTGATCCAGTATATTTCAGAAGACAAGGCAACGGCTACCAGACTGCTGTTTATCAAAGCCGCGGGAGACCTGATGCTTTCCGCTACCCGGCCGGCACTGGAAAAAATTCTGGCAGCCGATACAGACCCGCAGATCCTGACAGCAGCGATCCAGTCCATTGGAAACCTGAAGAGCCGGCAATCTTTACCATCCATTGCCGCCATGGCACTGCATCCGGACAAAAATGTCAAACGGGCTGCCATTTTTGCCATCAGCGAAACCGGCGGCAAAAACGGGGTTGACATGCTGCTGAATTTTCTGGGTGCGGATGCGGAAACAGACAAACTTGCTGTTGAGGCCCTGGCGGAAATCCAGGATCTGTATGCTTTAGAAAAACTGACATCTCTGCTGGATGCCGAACAGACCTCTGTCCGGGACACCGCCATTGACCAGCTCATACATCTGGGAAAAAAGGCAACCCCGATGCTGGCCCGGGCTGCTGAAAATGCCCGGGCAGATTACATGGTGCATCTGATTACCACCCTGGGACATATCAAAGACCCTGCCGCCATCGCCCCCATAACAGCCATCATCAATACCCAGCCGGCAGATGCCAACATCCGCCAGGCTGTTTATGAAGCCATGGAACGGATACCCTCCCCCAAAACAGCCATCTGCCTGGCCCAGGGCCTCCAGGATCCTGTTGAATCAGTGCGCATGAGTGCAGCACAGGCCATGGATGTCAACCTTTCCAAACCGCTGGTGGCAGGCTTGAAAAATATTGTCAGGACCCGTTCACCAGATGCCCAGAATGCTGTAGCCGCACTTATTGATGCCAAATCAGACAATATGATCACCTTTCTGGTACAGGAACCTGCCTTTCTTTTTCTGGCTGAAAACCATGTCACCACCATTGCAGATCCTGATTCCAGGCATGCATTTTTAAAAAAACTGGCCGGCCTGGGCCTGGGTGACCTGGCTGACGGTATGGCCGCAAAGATCAAAGATCAAGGGTCTGTCAAACAAGATCTCCCCGGTATCATTGTGGTGGATGATTCCAAAATGATGCTCCGGCTCTACCAGAATAAATTGTCCGGAATGGGCCTGTCCTGCAGAATTTTTCACCAGCCGGAATCGGCAGTTTCTGAAATTTTGGAAACCCGGCCGGCCCTGGTTATCACAGACCTGAACATGCCCGGTATGAGCGGGGTTGAACTGACCCGTGAAATCCGCAAAAAATATGGAACAAACGATCTGCCGATCTTGATGATCACCACCCAGAGCGATTTTGTGGAAGAAAAAGATGGTGATATTCCCATTGACAATGCACTTTTAACCAGATCCGGCATCAACCGGATTCTGCACAAACCCTTTACTGATGAAGCTTTTAAAGCAGCTGTCCGCAGATATATTGCACCATAAGGATTTGAAATGATAAGAAAAGCCATACTCGATGATGTCCATACCATCCATGCACTGCTCCAGCTGTACAACAGGCGCGGAGAGCTGCTGGCACGGCCCTTGAGCAAGCTGTATGACCATTTACGCGATTTCTGGGTGTTTGCAGATCCCCAATCCGGAAAGGTTGTGGGGTGCTGCGCTTTGCAGTTCTGCTGGGAGGATCTGGCAGAAATCCGGTCTCTGGCAGTGGCACCTGAGCACACGGGACAGGGCATCGGCACCCTGCTCACGGAACGGACCATCCAGGAAGCATTTTATTTCAAGATTAAAGACCTGTTTACCCTGACCTACCGGCCCAGTTTTTTCCAGCAGTTCGGATTTGACATTATCGACAAAAACGCGCTTCCCATAAAGGTCTGGTCGGACTGCATCGGGTGCGTGAGTTTTCCCAACTGCGATGAAACCGCCATGCTCAAGAAGTTATGATCTATAGGGTTTGCTCTTAGCTCTCAGCTGTTAGCTGTTAGCTGTTAGATAAAAAAATAACGCAGTTAACCCACAATCCAAAATCTCCTACTCACTTTCATTTTTTTACAGGAACTGAGATATAAAGCATTAAAGGCTAACAGCTAAGTTGTAACCCTCATCCTTCTGAGGTGTAGATCATCTTGTAGGGAATGGGGGCCCGGTGCAGCACTGAGGGTTTTGGCAGGATGTGTTCTTCCGCCACGGTGAGCCAGTTGGCATCCGGCTTGACCTCCCGCAGCCGCCCGCCTTCAGACGGCAGGGCATGGCTGGTATAATCATAGCGGACCTGGAGAATGCACACAAAGCTTTTGCGCTGGCGGGCCACCACATAATTTTTGGTGAAACTGTTTCTGGAGATCCCCCCCAGCTCTGACAATGCTTTTATCTTATCTTCGGGCAGCAACACCAGAACCGCCTTGGACACCCCTTTTTCATCTATGCGCAGCAGGTTGCGGGATTCACTGGAAGACACATACACCGTGGTGATACCGTCCAGCTGCCTGAAATACTGGGCAGCCACTGCAGCAGCGGTGCGCCTGCCCCCGGCCATCACCGGCACCCCGTGGTATTCAAACAGTTTTTTCTGGAGATCTTCGGCATATTTGTCCCCTTTTTCATACAGGTCCTTGGAGATATACCGGAGATACTTGGCCATGTGTTCTGATGCTTCGGCAATGGGCCAGTCCACCCGGACATGAAAATGTGTCAGGGCATACTGGACCCGGGTCTGTCTGCTGCGCTGGATGAGCAGGGCATAATCCACCGGCAGAAGGGAGCGGAGCAGGGCAAAAAACTGGTCGGTTTCAAAATACTTGATATTCCGGTTGAAATTTTCCACATTGGGAAAATATTTATGCCGCAGAAGGTTGGTTTTGGTGGTTTTGTTGGCATCAAAATACCGGATATATTTTTTGTGTTTGTCCTGGAGGGCTTCTTCACAGAATATGATGAGAAACGAGTTCTGTGCTTCGAACTCAATGGATGGAATTCTGGCCCTGGGCTTGAGTTCCCGCAGCTCCACAAAGGGATACGGGGTGCGCAGGCGCAAAAAATTGTTGTATGATCCCACCAGGGAATAGCCGACGACAAACTGGTCCAGTTCATCCCGCAGCACCTCGTAATAGGATCTCCTGAGCCGCTCTTCCCTGCTCAGGCACTCTCTTTTCATACAAAAATTCACCATATATCCATCCATTCCTTTACAAAATGGATTCAGAACCGCTTTTCAGCGGCCCGGCACTGCAGTGCCGGGCCTGAACCCAAATCTTATATGAAAGCCGTCAGTTCTCAGTAATAATTACTAATTTTCCCCCCTGCTGATAACTACCGGCTAACAGCTAACAGCTAAACGCTTTCATACTTTGTCGCGCCCGTCAGGGCAAGGTCTTACCTTACCCAGATTTATCCCGCTTTTTCAAGGGCCGCAACGCCCGGCAGTTTTTTCCCCTCCATCAAATGTAAAAAAGCACCGCCCCCGGTGGACAGATGGGTGATATCATCGACAATGCCGCATTCTCTGGCCGCAAGGCCGGTATCGCCTCCCCCCACAATACTGACAGCATCTGCACCGGCAATGGCCCTGGCAACGGCACAGGTTCCTTCCATGAAGGCAGGCATCTCAAAAACCCCCATGGGTCCGTTCCACACAATGGTTTTGGCCCTGGAGACGGCAGCACAAAACCGGTCAACGGTTTTCGGACCGATATCCATGGCCATCCATTTGTCTGGTATGGCATCCAAAGAAACCGTCTTTTTGGACGCATTTTTATCAAAGGCTTGGGCGGCAACCAGATCCAGGGGCAGCATCAGATCAATGCCTTTTTCTTTGGCTTTTTCCATGATCCTGGCAGCGGTCTGTGTCAAATCCGCTTCCACAAGTGATCCTTTGGTGTCCACTCCCTGGCTTTTCAAAAAGGTATTGGCCATGGCACCGCCGATGACCATCTGGTCCACAAACTGGAGCATGTTTTCCAGGGCTGCCAGCTTGCCGGACACCTTGGCGCCCCCGATGACAGCCATCAAAGGCCTTTTGGGATTTTCAACACAATCGTAATATGTGCGCACCTCTTTTTCAAGTAAAAACCCGGCAGCAGATTCCGGGGCATGGGCAACAATCCCTGTAACAGAGGCCTGGTCCCGGTGGGATACGGCAAATGCATTGTTGACATAGATATCACATAATGATGCCAGTTTTTTGGCAAACCCGGTATCATTGGATTTTTCTTCCGGGTAAAACCGCAGGTTTTCCAGCATCAGAATATCCCCGTTTTTCATGGTGCTGATCTGCTGTTCCACCTCAGGCCCGATACAGTCTTTGACAAACCCCACATGTTGCCCCAGTATGCCGGAAAGATGCGCTGCAGCCGGGGCAAGGCTCAACCGTTCATCAACCCCGCCTTTTGGCCGGCCCATGTGGGAGGCCAGAATGATTTTTGCATGCCTGGCCATAAGATAATGGATCAGATCCAGGGTCTGCTGTATCCGGTTGTCATCGGTGATATTGCCCTGGTCATCCATGGGCAGATTATAATCCACCCGGACAAAAACCCTTTTGCTTTCCACTGAAATATCTTTGACTGATTTCATCTAATCCTCCTTTTTTTCTTTGGCCTGGACCCGTCTGTGCACCTGTTTTTTCCGGGACCAGCGTTCAAAAAAATTCATCACCCCGGCTTTGGCGCTGCGGTCGATAATTTCCTCTTCCACTTTGGCCCCGTCTTTTGTGGCCATGGCATGGCGCAGGCACCGGGTTTTTACCGGACAATGAAAAAAACAGTCTTCCGGTGTCTGGCGCAGCCCGTTTTCCTGCATGGGAAACACCTTTTCAAGATCCCCGAAACAATGGGGCAGTTCATTTTCTGCATTCATTGCTTTTTGTAAATTCCTTATGGTACTGGTCGATGAGGCCCTGGGCTGCAAAGCTGAAAACACCCTGGCTGCCGATGATCAGATGCTCATGCACGGTTATGCCCACAAACCCTAAGGCAAACAGCAGTTTGCGGGTAATGTCCAGATCATGGGCTGAAGGGCTTACATCACCTGACGGGTGGTTGTGGGCAAAAATCACAGCGGCTGCCTGGTGCTGTAAGGCGTGGATAATAACCTCCCGGGGATACACGGAACTGCTGGTCAGGCTGCCGGAAAACAAAATCTCTGATGCCAGGACCCGGTTTTTGGCATCCAGAAACACAGCGGCAAAATGCTCTTTGCCTTTGAAACCGATGGTATGGTTTAAATAGTCCTTGAGGTCATCCAGGTTGTTCACCACATCCCGGTCGACAATTTTCGCCTCCAGGTACCGGTCTGCCACAGACTTGACAAGGCGGATGCCCAGGCAGTTGGCGGCACCCACCCCCGGTACCCGGCACAGATCCTGGACATCTGCTTCCAGAACCGCCTGAAAGCTTTTAAATTTTTTCAGCAGGTCCTTGGCTGCCTGTTTGCAGTCTTTTCTGGGCGTGTTCAAAGACAGCAGCAGCTCGATCACCTCGTAATCATGAAACCCGGAAAGCCCCCCGCTGAAAAATCTTTCCCGCAGGCGCTTGCGGTGTCCCGCCCCTTTATGTTCTGTTTCAGGCCGGGTCTGTTCCGTCATCCGGCTGGATTGCAGGGTCAAGGTTATCCTCCTCCCCTTCTTCCTCAAAAAGCCTGGCAATACCGATGAGTTTTTCCCTGTCACCCAGGTTGATGAGCCGCACCCCCTGGGTGTTGCGGGAAATGATATTGATGCCGCTGATATCGGTGCGGATCAGTTTGCCCTTGTCAGTCACCATCATGAGTTCGTCATTGTCATCCACCAGGGCCAGGGCCACCATCTTTCCGTTGCGCTTGGAGGTTTTGATGGAAAAAACCCCTTTGCCGCCCCTGGCCTGTGCCCGGTATTCATCCACAGCCGTGCGTTTTCCATACCCGTTCTCCGTGACGGTCAAAAGGGTCTGCTGTTCTCCCAGCACCTCCATTCCCACCACCTGGGAGTCTTCGGGAATGCGCATGCCCCGGACCCCCATGGAGCCCCGTGCGGTTGCCCGGATGTCAGATTCATTGAAACGGATGACCTTGCCGCCGTCAGACCCCAGGAAAATATCCATGCTGCCGTCGGTAATCCGGGCGGCAATGAGTTCATCCTCAGGGGCCAGCTTCACCCCGATCAACCCCCCGGTCCTGGGCCTGGAATAGGCCATGAGATCGGTCTTTTTCACCCGTCCCTTGCGGGTGGCCATGACCACATACCAGTTTTCCACAAACTGATTCACTGTGAGCAGGGTGGCCAGGGTTTCACCCTCATCAAAATTCAGCAGATTGACAATGGCCTTGCCCAGACTGGACCGGCCGGCCATGGGCAGTTCATATACCTTGGCCTGGTAGACCTTCCCGAAATTGGTGATAAACAATACCGTGGCATGGGTGGAGGCCACAAACAGATGTTCCACAAAATCATCTGTCTTGGTGCCCATGGCGGTTTTTCCCTTGCCCCCCCGGTGCTGGCTGGCATACAGGGTAACCGGATTGCGCTTGATATACCCGGACCGGGTCACGGTCACCACCATGTCTTCTTCGGCAATCAGATCCTCGATGCTGATATCGGCGGTGCTCTCCACAATCTGGGTACGGCGCCCATCACCGAACTCTTCAGACAGTTCCGCGAGTTCATCTTTGATCAATCCCCTGACCACCTGTTCACTGGCCAGAATCTCCTTGTACCAGGCAATATCCTTGAGCAGATCGTTGTATTCCTGTATGATTTTTTCCTGTTCCAAACCGGTGAGGCGCTGAAGCCGCATATCCAGAATGGCCTGGGCCTGGATCGGGGTCAATTCAAAGGTGGTTATCAGCCCGGTTTTGGCCTCTTCCGGGGACCGGGATCTTCGGATCAGGGCCACCACCTCATCCAGGTTGTCCAGGGCGATTTTCAGTCCTTCCAGGATATGGGCCCGCTCCTCAGCCTTTCTGAGGTCAAACCGGGTCCGACGGAGAATCACGTTTTTCCGGTGCTCGATAAAATGCACCAGAATATCTTTGAGTGTGAGCAGCTCAGGCCGGTTGTTCACCACCGCCAGAAAAATAATACCGAATGAGGTCTGGAGATTGGTGTGTTTGTACAGCTGGTTGATCACCACTTCAGCCATCTGGTCCCGCTTGAGGCCCACGGCGATGCGCATGCCCTGGCGGTCGGATTCATCCCGGACAAAGGAGGCCCCGGTGATCACCTTGTCCCGCATGAGTTCCGCAATCTTTTCCACCAGTTTTGCCTTGTTCACCTGGTAGGGCAGTTCCGTGACAACAATGGTCTCCTGGCCGGTTTTCTTGTTTTCCTCCACTTCCACTTTGGCCCGCAGGGTGATGATCCCCCTGCCTGTACTGTATGCCTCGTAGATCCCTTTGGTGCCGTAAATATGGCCCCAGGTGGGAAAATCCGGGCCCGGGATGTGCTGCATCAGCTCCGGGATACCCATTTCCGGGTTGTCTATCAACGCCTTGAGTCCCCCGATAACCTCCAAAATATTATGGGGTGGAATATTGGTGGTCATGCCCACGGCAATGCCGGATGATCCGTTCACCAGCAGGGCGGGAAATCTGGTGGGCAGGACGGCCGGCTCATCCAGGGTTTCATCGTAGTTGGGGATGAAATCCACGGTCTCTTTTTCCAGATCCGCCAGCATCAGGTGTGAGAGTTTGCGCATGCGGATTTCCGTGTACCGCATGGCAGCCGGTGAATCCCCGTCCACTGACCCGAAGTTGCCCTGCCCGTCCACCAGGGTGTAGCGCAGAGAAAAATCCTGGGCCATGCGCACGATGGTGTCATACACCGCAGAATCCCCGTGGGGGTGGTATTTACCGATGACATCACCCACAATACGCGCGGATTTCTTATAGGGTTTGTTCCAGTCATTGCGCAGCTGCTGCATGGCATACAACACCCTGCGGTGCACGGGTTTGAGCCCGTCCCGTACATCCGGCAAGGCCCGGCCGATGATGACGCTCATGGCATACTCAAGATAGGACTGTTTCATCTCCTTCTCGATACTGGTCGGATTGGTCTCTTTTAGGATCATCTAAATTTTACTCCGAAAATGAATTAACTTGTTTTGCTTTTGCCGGCTCAACCATGGATTGAAAACTGGAAAAATATATGTCTGACAGTGTCAAAAACAGGGTGGCGATCAAAGGACCGTAAATGATGCCCATCAGCCCGTACACCTGCAACCCGCCGATGATGGCAAAAAACACGATGAGCGGGTGCATGGCCACCCGGTCCCCCACCAGTTTGGGTTTAAAAATATATTCAACTCCCCAGGAAAGCACGCCGTAAAAAACCAGGATACCGATACCGGTTATTACCGAATTTTCCAGCAGAAAAAACACGGCCGCGGGAACCAGGACAATGCCGATGCCCACAATGGGCAAAAATGCCATGAATCCCATGATCACGCCCCACAAAAACGGGGAATTCAGTCCCAGAAACCAGAACAGCAGTCCGCCGGCAGTCCCCTGGATCAATCCGCCCAGGCCGTTTCCAATGAGAACAGCCCCTGCCATTTCATTAAATTTTTGAATCAGTTTTTTGTCATGGGCATCCTGGAGGGGGGACAGGTCATACAGGTACTGAATGAACCGGTGCCCGTCCATAAACATGTAAAACACCACAATGAGCATGAGAAAAAAATAAAACACCAGGTTCAGCAGGTTGGATGTGATAAACCGTGCCTGCTGAAACAAGGAGAATCCCACCATTTTTCCCAGTTCAGATACAGGGGAAAGCAGTTCCTGCCAGGACATCGTCTTTTGCACCCCTGCACGTGCCAGAAGGTCATTGATCCGGTCCAGGGCCCGGGTGTTTTCCAGCAGCTGGATCAACTGGTTTGAAAACACGGCATCCCTGGCCAGATTATACAGCCCCAGGGCTTCTTTGGACAAGATCCCCACCATAAACACCACAGGAATAAATACCACACAAAAAATAATGATACAGGTAACCACCGCTGCCATGCGCATGGACAGCTTTTTTGCAAACAGGTGGTAAACCGGCCTGAAAATATTGGTGATCACCACCCCGAGAACAATGGTGGCGGTAAAAGGGGCAAGCAGATTTCCCAGCAGGAAAATGGATATGCAGAACAGCGCCAGAAAAAAGAAAAACACCCCTCTGTGAAAAACGGTCTGCTCCAACATATCACCAGTTCGCTGCCCCATGAAAATTCAGGGATTTAAAAAACCAGGTAAAGCCGCAGCATGCATGGGAAGTCTGCACATCTGCGGCTTTACATTATACAAAATAAAAACAGATTCTAACTGCTGAACAGTCCCAGGACAGCCAGCACCAGAAGTATTTCAAAAATAATGACCTGAACAAAGCTGCCAAAAAAATGATAGACAATTCCGCCGCCGACAATGGCTGGTACGGCTGAATAGATGATTATGCCCAGTTTTCTTGGTATATCCATAGTAAAACCATCCTTTTAGGTCATGGTGGAACCATACCTGATCCCACCCAAAATTATCCTATAATTATTACCATTTATGCGCTTTCAAGTAAAGGACAATCTTATCTTTCAATGATCATGGCCATGCCCATGCCGCCGCCGATACACATGGATACAAGCCCTGTACCATAGCCTTTGCGCTGCATCTGGTGGATGGCCGTGACCATCTGTCGGGCACCGGTACATCCGATGGGGTGGCCGATGGAAATACCGGATCCCAGTTCATTGGGTCTTTCCACATCGATATGCAGTTCCCGCATGCACCCGATGGCCTGGGCTGCAAAGGCCTCGTTCAATTCGATCAGGTCGATGTCATCAATGGTCATCCCGGTCTGTTTCAGCACCTTTTTCACTGCAGGCACAGGCCCCAGTCCCATGTAGGCAGGGTCCAGGCCGCCGGAAGCAAAGGCTTTGATCCGTGCCAGTTTTTCAAGGCCCAGGGCATCTGCCTTTTCTTCGGTCATGAGCAGAACAGCGGCTGCCGCATCATTGATGCCCGATGCATTGCCGGCCGTGACACTGCCGTCTTTCTTGAACGCCGGCCGCAGTTTTCCCAGTTTTTCCATGCTGGTTTCCATGGGCCGCTCATCTGTATCAACAACAATATCCCCCTTGCGGGAAGCGATGGTCACGGGCACGATCTCTTTTGCAAAAGTGCCGTCCTTGACTGCAGCCAGGGCCCGGTTGTGGCTGAGCAGGGCCAGTTCATCCTGTTCCTGCCTGGAAATACCGTATTTGTCCACAATGTTTTCCGCTGTCAGGCCCATGTGGTATCCGTAAAAAATTTCATACAGCCCGTCAAACACCATGAGGTCGTGAACAGGCCCCTGGCCGGTGAGTTCCATGCGGTGCCCCCACCTGGCCTTGAGCAGTGCCATGGGTGCGTTGCTCATGCTTTCCTGGCCCCCGGCAAGGATGACATCCGCCTGTCCCGCCATAATGGCCTGGGCACCCAGGGCAATGGCTTTCAGGCCTGATCCGCAGATCTTGTTGATGGTGAATGCCGTGCTCTGCCGGGGCAGTCCCGCCTTTATCATGGCCTGGCGGGCGGTGTTCTGTCCCTGGCCGGCCTGGAGTACATTGCCCATGATGACCTCATCCACAAACAGTTCTGCCAGGCTGTCATCATAGTCATACCCTTTTTTTTCAAGATCGATCATCCCCTGGTCTTTGAGGGAATCCGGGAAAAAGGCAGCCTGTGCTTCATCCACAGCCGGCCGCAGGCCCACCCGTTTGAGCACCTCTTTCATGACACAGGTGCCCAGATCCACCACAGGCACATTTTTCAATGATCCGCCAAAGGAACCCACAGGTGTCCGCACACCACTTACAATCACGACATTTTTCATTGTATACCTCCACAATTATCAGGTTTTATTGCAAACAGTCACATTTTAACTATACCATTTCCATCCCAAGGTCCATACCAGACAGCCGCACAAAAAACAAGAAATTATGCAAACCAGGGCCTTCACATGTGGCCACATCCTGTTCTCCTGCTTGCTACCCGCCCCCTGGGGGTAACGGTGTCGCCGGCCCGATATTGGCATCTGACGGTCCTGTCACACCACTACCCGCAGGGGGCTATGTTAATATAGGAGACACTGGATATTTGCTATAGTGGCGTGCACGACAAAGGTAGCCCCTGGTGGTGTCCTGTGAACGGACCGTCAGAGCCGGAGGGGGCTGGTAAAATATGCCGGGATGCTTTGAAGTCAGAGAATGGATCGCTGTATTTCATTATTCACATGGAACCCGGCCCCCGCAGGATCTCGGGCCGGGCACAGGACACCACCAGGGGCGGTGCCGGCGACAGAGTGCTGCAGCAAAAGGTCGAAAACCCGGGATGGTTATGGCAAGTATCCAGCGCAGACAAGCGGCAATTGACAAACTGTTCGATTTGCGCAAGACTGTTGCAATTTATGCAGATAGGTTCTCACCTTCAAGGACAGGTTATATGACTACACACGTTGTGGTGGCAGGCTGGGGCCAGGTCACCCAGCCCAAACAGGCAGAACATCCCGAAGATGCCATGGGCCTCATGGTGCAGGCTGCCAGGACAGCCGCACAGAAACTTGCAGACCCTTCTGTGCTCTCCCGGCTGGACGGCATCATGGTGGTCAGGCCCCTGAGTGCCAACTACCCGGATGCCCCGGGCCAGGTTGCCGGGTACCTGGGGGCAAACCCGGGGTTCTCCCATATCTCGAAAATCGGGGGCAACTCCCCCCAGACCCTGATCAACCAGGCAGCGGGCATGATCGCCAGAAACGATCTGGACATGGTGCTGGTGGTGGGGGCGGAAGCCTATGTCCGGCGCAGCCATACAGGCAGACGGCCTGAAAGCGCCCTGCTCCAGGGTATACCGGATGATTATGCAGGAGATGATGCCATTGGCGCCACATTGCTGGAAAACCGCCACGGCATCCAGCATCCCATGCAGGGATTTGCCCTGTTTGAAACCGCCCTGTGGCATGCATCCGGTCTGGATCTGAGGACCCATCTTGAAAAAACCGGAAAAATGTGGTCCCAATTCAGCCAGGTGGCGGCCACCCACCCCCATGCCTGGACCAAAACCGCGAGAACCGCTGAAGAGATAATCACCCCCGCACCCGGCAACCGGCCCATTGCATTTCCCTACACCAAATTCATGAATGCCTTTATCACGGTGGACCAGGCAGCGGCCGTGATTCTCATGTCGGAAAAAGCAGCAGAAGCCTGCCGGCAGAAAGACCTGCAGACCGTGTATTTCATGGGGGGCGGGTATGCCCGGGACCGCCAGCGGTTCCTGGTTGAAAAAAGTGATTTCACTGCCAGCCCGCCCATGAAGGCGGCTGTGGACACAGCTGTGGAAAGGTCAGGCTTGGGGCTGGACCAGATGGACTGCTTTGATTTTTATTCGTGTTTTCCCTGTGCCGTGTCCATTGCCAGAAAAATGGCAGATCTTGCAGACACCGATCCCCGGCCCTTGACCATCACCGGCGGCCTGGGGTTTTTCGGCGGACCGGGCAACAATTACAACCTGCATGCCGTGGCCACCCTGGCAGAGCATATTGCCACCGGCACCTACCGCACCGGCCTTGTGACCGCTTTGGGATGGTTCATGCACAAACACGCTGCAGGCATCTACAGCTGCATGCGGCCCAAAGAGAGCCTGGCAGCCATGGACCCGGCAGAGACCAAAGACAGCCTGGCAGGTCCCGAGCCGGTGCCTGTTGACGAAACGCCTGCAGGAAAAGGCGTTGTTGAAACCTATACGGTTGTGTACCATCCGGATCACACCCCGGCCTACGGGGTGGTCTACGGCCGCACCAGCCAGGGCCTGCGTTTTGTGGCCAACACCCCGGATGACCCGGATCTGTTTGCAGCACTGACCAGCCATGACATGGTGGGCCGGGCCGTCCGCCTGAAACACAATGCAGCCAAAGGCATCACCCGGGCATATTTTTGAAAAATACGGACCCGGGGGTAGCTCTTAGCTTTTAGCTTTTTGGCTGTCGTCCCGCCGTGCAAGCCAGGCTTCCAGGCGCTGTTTGACGGTCTTTTCATACCCCCTGTCCGTGGGGAAATACAGGCGCTGTCCCGCCAGGGAATCCGGCAGATAGGACTGGGGGGCATACCCGCCGGGATGGTCATGGGCATACTGGTATCCTTTGCCGTATCCCATCTCTTTCATCAGCTTTGTGGCAGGGTTGCGGATATGCAGGGGCACCGGCTGGTACCCGCTGGTGTGCACCAGGTCGTTCACTTTCTTCTGGGCTGCATACACCGCATTGCTTTTGGGGGCTGTGGCAAGGTACACCGCTGCCTGGAAAAGGGACCCGTCCCCTTCCGGCCGTCCGAGCAGACGGAATGATTCTCCCGCATTCAGGGCCATGGTCAGGGCCCCGGGGTCGGCCATGCCCACATCTTCTGTGGCAAACCTGACCATGCGGCGGATCAGGTAATACGGGTCGTCTCCGGCCGTGAGCATGCGGGCCAGCCAGTAAATGGCCGCATCCGGGTCGCTGCCCCGCATGCTTTTGATAAATGCGGAGATCAGGTTGAAATGCTCTTCTCCTGCCTTGTCATACAGCAGGGCCTTCTTATCCACCACCGCTTCCAGGTCTTTTACACGGATGACAGGTTTGTCCTGAAAATGCAGGGCAGCGGTTTCCAGGCTGGCCAGGGCGATGCGGGCATCCCCGTCCGCGGCCCGGGCCATGCAGTCCAGGGCATCTGCTGCAAACCGGTCCCTGTCCCATCCCAGGCCGTGGGTTTTGTCTGTCAAGGCCCGGACCAGGATCTGCCGGATATGGGAGGGTTCCAGGCCTTTGAGGGCAAACACCCGGCACCGGGAGACCAGGGCCGGGATCACCTCAAAGGAGGGGTTTTCCGTTGTGGCCCCCACCAGGGTGATGAGCCCGGTTTCCACATGGTGTAAAAACGCGTCCTGCTGGGATTTATTGAACCGGTGAATCTCATCCACAAACACCAGGGTCCGCTTTTTGAACAAACTGCGCTTTTCTCTGGCGGTTTCAATGATTTGCCGGATATCCTTCACCCCGGACAGCACAGCGGAAATCTTGACAAATGCACATTTTGTTTCATGGGCAATGATGTTTGCCAGCGTGGTTTTTCCGCACCCCGGCGGCCCCCACAGGATCATGGAAAACACCCGGTCATCCTGGATGGCTTTCTGCAGCAGGCTGCCCGGGCCGATGAGATGGTCCTGGCCTGTGAGCTGGTCCAGTTTCTTCGGCCGCATGCGGTCTGCCAGGGGCACTGCCCCTGCCATCTGCTGGTCTGCCTGTGCATCGAACAGATCCATGGCTGTTACGCCTGGTGATCCCGTCTGCGTTTTTTACGGCTCTGGTCTTTGCGCTGCTTTTGCCGCTTCACCGTGATCCGTTCTTTTTTGTCTGCAATTCTGTCTTTTTCCCTGGTTCTGCCGGAAAAATCCATGCGGCCGGTTTTTTCCCTGAAATGCAGTGCTATGGGGGTCAGGGTCAATGGAATCATCTGGCGCAGCTGGTTTATGAGATACCGTTTGTAGGAAAAATGTACTGCTTTGGGATAATTCACAAAGCACACAAAGCAGGGCGGCCGGGTGGCCACCTGGGTGGCATAAAAAAACTTCAGGCGCCGGCCCTTGTGCAGGGACGGTTCTTCCCTGAACACGGCATCTTCGATGATCCGGTTCAAGGTGCCGGTATTGATGCGGAAGCAGTATTCCGCATACACCCGGGCTGCCATATCCAGAATCCTGTGGCAGCGCTGGCCTGTGAGGGCGGATATTGTCACGGCAGGGGCATAGGACAGGAACTTGGACTTGTACCGCAAATCAGACAGATATGCTTTTTCACTTTTGTCCTGCTTGTCCACCAGATCCCATTTGTTGAGCAGAAAAATGGCACCGCACCCCCTTTTTTCCGCATACCCGGCAATGGTGATGTCCTGGTCGGTGATGCCCTCTGCCGCATCGATAACGATCAGGGCCACATGGCAGTCATCCAGGCTTTTCAGGGATTTGAGGATGGAAAATTTTTCCAGTTTCTGTGTGACCTTCCCCTTGCGCCGGATGCCGGCTGTGTCAACCAGCACAAACTGCTGCCCTTTGCGGGTAACACTGAGTTCAATGGCATCCCTGGTGGTGCCGGCTGTTTCATTGACCACCACCCGGTGTTCACCGAACAGCTGGTTGGCCAGGCAGGATTTGCCCACATTGGGCCGGCCCACAATGGCGATGCGGATGGGTTCGTCTGCATCGGGTTCAGCTTCCACGACATCGGGAAAATCCGCCACCAGGTCATCCAGAAAATCATCCATGCCGATGCCGTGCTCAGCTGACACCGCATAAAAATCATCAATGCCAAGGGCGTAAAATTCCCCCAGATCATCCTGCTGCCGCAGATTTTCAATCTTGTTCACCACAAAGAAAACAGGCTTGCCGGTTTTGCGCAGAAAATCCGCCAGATCCCAGTCATAGGGAGAAAGCCCGGACCGGCCGTCCAGAACAAAGACCAGGACATCTGCCTGTGCCACGGCCATGGCCAGCTGGTCCCTGATCTGGGCGGCAAAACTGTCATCATCCCCCCGCAGAAACCCGCCGGTGTCGATGACGGTGAACGGTTTGTCGTCCCAAAGGGCATCCCCGTAGTGGCGGTCCCGGGTCACCCCGGGCATGTCATCCACCAGGGCCTGCCTGGACCGGATCATTCTGTTGAACAACGTTGATTTGCCCACATTGGGCCGGCCCACCAGGGCCACAACCGGTTTCATATGTCTCTCCTTATGCAGCATGCAGGGTAATTAAGGCAGTATATACCATGTGATGGTTTTATTAAACAGGTATGACCGTGCCGCTGCTGTCTATTTTGTCCAGGAAAACAGCACAGAACCGATGGCCAGAAACACCACACTCATGATGGCCAGCGTCGCCACCTCATGGGAGACCTGGGACAGGGCTGCCCCGTCATTAATCACCTTGCGGGCGGCGGTCAGAAAATGGGTCAACGGCAGAAATCCGGCTGCCTGTTTGATCCAGTCTGCCGCCCCTTCAATGGAAAACCAGACCTCTGACAAAAACATCATGGGCCAGCAGATAAAATTGATAATCCCGTTGGTCAACTCCTCATTGGTCCCCCGGCAGGCCAGGATCAGGCCGAATGAAACCAGGCACACCGTGCCGGCCAGAAATACGATGGCAGCATCCAAAAACCTGCCCTGCATCTGAAAGGAAAACACAACATCACACCCTGCCCACACCACAAAAGAGGCGATCATGGACACCAGCACCCGGGAGACCAGCTGGGCGGACAGGTATTCAAAGGCAGTGACCGGCGTGGCCTTGAGCCGTTTGAGCACCCCGTTGCGGCGGTACCGGACAATCACATACCCCACCCCGAAAAATGCGGAAAACATGATGTTCATGCCCAGAATACCCGGAAACAGCCAGTCGATATACCGCACCTGGATGCCGGGAACCGCCTGCTTATGGAGCCTGTTTTCAAAAAAATCCGCCGGCACCATGGCTTCTTTCACCAGTTTTTCCATCAATACCCCCTTTGGGGAGGCATCAGATACCCAGTAATGCAGCACAGGGGGGCCTGGTGCAGCAGGATCTTGTGATTTTTCAGGATCATCGGACTGCAGAACCATGTCAATTTTGTGGTGCCGCAGTTTTTCCAGGGCCAGGTCTTTGGTGTCAAAAAACACCATCTGAATGGCTGGATCGGTTTTCAACCCTGAGGGAATGTGGATGTCTGCAATGGCAGGGTCTGGTTTTCCGTCTGTTAATATGCCCAGCTTGAACTGCTTTTTTGCATCTGATCCGAATGCAAGGCTGAACGCTGCCACCAGCAGAAAAGGAAACAGAATATTCCAGCCGAACCCTGCCCGGTCCCGTATAAATTCATAATTGCGGGCCATGAAAAGGGCCCACATCCGCTTGAGAACCATGGTGTTACTCCCGCAACCGTTTTCCGGTGAGTGAGAGGAATACCGATTCCAGGTTCCGGAATTCCGGTGCCATGGCGCCGCAATGGTCTTCAACCAGCTGCCCGGGGGTGCCTTTTTCAATGATCCTGCCGTTATCCATGATGGCAATGATATCGCACAATGCCCAGGCTTCTTCCATATAGTGGGTGGTCAGCACCGTGGTTTTGCCCTTGGCCCGTATGTCTTTGATGATCTGCCACACATGCTGACGGGCCTGGGGATCCAGGCCTGTGGTGGGTTCATCCAGGAACAGAAGATCCGGGTCATTGAGCAGGGCCAGGCCCAGCAGCAGCCGCTGGCGCTGGCCCCCGGAGATTTTGTTGTTTCTCTGCTTTTTGATCTTCTCCAGCATGCACAGCCTGATCACCGCTTCCACGGGCAGGTGGCGGCTGTAAAAGGCGGCAAAAGTTTTCAGGGTTTCCTCCACCGTCAGAAATGCCATCAGTTCCGTCTGCTGGAACTGGATACCCACTTCCTGCTTGAATGACCTGTCCCGTTCTCTTCCCTTGAAAAGAATCCTGCCGGCATCCGGCTCCAGGATGTTTTCCATCATCTCCACTGCAGTGGTTTTCCCGGCACCATTGGGACCCAGCAGGCCGAAACAGGTGCCTGCTTCAATGGACAGGCTGATGCCAGCCACAGCCGGCTTGCCGTTATAGGATTTTTCCAAATTTTCAACTGCAAGGATCACGTTGCTGGACATAAAACAGGATCAGACGTATATATTGACTTTAAGAAGCTGTTTTTTCTGCTGCAGCTCCCTTTCAAGATCGGTTTTCTGCTGCTGAAACTCCCTTTCCAGGTTCCGGGATGCATTGGCGTAATTTTCCTCTATCCGTCTTTCTTTTTTGTCATAGGAATTCTGCAGAGACTGCTCTTTACGGGTGATTTCAGCAGCACCCCCCCGGACTGCCCGGTCTGTATCAGACACATTGCCGGCTTCAGCGGTTTGGGCAGGTTTCTGTGCAGCAGCCGCAGGCCCCTGATATCCGGTAAAGACCTGTGCACTGGATGTAATGGCCACCATTTGCTTTATCCTTAGACATTCGCCTATGTTGCAATTTTGAAAACCATACTGCCGGACACCGGAAATGTCAACAAAAAAGGCCCCCAGCAACCGCTGAAGGCCTTGATTATCTAAGTGGCGTCCCCAAGGGGATTCGAACCCCTGTCGCCGGCGTGAAAGGCCGATGTCCTTATTTATAAAGCATTTTCATAGTTTATATTATTTCTTGACTTACCTATAAATCCTGTATATTGGGAAAGAATGACTCAGATTAGATTCCTTCTGAACATTTTCTCCCTTAAAGGGCAAGCCCCCCCCATAATAAGAGTTTAATGGTTAAAATAACAGGGAGACGGAATGCGATGGAACCATCTGAAAATATTTTATATACTGGTGATATTGTGGCGGAGTCGCTGCTTCTAAATGATAAAATTCAATAAAATTATCCATCAACCCGAAGGCAAAACCCTGGAATTCAAACAGGACCTGTCCTCTCCCAGGCCAGTGTTGAAAACCTTGACCGCCTTTGCCAACACCGCCGGGGGGAGGCTTTTTATCGGGGTGACAGAAGACCGGCGGATCATGGGGGTGGCAGATCCTCTGAAGGAAGAGGAACGGCTGTGCAATCTGATTGCCGACTCCATCGCTCCGCGGCTGGTGCCCAATATTGAAATGATCACCATGGACGACAAGACCCTTTTGATTGCCGAAGTGTTTCTCAGCAACGCCCGACCCCATTACCTGCGGTCGGAAGGGGTGGAAAAAGGGGTTTATGTCCGTCTGGGCTCCACCAACCGCCAGGCAGACTCGGAACTGACCGGAGAACTTCGCCGGTCGGTGGAAGGGGTGGCCTTTGATGAGATGCCCATGCCGGACCTGTCCATGGATGATATCGACACACAGGCCATGACAGACAGCTTTGGTGAAAAATTTGTTGCCGGCGACAAGGCGCTCAGAACCCTCAAGCTGCTGGTTCCACATCAGGGGCGGGTGGTCCCGTCAAAAGGGGCCGTCATTCTATTCGGCCGGGAGCGCAACCAGCATTTTTCCGATGCCTGGGTCCAGTGCGGGCGGTTTATGGGCAAAGACAAGACCGATATCCTGGATCATATAGAAATTTATGATCCCCTGCCCAAAGCAGTGGACAGTATCATGCTGTTTTTGAAAAAACACGCCATGCGCGGGGCCGACCTGTCAGAGATCAGGCGAAAGGATGTCTGGAGCATTCCTTTGGGCATTCTCCGGGAAGCGGTCATCAACGCCCTGGTGCATGCGGACTACTCCCAGCGGGGTGCCCCGGTCCGCATCTCCTTTTTTGACGACCGCATCGAGATCGAAAATCCCGGTATCCTGCTGCCCGGAATGACCATAGAAGATATGAAACAGGGGGTGTCCAAAATTAGAAATCCGGTCATTGCCCGGGCCTTTCGGGAAATGAACCTGATCGAGCAATGGGGTACCGGCATACCCCGCATTTTCAAACAGGCAAAGGAACTGGGCCTGCCTGAGCCCCGGATTCTGGAAATCGGCATGCGCCTGCGGTTTGTCGTGGGATTGAAAGAATCGGTTCCTGTGAAACCCTTCAGAGAAAAAGATCAGGCACAAGTCGAGGCACAAGTTCAGGCACAAGTTGAAGTCGAGGCACAAGTTCAGGCACAAGTTAATTTCAAAATACTGTCCGCGTGTGCCCAAGGGCCGCTGTCATCAGCCGAAATTGCCGAGGCTCTGGGACACAGCCAGTTAAGCGGTAATCTGCGCAAAGCCCTGCCCCGCCTAAAACAAGCAGGGCTGCTGGCGTTCACTGTGCCGGATAAACCCAAGAGCCGGCTGCAGAAATACCGGCTGACGGAAAAGGGGCGACAATGGATTGATGCCCATGATTTGGTGAAATCCAAATGGACCCACCCCTTGGAAAGGGATAGGAATTAAAAAAAGGCCCCCAGCAACCGCTGAAGGCCTTGATTATCTAAGTGGCGTCCCCAAGAGTACTCTCCGTTTACCCCAATTCCAAACTGGAACTGACTGGGAGCAGTTTCCATTGCACCTTCCACCCGTCACAGCCAAACAACAAGCCTGTATCAATTCGAATCAAGAAAACCACTGTATCAAAACGGAAACACAAAATAAAACGAAAAAACAAACGCCTCTACAATAAACAAGGCAAAATAACACAGTAGCCAATATATAGTTAAAAAGTAGCCATAATATAGCCACACCAAGAAACAGTTCAAC
>JAZBPL010000014.1:0-6479 GCA_036351635.1 Desulfotignum sp.
AGCGACTGATATATCGATTCCGACCCTAAAAAAATACCTGTCTATTCTTGAACAAACTTATATGGTTCGTTTATTGCCGCCTGCAGAAACAAATTTAAAAAAAAGAGTGATTAAATCTCCAAAAATTTATTTGCGTGATAGTGGCATCCTTCATGCTTTACTTGACATTGAGCAGTATGACTCATTGCTAGCCAATCCGATAGCCGGTGCATCCTGGGAGGGCTTTGTCATTGAAAATATAATTACAGAACATGATCGCTTCAGACCCTCTTTTTTAAGAACATCTAATGGCGCTGAAATAGATCTTATGTTGGATAGAGCAGGCCAACAGCATCTTTTTGAATGCAAACTTTCAAAGGCCCCAAAACCTTCCCGGGGATTTTATGAGCTGGTTGATGCAATTAAACCGAAAACAGCATGGGTAGTCGCCCCAGTGGACGAACCCTATGAAATCAAAAAAAGAATTTATGTTTGTCCCCCGGTTGCTTTAGATTTTTAACTGGAAAATCACCGGTGAAATCCGGTGCATTTTTGATGTTGAAATCAAAGTATCCCCATATCTATCAGTCAAGACATGGCCAACTTTAATCTCATAAATTTCACTCAAGATGTTTGAGTCGATATCCTCTAATAATCAATTAACCCAAATAACCAGATCGGTATCTTCCGGCTCTCCGTTGTATAGTTTGTATCAATAACAAGATAACTATTCTTTACATCATGAATCTGCTTAAACGTCTTATTCTTTCCACCGATTTCAAATATTATATCCTGAACCCTGAAGTCTCCAATATCTGAATAATAAATTTGGGGAAAACAACCGGCAAAAAATGTTTCACGCACTGTTCCGATATTGGTATCAACACCAAACTCTTCAGCAAATGTATAGAGAATATTCGTATTATTAAAAAGCAGTTTCTCAGGCTTTCTTGAAATCTTAGTTGAATATTTTTTAATAGAATGAAAAATTTTCGTGTCATTCAGAATATCCAGATACGTATTCAGGGTGGGGGGTGTAATCCCCAATGTTCTGGATAATTTTGCAATATTCACCTTATACGGAACTCCGGATTCAATAAGCTTTGCTATAAGTCTTTTAAACACGGAAACATGACCATACTCCATCTTGTTGCAGGAAGGAATATCTTCATTGATGATCTTCTGTAACGCGTTAAAAAGTTTGGTTTTGAATTCATTTCTGTCCTCAATAAAAAACGGATACGCCCCATATTTTAAATAATCAAGAAAACTGCTGTATAGATTGGTATCGGAAAGCGCAAGGTCAAGACTGATTTGTGAACCATTCTTAATGATTTCATCCAGGGAATATCGTGTAAGCATCTTTTTTTCACTGAGTGCAAGAAATTCATGAAAACTTAATGTTTCCATATGAACTGTCACGCACCTTCTGCTCAAATCATATTTTTCATATAGAATATTCAGCATGGATGATCCACTGAATCGGATCACAATCTCAGGAAATGAATCATAAATATTTTTTAATTCCTGGGCCCAGTTTTTATATTTATGTATTTCATCAAATACAATAACCTTCCCCCCTATGATTGAAAACGCATCCGCCAAATCATAAAGAGTTGTATCTGCGATATATATGTCATCAGCACTTACGTATAAGAACTCGCTCATACTAAAATTTGATTTAAGATATTGTAAAAGCAAGGTCGTTTTACCAACACCTCTTTGACCAATAATTCCGACAAGCCTGTTGGGAGACAATATTTTCTTTAAGTATTGTTCCCGGATAAAAGTATCAGGCGCAGCCTGAATCAGTCTTGCCTGTTTGTTTCTAAAATAGTTTAACATAACATCGAATAGCGAACTCTATTTTCTTTTTTATTATTAAAATCTATCAAATAAGAAAATGTATTTTAATATATTTTTGAAAATATGTAAATGCATTTTATTTTTCGAATTGCCTGTCTATTTTGAGGATACAATATTTTAAGTTATACCCTTAAAGGAAGCGAAAAGCCCGCTGGATTTTTGAAAAAAAACACAGCTCCGCTCTGTCGGTTACAGAAACAGAGACCAATCAGGTGAAAATACTGTATCTGTGTATAGTAAATGGCATTTGAAAAGGCAATAGGTAAAAACCCTTAAAATGCTGGGCTTTTCTTGTGGTGAACCGCCGTGAAAAAGCAAAAAAATGGCTGACATGGATTGCAGTATCGTTGGTTCTATTATACCCTGATCAGAAGGTCAAACCTGTCCTGTTGCAGGGCAGCTGCCAATAACCCGGAAAACCACTGACGGGGGTGGGGCATGCATACAATACGCACCTTTCTGGTGATGGTGTCAATGTTTCTTATTATGCCTGGTGCCGGGGCACGTGCAGGAGAGGTGACCGCCCAGGGCCTTGTGGAATCCTGCTGGGACTATATGCGGGGCAGGGCATCGGAATCCCTGGTGGACATGACCATTCACCGGCCGGAGTGGGAGCGGACAATGACCATCAAGGCCTGGACACAGGGACGGTCCGACAGCCTGTTTTTCATCCAGGCGCCGCCAAAGGACAGGGGCAATGCCACATTAAAAAAAGGTAACGATATGTGGACATACAACCCCAAGGTCAACCGGGTCATCAAGCTGCCGCCCTCCATGATGTCCCAGTCCTGGATGGGATCGGATTTTTCAAACAACGACCTGGCAAAAAGTGACAGTATCATCCATGATTATGACCATACCATTGAAAATACCCGGACCCACCAGGGGAAAACCGTCTATGTCATAAAATCCGTGCCCAAACCTGCGGCCCCTGTGGTATGGGGGATGCAGCGGATCGTGGTGCGGGAGGACTTTGTGCTGCTGGAGGAAACCTTTTATGATGAGGATCTGGAGCCGGTGAAAAAGATGACCACCCGGGACATAGGCCCCCTGGGGGGAAAACTGTTTCCCAGGGTCTGGAAGATGTTCAAGACGGATACGCCCGAAGCTTATACCCTGCTGGAATACAGGTCCCTGGCCTTTACAAAGGATCTGCCGGACAGGATTTTTACCCGGTCATCTTTGAAAAATCCCCCGCGGTAGGCACCCATGTCCATGCATGTCAAAATGGCCTGGCGCAATATCTGGCGCAATCCCAGACGGACCGTGTTGACCATATCCGCCATCGCCTTTGCCTGTCTGGTGCTCATTTTCATGCTCTCTTTTCAGTTCGGCAGCTATGAAACCATGATCAATGCGGCTGTTCAAATTCAGACCGGGCATTTCAAGATCCAGCACAGGCAATTTCAGGAAAAACAGGATATCCGCAAAACCATTGGCCATCCGGATGCCGTGGCCAAAATCCTTGACAGTACAGCGGGTGTTGCCGCCTATACCTTCCGGTCCCGGGCCTTTTCCATTGTGTCCTCTGAAGACCGGACCTACGGTGCCCTGGTCATCGGCATAGATCCGGATGCCGAAGCCCGGACTTCCACACTGCCGGACCTGATCCGGGAAGGGGAATATCTGTCACAGTCAGACACGGACAAGGCCCTGATCGGCCGGCTTTTGGCCCGGAATCTGAAGGTGGAAATAGGCGATGAAGTGACCCTGCTGGGCCAGGGCAGGGACGGTTCCGTGGCTGCGGCAGTGGTCACCATCAAAGGAATTTACAGCTCGGGCCAGGATGATTTCGACCGGGCCGGGCTGCACATTCCCCTGGGGTATTTTCAGCAGGTGTACACCATGTCCGGACAGGTGCACAGCGTGGTTGCCATTGCCCGGTCCCTGGACCGGGTGGCGGAGATCACACAGCAGGTGCAGGCCCGGCTGCAGAAGCTGGAAACAAAAAATCCCCTTGTGGTGCGCACCTGGTCTGAAATCATGCCGGGGCTCAAACAGGCCATATCCATGGATCTGGTGAGCGGCCTGATTTTCTGGCTGCTGCTCATCATTGTGGTGGCCTTCAGTATTCTCAACACATTTCTCATGGCCATCTTTGAAAGAACCCGGGAATTCGGTGTGATGATGGCCATTGGCACCTCACCCTCCCGGCTGATGAAAATCCTGCTCACAGAATCTATGTTTATGACGGTGGTGGGGATGGGGGCCGGCATTGTTCTTGGTATCTTTGTGACACTGTATTTTCAGTCCAGGGGCATCGATCTCGGCGGGGCTGGTGAACTGTTGAACCAGTACGGCATAACCGGCCGCATATACCCGAAACTGTCCCTGCTTTCCACAGCTGTCGGCCCGGCCATGGTGTTTGTGATCACCTTTCTGGCTGCCCTGTATCCGGCCGTGAAAGTCAGACGGCTTAACCCGGTGGAGGCCATGCATTTTGCCTGATCTTCGAACAAAGGAAAAAACGTGATGCATTGGCAGCTGGCCTGGCGGAACATCTGGCGTAATCCCCGGCGGACAGCCGTCATCCTGACGGCCATTATCATCGGGGTGTGGACCATGCTCATGGTGACCGCCCTGATGCGGGGGGTCAGTAACGGCATGGTCAGAAATGCCGTCTCCACCCTGACCGGTGAAATCCAGATCCATGCACAAGGATTTCGCAGTGATCCGGTCATTGAACACAGCATCACCGATATGGCGCAGGTGAAAGATGTCATTTCTGTGGTCCTTCCTGAAGGATCACGGTATGCCTTCCGGATACGGGTCAATGCCATTGTCAGCAATGCCCGGCACTCCGGCGGGATCACCCTGGCGGGCATTGATCCCGGTGCAGAATCACAGGTCTCTTTTATCGGGCCGGATGCCATGGGCACCGGCCGGTATCTGGGTGAAGATGACAAGAACGGTATTCTGATAGGAGAAGCGGTTGCAGAAAAATTTGACACCCGGGTGGGAAAAAAACTGGTGGTCATGTCCCGGGACACCGCAGGAGAGATGGCTTCCAGGGCATTCCGGATCACAGGTATCTTTCATGCGCAAATGGATGCCACGGAAAAGCAGTTTGCATTTGTTCACATAAAAACCGCCCGGGACATGCTCAAACTGTCCGGCGGGATTTCCGAGGTGTGTATCCTGCTGCCGGATGGGGCAGACCTGGACGGCACCGCAGCAGATCTCAGCGCATCATTGGGTGACGGGTTTGCGGTCCATACCTGGAAAGAAATCCTGTCCGCCATCACCGCCTACCTGGAACTTTTTGACGGGTTTATGATGCTGTGGTATGTGGTCACCTTCATCGCCATGGGTTTCGGGATCGTGAACACCACGCTCATGTCCGTATTTGAACGGATGCGGGAGTTCGGGGTGCTCAAGGCCCTGGGGATGAAACCCTGGTGGATTGTCCGGGGGGTGCTCACGGAATCGGTTTTTCTGCTGCTCCTGGGCACTGCTGCCGGGGACCTGCTGACCATGGTGACTGTCGCTGTTCTGGCCGCCACAGGCATTGATTTGTCTTCCCTGGCTGCCGGGGCGGAATTTGCGGGCATGTCGCGCATCATCTATCCGTCTTTGACCCTGTATGATGTGGGGGTGGCAAACCTGGTGGTCTGCCTGCTCGGGGTGGTGGTGAGTATCTATCCCGCGGTCAAGGCCGCCAGGTTTACACCGGTGGAAGCCATGGCCCACACATGAAGAAGGCTGCAGAACAGGTTATTTTTGAGGAGGCTGCCTGATGAACATAGTGGAAGTGTGCCATATCAGCAAGACCTTCCAGCAGGGAGATATTGCGGTGCAGGCATTGAAGGATGTGAGCCTTTCCATTGAAAAGGGCGGGTTTGCCGCCCTGGCCGGGCCGTCCGGGTCCGGGAAGACCACGCTGCTCAATATTATCGGCGGTCTGGACACCCCGGATGCCGGCAGCATTGTAATGGACGGCAATGCCTTTGCCGACATGAACCGGACCCAGCTGGCGGATCTGCGGCTCCACAAGGTGGGATTTGTTTTCCAGGCCTATAACCTCATCCCTGTGCTGTCTGCGCTGGAAAACGTTGAATATGTCATGCTGCTGCAGGGGGTGTCGGAAAAAGAGCGGCATGACCGGGCCAGGCGCATTCTGGATGATGTGGGCCTTGAAAACAGATACCACCGCCGTCCCCATGAACTTTCCGGCGGACAGCAGCAGCGCGTGGCCGTGGCCCGGGCCATCGTGTCAGGCCCGTCCATTGTGCTGGCTGACGAACCCACGGCCAATCTTGATTCTGAAACCGGAAAAGGCCTGCTGGAAATCATGCAGGAGATGAACCGCAAAAAAAACGTGACCTTTGTGTTTTCCACCCATGACAGCATGGTCATGGATTACGCCCGCAGGCTTATCCGAATACGGGACGGGCAGGTGGATGATGATCTTACCAAAAACGGCTGAACAATGTTCCTGCTGACCGTTCCATGGAAACCGTTACTGTGAACCATTTCTGCCAAAATTTCACCAGGTTTCTTCCGGGTGTGTGTCTGGCATTTTTCTGCAGTGTCTTTTTTGTTTTGCTTCCCTGCAGTGCACAGGTGGATCTACAATGGGGTGGACACCTGAAAATCCGGGGCAGCGTGTCATGGCAGGATGATGCATCCTTGTA
>JAZBPL010000015.1:0-35818 GCA_036351635.1 Desulfotignum sp.
CTTGTCTTCGGTGTAATCGGGGGCATTGAATATCTGGTTCAGATGGTCTGTGGTGAATGCCTGCCGGGTCTCATCGGGTCTCTTTCTGGTCCTGCTGGTCTTGATTTTGAATCCATCTGCATAATTCTGGGACATGTAGTCATTGCCGACACACCATTTGAAGAATGCTCCCAGGGTGGTCAGGTAGGCGTTTATGGTACTGACAGAAAGGGTTTCAGCATGGATTCTGGTTTCATTCAATTCGATGATTTCAGGGACTGTTTTACCCTGGAAGGCCGTTTTTTTGTTCATACCTGCCGGGAGTTTGAGCAGGGTGTCCTTGAGATCCCTTACGGTGCCATGGTCCACAGAATCAATCGGGCAGTCATCCCCCAGAATCTGAAGGATGATCCGGAAATTACCGTCATATCTCTGGTGTGTCCGGGGGCTCCAGCTGTTTGCTTTGGTGTTCTCCTGGAACCATTTGTCCAGAAGTGTTTTCAAAGAGGGGCCGGAAGGTTGCGGTTCCGGTTCCTGCTGCGGGGTCACCTGGGAGACCTCTGGACCTTCCTGGCCGGGATAATAGTCAACGTTGTCATCAGAATAATCCCCCTGTTCACGTCTCATCTGAATGCGGGCTATGGGGATGTTGGCTTTGACCGTCTCCCGGCTGAGTTTCTTGTATTCATAGGAATCCTTGTCCGCCTCAAGGTTGTTCGGTTCCAATATGCGCATATCCACAACAGGCTCTATTTCCTCCAGACTGTTGGTTCTGAGGATATACCTTGTGTGGTCTTCAAAATACTTGAAGGATTCCATCAGGTCTTTTTGGACGTCATCGGGGACAGGCCCCAGGATCAATCTTTCTTCTTCGTCTGATTCCAGGGTCTCCCTGACATATTTTTTGATGAGACCGTCTATGTGGTGTTTTTCAAGTTTCATGCTGCCGTTATACCTCAATCTCCTGAATAATTTTTTAAGCCTCCCTGATAACAGAAAGGCCCTTTCTTTTGCAAGGGATAACGACCCGGTCTTAAGGCTTCTTTTGATTTCATTTGTGCGGAAGATTGGTTTGAGGTCTGGGGGTATAATTAACCTGAAATAATACCCTGATTGTCTTTGGATAAGATGTTCCATGCGGCCACCATTTTGTACCAGGAATTTGTACCAAAACTCCTTTTGGTGACCCCCAGAAACACAAAACCCCCGGTTAACGGGGGCATTGTAAATTCTGGTAGCGACGCAGGGACTTGAACCCCGGACTCTGCGGATATGAGCCGCATGCTCTGACCAGCTGAGCTACGTCGCCAAAAAAACCCCAAAAATATAACATGATAGTGTATGCATTGTCAAACATTTTTTATTTTTCAGCTTTTTCAAATCCCAGGAGCTCCACCGTAAAATTCTGGAGATTTTTGGGCAGGTCTGAAAATACCAGCATGAACGGCACGGTATCCCCTGGATGCAGTTTTGCAGGGGTGCCTTCATTGCCGTCCGGGGTTTTCAGCCGGGCGATGATATCGGCAATATTTCCGGATTTCAGAACCTCTTCAGACACGATATTGCCGCAAAATGCCGTCTGGGTCATGGCTGCAATCTTGTCTTTCTGGAACAGGGTTCCTTTCACCTGGATATTGGTGTAGGAGATCTGGGCCGGATTTTCAATTTTACCGGTGATGATAAACAGTTCCCCTGCTGTGTCATTGGTTACAAAACGGCCGGTCACACTTTTCTGGTCCGGGACCGGGTCAGGTGCAGGTGCAGGTTCCTGGGTTTTTTGGGGCAGGTACTGCTGGATAAAAGGGATTTTGATTTCCGATAGAAATGGAATTTTATAGCCCAGACTGGTGGCGGCAACATACCCGCCGGCTGTCAGCAAAAAGAGCAGCAGCAGAACGAGGACAGGCGCACTCAGTGCGGATCTGGCCTTTTTTCTGGTTCTTTGTGCGGTCTCTCCCATCTCGGCGTCAGGGTCCAGGGGCTGGATCAGGGATGCCCGGGCCGGCCGACGGGGTGCGGGTGTTTCCTGCTTCAGGTCTTCACTGCCGGGTGTCTTGCTGTCCTGGTCATCCAGATCGGTTTCGTCATAATCTTCCAGATCCAGATCATCTTTGGACTGAAAATCATGATGGGCTTTTTCTTCCAGGGCGGTGTCATCTGTCACCTCTTGTGGTTCTGTGTCCTGATCCAGCACCTCATCATAGGCTGAAAACTCTTTTTCCAGGCCAAAGTCCAGGCCCCCGGGTTCCTCCGGATCTTCCCGAAAGGAATCCGCCTGGGGCTGTTCCAGCTTCAGATCATCTGTTTTCTCTTCCCCGTCTGTTTCCAGCGCAAGCCCCAGCTCCAGATCATCTTTGGCATCCAGATCTTCATCAGAGCCGGAAAACTGATCATCATCGGCGGGTTCCTGCCGGGAATCCGCTTTCAGGGTTTGAAAATCAATGCCGGTAAGTTCTTCTGTCTCTTCAGCATTTTCTGCCTGAATGTCCGGACGACTTTGGGTTTCTACCGGTTCCATGTCCGCTGCATCAAACGCAATTTCCGCTTCATCAAAGGTGATCTCTTTTTCATCAAATGTCAGATCATCAGGGGACCCCGGTGTTTCCTCTTCTTCAAAGGAGAGACCGTTTTCCAGATCAAAATCATTGTCTGAATCTTCGAAACTGATCTCAATATCTGCCTGTGCTTTACCCTGATCCAGGTCATCATCAAAATCGGTATCATCAAAGTCAAAGAGATCGGAATCAGAACTGTCTGATTCACGTTCCCAGGATGGTAGATCCTGCTCTTTTTGACCGGTTTTCACAGGAGGAACGGATGGGGTGTCCATGGCAGCGTGTGCCGGGGTTTCCAGATCCAGGATGGCATCATTACCCGGGGGGAATGCGGTAAATACATGTTTGCACAGGCTGCAACGGACTTTGGAGCCTTCGTCCTTCAGTAAGGATTCATCAAGTCGGAAGCTTGTTGAGCACTCGTCACAGGTGATAATCATGGTGCATCCCCCTATATTTTTAGATCATATATTGCAGGCTTGTTTCTGTATTTTTCATTATAGTCAAGTCCATAACCGACAATAAACCCTTTTTCAAGTGAAAAACAGGCATATTTTACATCTATTTTGCGTTTTCTGCGTTCATGTTTGTTAATGAGGGTGCAGATATTCACAGACCTGGGATTCAGCAGATTAACAAACTCGACAATTTTACACAGGGTGGTGCCGGTGTCAACAATATCTTCCACCAGCAGGATATCCCGGTTTTTAAACTCCAGATCCGGCTGTTTGGTGAACACAATCTGTCCTGTGGAAGAAGTGCCTTCATAGGAAGAAGCACCGATAAAATCGATGTCATGGTCTATGTTGATCTGCCGGCACAGGTCAGCCATAAAAATGAAGGCACCTTTTAAAATCCCCACCAGAATCAGGTCTTTCCCCTTGTAGTCCGTGGTGATCTGTTTTCCGATTTCCCGGGTACGTGTGTGAATGGATTCCCGGGAAATCAAAGGGATAAAGTCGGGCATGGCAGTCTACAACCCTGTGGTTTTCAGTTCCTGTATCAGTTTTTTCTGTTTGTCCGTCAGTTTTTTCGGCATCTCTATATTAATCACAACAAACAGATCTCCGCAACCATTTCCTTTCATATGGGGAATGCCATGGTTGGGCAGGCGCATTTTTGCCTTGTGGCTGGTGCCTGCCGGAAGGGTGAGGTTCATGGTTTTTCCGGAAGGGGTCTTCACCTCCAGCTTATCCCCCAAAAGGGCCTGGGTCAGGGTGACGGTTTTGTTCAAAAACACATCATTGCCCTCAATGCTGTAGTCATTGGAAGGAACAGGGTTGGATTTGATGTACAGATTCCCTGCATGTCCGCCATTGGGGGAAGCTTCTCCCTTGCCCGGCAGCCGGATTTTTTTCCCTTTTGTCAACCCTTTGGGTATGGTGACCTCAATGGCATTGGCAGTACCGCCCTGACTGATGGTGATGGTTTTTTTGGTGCCGTTGATCAGCTCTTCCAAGGTAAGGGGGATCTCATATTCCAGATCATTGCCCGGGGTCCTGGGTTGGGCCCTCTGCTGGCCGAATCCCCCGCCCATGTTATGGAAAAAAGGATTGCCACCAGAGGAAAATCCGCTGCGCCCTCTCGGGTCTGCCTGGCCGAAAGATGCGGAAAATCCGCCCCTGCCGCCGCCAAAACCAAATTCCTTGAGAATATCCCCCAAGTCGAAGTTTTTGAAAATGTCTTCCTGGGAATACCGCTGCTGAAAATCAGCAGAACCGTATGTGTCGTATTGTTTTCGCTTTTCAGGATCGCTGAGTACGGCATAGGCTTCGCTGATTTTTTTGAACCTGTCTTCCAGGGCTTTATCCCCTTTGGTTTTGTCGGGGTGGTACTTCATGGCAAGTTTGCGGTAGGCTTTTTTTATTTCTGCCGCACTTGCTGATTTTTCGATGCCCAGAATTTTGTAATAATCATCAGCCATTTTTTCCCTCGCAAAGTGTTACGGTAATTATTGCATATAATTTTTTAGTTAAATGATAAGTGCCAACCTGTGCAAGTCAAGCTGATTTGTGTTTATCGCAGGCAGCAATGGCCACCATGAGCACAGATATGGCAGCAGGTGTCATGCCGTCGGTTCTGGATGCCTGTCCCAGGGATTTGGGCTGAATCTTTGTCAGTTTTTCTTTGATCTCATTGGACAGGCCGTGGGCCCCGGCATAATCAAAATGGTCCGGGATTCTGATTTGTTCCAGGTCCTTGAATTTTTTGATCTCATTGAGCTGGCGTTTGATATATCCCTCGTATTTGATTTCAATCTCCACCTGTTGTGCAGCCCGCAAAAGTACGGGATCCTGTGGGGGGGATATGGCGGTCAACCTTGCATAGCTGAGTTCTGCGCGTTTTAAAAGCTGATCCAGTTTGACACCGGTGGTGATGGGATTGCTGCCAAGGGAAGTAAGCAGGTGGTTGGTTGTTTCATCAGGTTTGACCACAGCAGTCCTGACGCGTTGGAGTTCTTTTTCGGTCTGGGCCGCAATCTTTCTGCAAATGGCCAGGCGGTCTGCATCTATGAGACCGTACTCATGGGCAATTTCTGCCAGGCGCAGGTCGGCATTGTCTTCTCTGAGCAAAAGCCGGTATTCCGCCCTGGAGGTGAACATGCGGTAGGGTTCGGAGGTGCCGCGGGTGACCAGGTCATCCACCATGACGCCCAGGTAGGCCTGGGACCGGTCCAGGATAAGGGCCGGGCGCTTCTGGATTTTGCAGGCCGCGTTGGCACCGGCCAGAAGCCCCTGTGCACCGGCTTCTTCATACCCGGAGGTGCCGTTGATCTGCCCGGCCAGAAAAAGGCCTGGGATGCGTTTGGTTTCCAGGGCAGGGGTCAGTTCCAGGGGATTGACATAATCATACTCAATGGCATAGGCCGGCCGCATGATCTGTGCCTGCTCAAGGCCTTTCACCGACCGCACCACCTGGTACTGGATCTCCAGGGGCAGGCTGTTTCCCAGGCCTGATGCATAGATCTCCCTGGTATTGATTCCTTCGTATTCCAGGATGATGTGGTGGCTGTCCCTGCCGGGAAATTTTACGATTTTATCTTCAAAAGAGGGGCAGTACCGGGCAGACTGTCCTTTGATGTGGCCCCCGTACAAAGCCGAGTATTTCAGGTTTTCCCGGACAATTTCATGGGTGGCAGGGGTGGTTGCCCCCATGAAACTGGGCAGCATGGGGGTGGTGATCTCCTTGGTGGTAAAGGAAAAAGGGGTTGGCGCCTGGTCGGATTCGTGGCGCTTGAAGGCGGTGAAGTCAATGCTGTCTGCATGCAGTCTCGGCGGGGTGCCGGTTTTCATGCGGCCCATGTCAAAGCCCAGGTCAGCCAGATGCCGGCCCAGGTGAATGGCTGCAAACTCCCCGGCCCGGCCGGCATCCATCCGTGCTGCCCCGATGTGCACACTGCCCCGCAGAAATGTGCCGGTGGTAATGACCACACACCCTGCCTGGTATGCAAACCCGGTCATGTCCACAATGCCTTTTACACAGCTGTCTTCTATGACCAGGTCCCTGACCATGGCCTGTTTCAGATCCAGGTTCGGGCAGGTTTCCAACGCAAATTTCATGTGCCGGGAATACAGGGTTTTATCATTTTGTGTCCGTGTGGAGTGGACTGCCGGTCCTTTTCTGGTGTTCAGGGTCCGGTACTGGATGGCTGAGGCATCCGTTGCCAGCGCCATGTGGCCGCCAAGGGCATCGATCTCCTTGACCAGCTGCCCCTTGGCCATGCCGCCTATGGACGGGCTGCACGGCATGGCCGCAATCTTGTCCAGGTCAATGGTCACAAGCAGGGTGGCACATCCCATGCGGGCTGCGGCAAGGGCAGCCTCGCACCCGGCATGGCCTGCACCCACCACAATCACATCATATGGTTTCATAAAAAAATTCATAACCTGTTATAATATGAATGATACGGCATTAAATCAATAAGAATTTCACAGGTTTTTACGGGTTTGCTGCCTGGTATTTGATTTTTTCCATGGGTTGCCGTATTAATGGGGTCAGAAGTTAATTTTTTTACCTTTTTTTATGTGTGGACCAGGCAGATTGGAAAAAATGAAACGGTATACAGATTACAACAGTTACCTGCGGGACATTTTCGGGGAACGGGTCCAGAAGATCGCGGTGGATGCAGGCCTTACCTGTCCCAACCGGGACGGCACCCTGTCTGAAGCAGGCTGTATCTACTGCAATGCCAAAGGATCCGGCACAGGGGCCTTTGCAAAGGGAATGGGAATCAGGCAGCAGATCGAAGCCGGCAAAATTCCCATGATGAAAAAATACAAGGCAAAAAAATTTCTGGCCTATTTCCAGTCCTATTCCAATACCTATACCAGTGTGGGCCATATGCGCCGTATGTTTGATGCTGCATTGTCCTGTGAGGGGGTGGTGGGCATGGCCATCGGCACCCGGCCGGATTGTGTTGACAAAGAAAAACTGGACCTGATTGCATCCTACACAAAAAATTATCTGGTCTGGCTGGAGTACGGGCTCCAGTCTGTGCATGATGTCACCCTGCAAAATATCAACCGGGGGCACAGGTTCCAGGATTTTCTGGATGCCGTGTCCATGACCCGGGGACAAGGGATTCATATCTGTGCCCATGTCATTTTAGGGCTGCCCGGCGAAACCCGGGAGATGATGCTGGAAAGTGCCCGGTATCTGGCCCGGTCCGGGATCAACGGTATCAAGATTCACCTGCTGTATGTGGTCAAAGGCACCCCTCTGGATACCATGTTTCTGGCAGGCCGGTACCGGCCCATGGAACAGGAGCAGTATGTGGAAACGGTATGTGATTTTCTTGAACTGCTGCCGGCAGATATCGTCATTCAGCGCATCACAGGGGACCCCCACGGCAGTGAACTGCGCGCCCCTGCCTGGGCCGGCCGGTACAGGGAAACCTTTAACCTGATTCAGCAGACCCTGGAAGTGCGGGATTCTTTTCAGGGTAAAAAATATCTTTTGGAATAATATTGGGGCAATAGCTGAAACAAGCAGGCAGGCCGGGAAAGGTTACGGCTGGACAAAGGTGTGGAAATTGCGGGAAGCAGATTCCGTAAAACCGGCCGGGGTTTTTTTGATGATCAGGCATTCCGTATCCTCCAGGCGGTTCACCAGGTCCAGGCTGTCTGTGGTGTCCATCACCATGAGGGCTGTGGCCAGGGCATCGGCAAAGGTGCAGGTGTCTGCTATGACCGAGGCGCTGACCACCTGGTTGTCCACGGGAGAACCGGTTTTCGGATCAATGATGTGGGAATAGATTCTGCCCTGTAATTCAAAGAAATTGCGGTAGTCGCCGCTGGTGGCAATGGCCCGGTTTTCCAGGGTGACAACTTTGAAAAGACCTGCATCCGAACCGGTTTTCAACGGATTGGAGATGCCAACGGACCAGGGTTTTTTATGGCGGTTGACGCCTGACCCGTAGAGCTCTCCCCCGACCTCCACCAGAAAGTTTTCCATACCGGACAGGGTCAGAACCCGGGCAATGGCATCCACCCCGTATCCCTTGGCAATGGACCCCAGATCCAGGGTGATGCCCGGCTTTGATTTTGTAAGATGGCTGTTTTCCCGAACCAGGTGTTGAAATCCTGTCACAGAGAGGGCCTCAATGATAGCGGCCGGATCCGGCAGGGTATCGGCAGGGTGCCGGGTGCCGAATCCCCACAGGTCCACCAGGGGCTTCACCGTGCCGTCCCAGGCCCCGTTGGTGAGGGTGAAAACCGTTAAGGCCGTATCCATGACCCGGGCAAAATCACGGGACAGCCGGAAAGGTGTGCCCGCACCGGTCCGGTTGAACCGGGAAAGGTCACTGTCTGGATCATACATGGACAGCCCGGCATTGATCTGGTCCAGCCGGGAATCGATTTTTTTCTGCCACAGGTCAATGGACTGTTTTTTGGAAGAGATCAGCTTGACCGTGTAAAACGTGCCCATGGTGCGGCCCTGCACCGTGTATTCCCGGGCCTGGGCAGTGCCGGTGACGCACAAAGATATGATACAGACCAGGCAGAGAACCAGGGCCCTTGCGGCAGCTTTCATGCGGTTTGTTCCTTGTTTTTATTGGCCATGCCGGTCATAATACCCCAGCTTCCGGGTTTGCTCAAGCCTTGAATGGGGCTGCCGGTTTGCCGGGCCGCCCATTTGTGATAATGCATCCGCAAAAAATGGCCCATGACGCGCAGCCTTTTTTGTGGTAAAAGAACTGTCCGGGTGAAAAACAGATGAACCGAAAGGAAAAGACATGACAACCGCTGGCGCCGGTCCCTTTGACATCCCCAATATCCGCTGGTTCATTGCTTTCCGGGTGTTTTTCAACTCCCGGTTTTACTATCCGGTGTTCACCATTCTGTTTCTGGATTTCGGCCTGACCGTTGCCCAGTTTTCTGTTCTCAATGCTGTATGGGCCGCCACCATTGTTCTGGCGGAAGTGCCCTCCGGTGCGGTGGCCGATATCATCGGCAGAAAACGGCTGCTCAATTTTGCCGCCGGGGTGATGATTGTTGAAGTCGGCATCATCAGCTTCATGCCCCGGATCGATCCTGTGGTGATTTTTACGGTGTTTCTGGTGAACCGGGTGCTCAGCGGCCTGGCTGAGGCAGCCGCCAGCGGTGCGGATGAGGCCCTGGCCTATGACAGCCTGAAACAGGCGGGCATGGAAGACCGGTGGGGCCGGGTCCTGGAACTGCTCATGCGGTACCAGGCAATCGGTTTTGTGGTGGCCATGACCACCGGGGCTGCGGTATATGACCCGGATTTCATGGGCCGGGCAGCGGAACTGCTGGGGCTGGGTATTGTACTGACCCCGGATATGACCATGCGGTTTCCCTTGTACCTGACCTTTGTGCTGGCCCTGCTGGCCTTTGCAAGCACCCTGAAAATGACGGAACTGGGGGATGCGGCACACACGGAAAAGGACAGATCCGTAAAACACACCCTGGCTGTGACCCTGAAGGCGGGGGTGTGGATAGTGAAAACCCCGTTCGTCCTGTGGGTGATGCTGTTCGGCATGCTTTTGGACGGCACCATCCGCATGGTCATCACCCTGTCCAGCCAGTATTACCGGATGATAGATATTCCGGAATCGGTTTTCGGGCTCATGGGATCGGTGGTGGCCCTGCTGGGCATGGTGGTGCCGAAAATCGCCCGGCAGATCGCTGAGAACCGGTCTCCTGAGGTTGCCCTGGCTGTCACTGCAGGCCTTGCTGTCACAGGGCTTGCCGCCATGAACGGGTTCTGGCCCAAGGTGGGTCTGGTGCCGGCCCTTGTCACCTTTTCCGCCATGTATTTTACCGGGTTCTTTGTCAGCTTCTATGTCAACCGGGAAACCGATTCCAGACAGCGGGCCACGGTATTGAGCTTCAAGGGCTTGTCCTACAATATTTCCTACGGACTTCTGGGGGTGGCCTACGCCCTGGTATTGAAGCTGGCGAAAGCCGGTCTGGACCCGGCAGCGGACCTGTCTTCAGAAACCATGGAAAACCTGGTGTTCGTGGAGACCTTTTTCTGGTTCCCTTTGTTTTTCACTGTCGGTTTTCTGGCACTTTGCGCGGTGTGTGCGGTCTGTTTCAAACGGTTAAGACGGCGGTAAGAAGAAGATTGCGCCGAACAGGGCGGCGGCCACTGAATGACAAGGAGTTGCGCATTGACACAATGCGCTCTTCGGTGATATGAAAGACAGAAGCTGTGAATGCCCTGCCGACTGGATTATATATCATGGACATCCCCATTGATTTTGACCGGATCACCCGGTTGTTTGAGACCGCCCGAAGCGAGGGCCGGTATTTTCTGTATGAATATGAGGTGTACCAGCTGCTGGCCTGCTCCGGTGCGGAAACCCCGCCGAAAAATCTTCTGCTGATCAGGGGAGAACGTTTTTCCGATGAGGCGCTGACAGCATTGCCCGGTGACCGGGCGGTACTGAAAATCGTCTCTCCCGCCATCATCCACAAAACCGAAGTAGGGGGTGTCCGTATAGTGGAAAAGGATGCCAACAAAATACGGTCAACCGTCCGGCGCATGTTTTATGAGGTACCGGAAGATTATGCTGCATGGGTTCGGGACCAGGATCTTGCCGGCCCCTACCGGGGACTGACCGGAAAAGCACTGGTCACCGGAGTTGCCAAAGATATCAAAGGGGTGCTTCTGGTCCAGTACATGCCGCCTGATTCCCAGGCCTTCGGCAATGAACTCATTGTGGGGCTGCGCCATACCAGGGAGTTCGGCACCATCCTCAGTGCAGGGCTGGGGGGAACAGATACGGAACTGTATGCCAGACGGTTCAGGAAGGGCCAGGCCATTGTGGCGGCCTCCACAGCCATGGAAGACGGCCCCGGGTTTTTTCAGCTTTTCCGCCACACCATCTCCTACCAGAAACTGGCCGGACTGACCCGGGGACAGCGGCGTATCGTCACAGATGAGCAGATCATGGAGTGTTTTGAGTCCTTTGTGCGCATCGGCAATTTTTATTCCCGGACCAACCCTGAGGCCCCCTTTATCATTGAGGAGCTGGAGATCAATCCCTTTGCCTTTACAGATTACCTCATGGTGCCCCTGGACGGTCTGTGCAGGTTTTCCCTTCCCAAAAAACAACCGGGACAGCGGCCGGTGGCAAAAATAGATCCCCTGCTGCATCCTGAGAGCATCGGTATCATCGGGGTGTCTGCCACCCGGAAAAATTTCGGGCGCACCATTTTGGACAATATCCTGGCAGAGGGGTTTGATAAAGACCAGGTGGTGGTGTTTAAAGAAAACAAGGATGTCATAGCCGGGGTGCGCTGCCTTGACGGACTCTCCCATCTGGAAAAAGACAGGATACAAAAACTGGATCTGTTTATTGTGGCGGTGGGGGCATCCCAGGTGCCGGATCTGGTGGAAGAGATCATCCGCAGGGATGCGGCCCGATCTGTCATGCTGATTCCCGGGGGCATGGGGGAGACAAAAGACAGCCAGGACCGGGCCCGGCAGGTGGTGGCACAGATCCATGCCGCCCACGCCCTGGCGGGTGGGGGGCCGGTGTTCCTGGGCGCCAACTGCATGGGGGTGATTTCCCGGCCGGGGCGGTATGACACCTGGTTTATTCCGGATGAAAAACTGCCCAAGGTGCGCAAAAAAGGGTATCACCGGTCTGCCCTGATCAGCCAGAGCGGGGCGTTCATGCTTCACCGGACCCACCAGTCCCCGTTTTTGTCACCGGCCTATATGATTTCCATGGGCAACCAGACAGATCTTACCCTCGGGGATATGGTACAGTATTTTCAAGACAGCAGCCGGGTGGATGTCATTGCCGTGTATGCGGAAGGATTTACCGACCTGGACGGCCTGGCATTCTGCCGGGCGGTGCAGGGGGCGGTGCTGGCAGGCAAAGAGGTGGTGTTCTACAAGGCAGGACGAACCCCGGAAGGAAAGGCTGCCACGGGCAGCCACACCGCTTCTCTGGCCGGGGATTACATGGTGTGTGAAAGCAGTGTCTCCCAGGCCGGGGCCATTGTTGCCCGCAGCTTCACCGAGTTCCAGGACCTGATGCTGCTGGCGGAAACCCTGAGCTGCAAAACCATCCAGGGAAACCGCCTGGCAGCTGTCAGCGGGGCAGGATTTGAGGCGGTGGGCATGGCTGATTCCATCCAGTCGGATGATTTTTCCTTAGAACTTTCCCGGTGTGAAGACACCACCTGGCAGCAGGTGGCACAGGTGTTGAAAAACAAGGGCCTGTCCGCTCTTGTGACCCTGGCCAATCCCCTGGATATCAATCCTGCGGCAGATGATGAAGCCCATGCCCTGATCTGTGAGATTCTGGCCAAAGACCCCCATGTGGATGCCGTTATCCTGAGCCTGGATCCCTTGTCTCCTGCCATGAAAACTTTGGACAGCACAACGGTTTCAGCCTTTGACATGCACCAGATGGACAGCATCCGGCAGCTGATGTCAGACCTGGTGCTGAAAACCGATACCCCCATTGTGACAGTGGTGGACGGGGGCAGGCTCTATGACCCGCTGCGGGATGCCCTTATGGCAGCCGGCGTGCCGGTATTCCAGGTATGCGACCAGGCGGTTGCGGCCCTGGCCCTGTATATTCAGGGGCGGCTGCGGGCAGATGCCATCCGGTCCAGTGCCGGACTCATCACCTGAAACAGGAGCACATATGGCAGATGTAATTTCCACAAACTGGGAGGATCGGCTGATCTCTCCTGAAAAAGTATTGAACCACATAAAGCCCGGCATGACGATTTTCATCGGCACCGGACCGGCGGCTCCCAGAACCCTGATAAAGACCCTGCTGAATGTGGATACCCGCAATATCCGGGACCTTGAACTGGTGCAGCTGGCGGTCCTGGGGGATACCACCCTGTCAGTGGACAAGCTCAATGCCCCGAACCACCGGTTGAAAACCTTTTTTTCCGGGTATATCGCCTGGGACACCATCTCTTCCGGGCAGGTGGATTTGATCCCGGCCTATTATTCGGAAATTCCCCAGATTATCAAATCCGGGAAACTGGATATCGATGTGGCCCTTGTCCAGATCACCCCGCCGGATGATGCCGGTTACTGCAGCCTGGGCGTGGCAGTGGATGTGGCCAAAGAAGCCATGGACCATGCTTCCCTTGTGGTGGGGGAGATTAATACAAAAATGCCTTTTACCTATGGCGACACCTTTGTCTCCATTGATGATTTTGACCTGCTGGTCAGATCCGACCGTGATCCGGTGCTGTATGCCCCGCCGCCGGTGACGGATCAGATGCGGCAGGTGGCGGCCAATGTTGCATCGGTGATCAAGGACGGAGACTGTCTGAGTTTTTCTTTCGGACCCTTGTTTGAGGCACTGGTTCCCCATCTGTCGGTCAAAAAGAACCTGGGTGTGCACTCGCTTTACTTTACTGATGCTTTGGCTGAGCTGGTGAATTCAGGTGCTGTGACAAATTCGCGCAAGTCCCCTTTCCGGGGCAAATCCCTTGTTTCCTATGCCCTGGGAACCAAAGAACTGCTGTGCTGGCTTGACAGAAATCCGCTGGTGGAATTTCAGGGCATTGACTGGGTGTGCAATTCCCGGTTTATTGCCAACAATCCCCAGTTTGTGGCCCTGTATGAGGCCCGGAAAGTGGATATTTTAGGCAGTGTGGCCTTTCCCCTTAAAGGTGCGGTGATCACAGGCCCGGGGGAGGTCATCGATTTTTTCAAAGGGGCTGAGGCGTCTGCTGACGGTGCCACCATTATCGGACTGCCCAGCAGGGATGAAAACGGCAAACCCAATATCCTGCTCAGCCTCCAGAATTATGCCAATCAGCTCCGGTTGAGAGAATCCGTGCACATGATTGCCACGGAATACGGGGTGGCCAACCTGAAATGGCGGACCCTGCGGGAGCGGGCCCAGGCACTTATAGACATCGCCCATCCGGATGACCGCCAGTTTCTGATCACCCAGGCCAGGGAGCGCAAAATCATTTATCCCAACCAGATTTTTCTTTCTGAGTCCGCCCATCTGTACCCTGCCCATATTGAGGAGACAAAGACCTTCAAAGGCGGGGCTGCGATCCGGTTCAGGGCCATGAAACCTTCGGACGAAGAGGGCATGCGCCGGTTTTTTTACCGGTGCTCCAAAGAGATGATCTTTTACCGGTTTTTTTATTCCATCAAAACCATGGACCACGACAAAATGCAGACCTATGTGAACGTGGATTACCACAGGGAGTTTTCCATTGTGGGGCTGGTGGTGGAAGAGGGAAACCAGAAAATCATTGCCGAGGCAAGGATGGTCAAAGATGAGCGGACCGCCTTTGCCGAGGTGGCCTTTCTCATTGATGAACGGTTTCAGGGCATCGGCATCGGGACCTATCTTTTGTCCCGTCTGGTTGAACAGGCCAGGGAACAGGGCCTCAAAGGGCTGACCGCCGAGGTGCTGGCGGATAACCAGCCCATGATAAAGGTGTTTGAAAAATCAGGCCTTCCTCTGGAGGCCAGCCTGGGCGGCGGGATGTACCATCTTAAACTCAGCTTCACGGATTAGCCCTGTCCATACCCGGTTTTTTTACCGCTGTGCATCCTGGGGGCATGCAGGATTCAAGATTTTTTCACACCTGCCGATAAGAAACGCATATTGTTAAAATTTATGTCCAGGGAGACCACCATGAAATCCATTGCCGGTTTATCCGCCCCGCTGCAGGCACAATTGGGGGGCAAAAACCTCCAGAAAACAGATGCGTTTCACCACGAACGGTTTTTGCATGTGGTTGAAAAACTGGAGGCCGGTCTGACCATTCAGACCCGGGAAGGGGATGTGGTCAGCCTCTCCTCAGGGTCTTTTGCTGAATTGACATCTTCTGAATACAACAGCAGGGGAATTGTGCAGACTAAGGACAGCGCAGCCCGGGTCAGTCACCACCAGAGAGAGGTGTCCCTGTATACCCGGGAATCGTTTTCTTTCACGGTTGCAGGAGACCTGAACGACCAGGAACTGGCGGATATTGATGCCATTATTCAGGGCATTGACACGATTATTGGACAAATGGCGGCCGGTGATATGGAAGGTGCTGTCTCCAAAGCCCTGGACATGGACGAATTTGCATCCATCTCCATGTATACGGCGGATATCTCACTGGAACAAAGATTTGCATACCAGGAAACTGTGCAGTCCAGGCAGGCTGTAACAGATGTGCCGTCCCGTTCACGGTCTGCCCGCTCCCGGCACCTGCCGGCAGCAGAAGCACCCCCATCCTTCACAGACATGATGGCCCGGTTCATGGAAAAACAAAATGAGATGCTGGCGGTGAAATCAGCACCAGGCCTGGACAAGTTGTTCCGCCATCACCAGAAAAATTTTGAAAAATTGGATCAGGCACAAGGCCCCCTGTCTCTTGCCCTGGAAAATGCCCGAAAGCAGATGGATCAGCTGATTGCAGAGATGGTGAAAACCAGTTTTAAGGGGCAGATGGACCAGACGGCCTGATACTTCACCCATGGCGCAGGCCCGTGGTGTAAAAAAATCAAATCAATGTAAGGTTATCCAGGTGTCGGGTGTCTGTCTATGGCTTTTTCAGGAAGGCTTCAACCAGGCGGATGCGGTTGTTCTCAAAATTTTCGGACATGGTAAATGGAAAAGACAGCGCATTTTCACCAAACACCAGATGGGGCCCCAGAGGCCGGCTGCCAGGGACAGTCTTTTCTGCAAATGCCCTGACTTTCTGCCAGTAGCGGCAGCCTGCCTTGGTGGCATCCGTCATCTCATCCAGAACAAATCCAATATCCAAACACCATGCGGCCAGGGTTTCCCATGATGCCAGAAACGAGATGTCCGCCGCATCTGCCCAGGGAACAGGCAGTGCCAGACCGGTGTTTTCTCCCAGAACAATTTCATGGAGCATCAGGGTGCCGCCGGGTTTGAGTACCCGGAAAATTTCCTTCAGAGCGGCGGGCTTGTTTTCTATGTTCATGAGGATATGCTGGCACAGCACAGCAAAAAACGTGTCATTGTCCCAGGGCATATCAAGGATGGAACCGGCCTGGAATTTTACCTTATGAAAAAGGCCGGTTCTCTGCGTCAGTATCTGTGCGGTTTCAATAAAAGAGGGGGACAGGTCCATACCGCTCACACGGCACCCAAAGGTGTGGGCCAGAAGTCGGGATGATCCCCCCAGCCCGCACCCGGCATCCAGTATATGAAAATCAGGGGTGATGGCGATTTTTTCCACCAGGGCCAGGGTTGCCTGGACACCGCCGGTGTGCAGCTGGTCCACCAGGGCCAGATCTTTTATGTGGAGTGTTTCTGTATTTTTTCCAGCAGATTTCAGGCCGGCATCAATGTTTTTGATCAGGTTTTGTTCATGATAATGGTCGCGTACACGGGTTTCCATGGAAATGGCCTTGATAAAAAATCCCGGCTGTGCTCTAAAAAAAATTGCAGCGCAGCCGGGATTGTGGTTTTTTCAGGATGAGAGCTGGGACAGATTGGCAAAGAAATCCAGGGCTTCGGGATTTTTCAGGGCATCCTTGTTTTTCACCTCCTTGCCTTCGATCACTTTTTTCACTGCCAGTTCCACTTTTTTCATGTTCAGGGTGTAGGGCACGTCCGGGCAGGCAATGATTTTTGCCGGCACATGCCGGGGAGAAGCATTGGCCCTTATATCCGCCCGGATTTTTGCTTCCAGATCCCCGGTGAGATCATACCCCTGTGCCAGTTTTACAAACAGGATCACCCGCACATCATTGTTCCAGGACTGGCCCACCACCACGGAATCTTCCAGTTCCGGCATGGCATCCAGGCGGCGGTATATCTCTGCTGTGCCGATGCGGACCCCGCCCGGGTTCAAAGTGGCGTCGGACCGGCCGAACATGATCACCCCGCCCCTGGGGGTGACCTTGATGAAATCACCGTGGGTCCAGATTCCGGGGAACTGGTCAAAATAGGCGGAATGGTATTTGGATCCGTCCTCATCCCCCCAGAAATAGATGGGCATGGAGGGAAAGGGGGCCGTGCACACAAGCTCCGCCTGCTGGTCCACCACCGGTTTGCCGGTGTCATCGTAGGCATAGACCGCCATACCAAGCCCTCTGCACTGGAGCTCTCCTGTGTACACCGGTCCCATGGGGTTGCCCAGGGCAAAACAGCCGTTGAGATCTGATCCGCCTGAAATAGAGGCCAGCTGCAGGTCGGATTTGATATGGTCGTAAATGAACTTAAAGTTTTCGTCCGACAAGGGAGAGCCGGTGGACAGCACCGACTTGAGAGGTGTCAGGTCAAACTGTGCCTTTGGTTTGACCCCGGCATTTTTCAAGGCTTCAATATACCCCGCACTGGTGCCGAACACCGTGATCTTTTCATCCTGGGCCATGCGCCACAGCGCGTCCGGTCCCGGATGGAAAGGATTGCCGTCGTACAGCACCAGGGTGGCCCCCACGGACAGGCTGGCGGTGAGCCAGTTCCACATCATCCATCCGCAGGTGGTGAAATAAAAGATGGTGTCCTCTTTTTTCAGGTCGGTGTGGAGCACCAGCTCTTTTTTCTGGTGGAGCAGGACCCCGCCGATGCTCTGGACCATGCATTTGGGCAGACCTGTGGTACCGGAGGAATACATGATATACAACGGATCATCAAAGTTCATCTGGACAAAATCAATGTCCGTGGCGGCCGGATCCTTGAAATCCGCATAATGCACGGCATTGGGCAGGGCACTGATATCGGGTGTGTCGCTGATATAGGGCACCACCACGATTTTTTCAATGGAGGGCAGTTCCGCCACGATACCGGCGATACGTTCGATGGAGGACAAAGGTTTGCCCTTGAAAAAATACCCGTCTGCAGTAAACAGCACCTTGGGGCGGGTCTGGCCGAACCGGTCCAGCACCCCCTTGATGCCGAAGTCCGGCGAGCAGGAAGACCACACCGCACCCAAGCTTGTGGCCGCCAGCATGGCAATGATGCTTTCCGGCATGTTGGGGACAAATCCCACCACCCGGTCACCGGCTTTCACCCCCATGGCTTTGAGGGATGCTGCGGTTTTGGCCACTTCGTCATAGAGCTGGCTGTAGGTCAGGGTCCTGCGCACCGCATCTTCTCCCCTGAACACAAGGGCGTTTCTGTCATCTTTGCACCGGAGCAGGTTTTGTGCAAAATTGAGTTTGCTGCCGGGAAAAAATTTTGCACCCGGCATTTTGTCTTTGTCCTGGATCACCTTTTCATAGGGGACAGAGGCCTTGATATCCAGAAAATCCCAGGCCAGGGCCCAGAAATCCTCCAGGTTTTCCACGGACCACTCCCACAGCTGGGAGTAGTCTGTGAAATTTTTGTTGTATTTTTCATTTACAATGGTCATGAACCGGTACATGTTGGTGGATGAAATCCGTTCTTTGGATGGTTCCCACAGTTTTTCGGGCATTGGTGACACCTCCTTATTCATAGAGAACCGCGAGTATGGTTGCTTTATCAGTTTTGGCCGTCAGGTAATGGGGGGTGGTGGACAGGTAATAGGCGGAATCCCCCGAAGACAGGTCATAGGATTCCTTGGCAATGGTGAGATTGGCCACCCCGTCCAGGACATAGATGAATTCTTCTCCATTGTGCACGGAGATCTCCTTTTCCTCAGCTTTTTCCAGCTGCACGATCAACGCTTCCATGTGGCGGCCCTGGACTTCCGGGGCCAGGCTCATGTAAGAGTATACACTTTTTTTGCTGGTTTTGGAGGCGGACCTGGCCACGGGCCTGCGTTCATTTTTCCGGGTAATGGAATACAGTTTGGTGCCCATGCCCGACACCAGTCTGCCCACGGCCGCATCCAGGGCTTTGGAAAGCTTCATCACCATGCCCAGCTGGGGTTTTGTCCTGCCGTTTTCAATATCTTCCAGGTGTGCCACTTCAAACCCGGTGAGATCAGACAGGTCCTGGAGTGAGATGCCCCGCTCCTGTCGCAGCTGCCGGATCCGTTTTCCCACTTCATCCACGGACTTGTCATCATCACCTTCAATGTTTCCGGTGAGATCCTCAAAATAGTCCACGTTGATATGGGGAGTTTTGTCTTCCTTTTCCATTGCATCTCCTTTGTTTAAAGGGTTATTCCGGAAACTTCTGATCCGGGGCCTCTCCCATTTTTTCCTTGAGTTTGGCCAGACCGGGCCGGGCATATTCCATGTGGCCTTCGGTGAGGGTCCGGCCGTTGATGATGGCTTCGCTGCGCAGCCGGTGGCCCACGGTCTTTTCCAGCTGTCTGCCCAGCCACAGAATCCGGTCCACATCATACCCGTGTTCTATACCCATTTCATCGATTTGTACAAGGGTATCTTCCAGGCATACCAGGCCCACGTAACGGGGGTCGTCATAATAATAGTCGCCGGTGCCCTTGATGGGCCGGTCATCCAGAAAATTGGCCGGCTGCCCCCCCAGGCCTCCCAGGGTGCATTCAAAATGGCAGATGCCTGCCTGGAGTGCTGCCAGGGTGGAGGCGGCGGCCACCCGTTTGGTTTCATGGAAATGGGCGATGTGCAGGGAGGTGTCCGGGATCTCATCTAAGATCATGGAAAAATACCGGTACACCTCAGGGGCGGATGCAGAACCATCGTGGTCGGCATGCTCGATGTCCGATGCCCCGATATCCAGCCAGTGTTTGGTGAATTTGACCGCGTCTTTAAGTTCCGTGGCCCCGCCGATGGGAGACCCCCAGATGGTGGACACGGTCCCGCACATTTTAATGCCGGCATCCCGGCATTTTTTGATGCACCGTTCCGCTTCTTTCCAGTAATCGGGCAAGGTTGTGCCGGAATTGGCAAAATGGTGCTGTTCTTCAGTGGAAACCATCATCAAAACCCGATCCGGCCCCTTCCCTTGTTTTTTGAGTGCAATGGCCCGGTCCACGGAAGGTTCTCTGATGGTGATGGCGGTCAGGGTCACATCCTTCATGTCAATGCCTTTTTTTGCGGCCCTGGACACAAAACTGTCTGACCGCAGGTGAGCCAGCAGTTCCTCGGCATCGGAAAACTGGGGCATGTTCCTGGGATTGCCCAGGTTGGTGACCTCGATGTTGCGGCACCCGGCAAATATCAATTCCTCCAGGTAGGTGATCTTGGCCGGGGTGGAAATGAATTTTTCCAGGTGCTGGAATCCGTCCCGCACCGTGATATCGCCGATGGTGACTTTTTTGGGCATTCTGGGAAAAATTTTCCAGTAATCATATTCTGTCATGGTCTTTCTCCTTCATTTCATAGTTATATGATAGCTGCAGAAAAATGCAACTGGTAAACCGGTAAAAAAATATTTGTTTCATCATATCAAAATCTGAAATTGCCGAACCCGGGTTCGGGGATGGGTCTGACCAGGCTGACTTCAAAGGCCATGGCCAGCCAGTCCCGGATTTCATCAAATTTGAGCACCCGGTCATTGAGCAGGCGGGCCGCACAGAAGAACGGATGGGCTTCCCCGTCATACTTGTCGATCATTTTCTGCTGAAATGCGGCAATCTCTTCTTTTGTCATGGGATTGCCTGCGGAATTACGCTTGGCCTGCTCGATGCTCAGCAGGACCCCGCCGGCGCTTTTGCCGCTCATGACCGATGTCCGGGCCCGCATCGTGGAAAACAAAAAATTCGGGCGGTAGGCACGGCCGCACATGCCGTAATTGGCAGCCCCGTTGTCCGGGCCGATCACCAGCTGAATTCTGGGTACCTGGGCGCAGGAAACCGCCCGCACCATGTCGGCCCCGTATTTTCCGATGCCGGCGTGCTCTGATTCCGATCCCACCATGTACCCCGGGGAGCTCTGGATGAACAGCAGGGGGATTTTTTCGTGGGAGCACCGCACCACCCATTCCGCCACTTTTTTGGCCGCTTCATGGAATATAATGCCGGCCCCGTTGGAGCAGATTACCCCGATGGGCAGTCCTTTGATGCGGATCCTGCCGGTGAGGATGTTGGTGCCCCGGCCCGGGGCAAAATTTTTCTTGGCTTCGATGAATTCAGAACTGTCGGCAATGGCCTCGATAAAGGCCAGGCCCTTGAGTCCCTGGTGGGGGGATGTGGGCAGCACATCATACACTGCTGACGGGCCGGTCTTTGGCTCCTGTGGTTCATACCGGTGCAGGTGCAGGGTCTGGGGCCGGGTCAAGGACAGCAGTTCCCTGACCCGGGCAATGGCCTGGGACTGGTCGGTGCACAGATGATCCGCACCGCCCGAAGTCTGGGTGTGCACTTTGGCACCCCCGAGATCTTCGGCAGAGATTTCTTCGCCCGTGGCCATCTTCACCAGGGGCGGACCCCCCAAAAAGGAAAAGGACTGCCGGTCGATCATGATGGATTCACAGGCCATGAACACGATATAGGCACCGCCGGCGGTGTTGCCGCCGGTGCTCAGGGTTACCTGGCGCAGGCCTTTGGCGGACATGCGGGCCATGTTGTAGAAAATGGAGCCAAAATGCTGGTCATCGGGAAACACATCCGCCTGCATGGGCAGAAACACCCCCCCGGAATCAGCAATGTACACGCAGTTCAGGCCGCATTTTTCCGCTATGGCCTGGGCCCGCATGTGTTTTTTCAAGGTGATGGGAAAATAGGTGCCTGCCTTGACCCGGGAGTCATTGGCCATAATCATGGTCCAGTTGCCGTGTATCCTGCCGATGCCTGTGACAATGCCGGCACAGGGAACGTCTTCCACTCCGGGATACCCCATGCCGAACCCGGCAAGCATGGACAGTTCAAAAAACATGGTGTCCGGGTCGATGAGGTCTGTGATCAATTCGCGCACCGGGCGCTTGCCGCGCTTGGCCAGTGTATCCACCGCCTTCTGTCCCCCGGGCCAGACAGCTTTTTTGCGCATGTTTTCCAGTTGCTTTTCCTGGTCTTCCCAGAAGGTTCTGTTATCGGTCATGGGGTTATCTCCCTTTGTATACAGGTTTGCGTTTTTCCCTGAACGCGGTGAGCCCTTCAATGCGGTCCTCTGTGGGAATGGTCACCCGGTAGGCATTGGATTCAATGGCCAGGCCGGTGGCCAGATCGGTTTCAATGCCCTTGTCAATGGCATACTTGGCCATTTCCACGGCAACAGGCCCGGTCTCGGCGATCATGGCAGCCATGTCCAGGCAGGCATCCATGAGTTTTTCCGGCGAAGCCACCGCATTGACAAGACCGATATCCAAAGCTTCTTTGGCATCCACCCGGCGGCCGGTGAAAATCAGCTCCTTGGCTTTGGCCACCCCGATGATCCTGGGCAGGCGCTGGGTGCCGCCCCCGCCCGGGATAATGGCCAGTCTGGTCTCGGTGAGTCCCATGGAGGCGGTGTCTGATGCAATGCGGATATCCGATGCAAGCGCCACTTCTGTGCCGCCCCCTAAGGCGATACCGTTGACAGCACAAATTACCGGCATTTTCAGGTTCTGGATGCCGGTGAGCAGGTTTCTGATGGTGACGATGAACTGTTTGACCTGGTCCTGGGTCAATGCGGCGCGCTCCTTGAGGTCTGCCCCGGCGCAGAACGCTTTTTCTCCGGCACCGGTGATGATGACGCACCGGATGTCACCGGCAAACTGCAGCCTGTCAATTTCATCTCTTAAGGCATATAAAAGGTCAAAATTCAGGCAGTTCATCACCGCCGGCCGGTTCAAGGTAAGAATGGCGGCCTGGTTTTTCTCCTGTTTGATGAGCAGGTCCTGGGTGGTCATGATAATATCTCCCTTTGGGCCTAACACCCGATATATCTGGAAATTACGATCCGCTGCACTTCAGAGGTGCCTTCTCCGATCTCCAGCAGTTTCTGGTCCCGAAAGAACCGCTCCACATTGTAGTCTTTCATCAGGCCGTAGCCGCCGTGGATCTGCACCGCATGGTTCACCACCCGGTTCATGACCTCGGAACAGTACAGTTTGCCCATGGCCGCCTCTTTTTCATAGGGCCGTTTGTGGTCTTTCAGCCAGCAGGCCTTGTACAAAAGGTTTCTGGCACATTCGATCTCCATGGCGCAGTCCGCCAGTTTAAAGGCAATTGCCTGGAATTTGGAAATGGGCTGACCGAACTGTTCTCTTTCTTTCGCATATTTGAGGGCCAGGTCATAGGCCCCCTGGGCACCGCCTAATCCCATGGCCCCGATGGACAGCCGTCCCCCGTCCAGGGTGGACAGCATCTGGTGGAACCCGTCCCCTTTTTTGCCCAGGATGTTTTCTTTGGGCACCCGCACATCGTCAAAATACAGTTCTGCCGTATTGGAGGAGCGCCACATCATTTTTTTGTGCATGGGCACGGCCTTGAATCCCGGGGTGCCTGCTTCAACAAGAATGCAGGAATATTCCGGCTTGCCGCTGTCCCTGGTGCCGGTGACGGCCTGGACCGTTACCCCCATGGTCATGTCGCAGGCGGCATTGGTGATGAAAATCTTGGACCCGTTGATCACCCATTCATCCCCGTCCAGCACGGCCGTGGTTTTGCTGCCCCCGGCATCGGACCCGGCTGTGGGTTCGGTGAGACCGAATCCCCAAAGACCTTCTCCGGCGCACAGTTTCGGCAGAAATTTTTTCTTTTGTTCCTCGGTGCCGAAATAATAGATGGGGCCGATACCCAGAGAGTTGCCCGCAGCAATGGTGGCGGCCTGGGAGCCGTCAATGCGGGCGATTTCTTCCACCGCAATGATATACGAGATATAATCCATCGCCTGGCCTTCATAGCTTTCTGAAACAAACATGCCGAAAAGACCGATTTCACCCATTTTCCTGGTGAGGTCTTCGGAAAACAGCTCTTTTTCGTCCAGATCCCCGGCCTGGGGGGCGATTTCTGTCCGGGCAAACTTTCTGACTTCCTTACGGATCATCTCCTGCTCTTTGGTAAGGTCAAAATCCACCCTGCGCCTCCTTATAATTTTTGGTTATTGATTGGGACTGTCCTGTTCCAGGTTCAACCATATATGCCCGACAAGAGGAAGGAAAAACTGATCGAGCGCTCAGTCTATTTATTCTGATACTATATTTTGCTGAAATCACTTGTCAATATTTTTTTTACACCATGAAAAAAAACTTTTGCTGCAAAAGACAGTTACTTGAATTTGTCAATCTGGTCCCGGTGAATCAGCCACTGTTTGTCTGGATTCTGTATTCCTTTGAGAAATCCGGTGCGCAGAAAACTTTTAACCCTGGCAGGAGAAAGTCTGCAAAGTTTCGAAAACTCGGCAATGGTGAACATTTCCTGGTGATCTGCAGCAAAATTTTCTGCAATGGTTTTCATTGAGGCTTCAATGGTATACTCTCCGGATGGTGTGGTAAAGGGAACCATGATGACCGGGGTGCCTTTCATGTATACAGGTATGTCCGGCAGGGTATGGCTGATCCGGGGTACGGCCACATCAAAAAAATAGCCCTGTTTTGATAACTGGGCCTTGGCATTGCCGGTTATCATGTTGGTCAGTTCTCCGGCCAGGTCATTGATTTCCGCCATGGAGGCAGATGTTTGTTTGCCGAAAAGGCCGGCCACAATTTTTTCCAGAAATGTTTGGGAAAAGCTGATGATGAAATACCCTTTAATGCCATGCCCGTTGAGCCCGATCACTGCTTTGATGCTGCCATGATCACCCGGATGCATCCCTGCCGCAGGTTTGCCCGGTGTGGAAACAAGTCCTGCAAATGTCTCGAACACATCAATACAGGCATTTATGAACGGATTGATATAGGCAACCTTCACAGCGTATCCCCAATATTCAATTGTTTTTGTAAAAAGGAAATATATCCACGGCACAGAATTTTTTCAACCTGGACAGAAGAATACTTGTGTGAAAAATGCTTTTTATTTTACCGGGAAAAATATATAATACAGGAAACAGAAAGAAACATATGTCGTGTGCATCCTTATATAAACCCAAGTTAACCTGTCCGGACAAGATGCCTGGACGCGAAAGGAGGCAACATGGATTTTAAAAAGATACTCAACCCTGTCGACGGATCATCCCATTCAATCAATTCAACCCGGTATGCCATTGATCTTGCCAAAAAGTTCGAATCCCACATCATTCTGCTGCACTGCCATGCAAAATTTCCCGTGGTTTTATCTGAACCCTACTTTCAGCAGGCCATCGATGAAATCATGAAATCATCGGAAGACCTTGTCAAACCCTTTGAAGAGATGCTGGAAAAAGCCAACATTTCTTATGAAACACGGATTCTTGAGGGAACTGCCGGAACCAATATTTCGGAAGTGGCCAGAATCGAAAAAGCGGATCTCATCGTCATGGGCTCCCGGGGGGTGACAGACCTTGCCGGCCTGTTTTTAGGCAGTGTGGCCCACCAGGTGCTTCACAAGGCGGAATGCCCGATTTTTATAACCAAGTAGCAGGTATTGGGGTCAGAAGTTAACTTTTTTACCTTTTTTGTAATCCATGACATTACTTATGCGCCGCTGCTTCAAAAAAGGTAAAAAAGTTAACTTCTGACCCCCTTTTCGGTTTTTGACCCCCTTTTTTTTACTGCTTGTAGCCGATCATGCGCAGAAAACCCTTGCGCTTTTCCACATCTGCATCAGTTTCAATGCCTTTGGGGGAAAATCCGTCAATCACCCCTAAAATGCCCCGGCCCTGATCTGTCTGTGCCAGGACAACCTCCACGGGATTGGCGGTGGCACAATGGATGGTTACCACCTCCGGCACATTCTGGATGGTTTTGAGAATGTTGATGGGGAACATCTCTTTCATGAAAATGATGAATGAATGCCCGGCACCCAGGGCATAGGCGTTTTCTTGGGCCAGTTTTGTCAGGGCCTCGTCTGTTCCGCTGCACCGCACCAGGCATTCCATGGATGCTTCACAGAACGCCACCCCGAATCTGGCATTGGGCACCGTGCATACAATCGCTTCATGGATATCTTCCACAGTCTTGATGAAATGGGCATGGCCGAGAATAAAATTATGTTCTTCCGGGTTTTCAATGGCAATGGTTTTAAGCTCCATGGCATCCTCCTGGGGTCAGAAGTTAACTTTTTTACCTTTTTTGGGGTAAATGCATTACTGGCCATCTTACCCCAGGTGAACCACAAAAAAAAGTAAAAAAAAGAGACGACTGGGCCCAAATGTTTTGCTTGACATATCCTGATAACCATGCAAGAAAAGCATATATGATTGAGCGCTCGTTCATAAATCGCGCATGGGAGGAGAATCCATCCAGAGGAGAGCACTTTGGCAAAAGGCAGAAATAGAAAACCGCCGGTGGCTGATCCAGAGGTTCCTACCCAGATCAAAAATCCCGAACTGGTGCAGGAACGGCGGCGCCATATCATCGATTCCACCGTCACCCTGTTCATTGACCACGGATACCACAAAACCACCACCCGCATGATCGCAAGGGCTGCCGGCTTCTCCATCGGCTCTTTGTACGAATATGTCAGTTCCAAAGAGGACCTGCTCTACCTGGTGTGCAAAACCATCCATGAGGAGGTGCAGAAAGCGGTGGAAGAGGCCCTGTCAGACAGTGTCGGAGACAAAGAGCGGCTGGCTGAAGTGATCCGCCAGTATTTTACAGTGTGTGATAACATGTCTGATCATATCCTGCTCATGTACCAGGTCACCCAGTTTCTGCCCCAGAAATGGAAAGAACGGGTCCTGGTCAATGAACTGAATATCACCGATATCTTTATTACCACCCTCGGCCAGATGTCTGGAAAGAAAAATTTTCCTGTTCTGGATACAAACATCCGCAACCTTGTGGGACACAATATTTCCGTGCTGGGACAGATGTGGGCCTTTCGCCGCTGGCATTTGAAAAAGCATTATACCATTGACCAATACATCGCCATTCAGACAGAGTTCATTCTCGGACTCATATTCTAAAAATTTGTATTTATTTTTTCACAGATATGTGCAAGTAAAAACCAGTATACAACACATACACTTTGTTTGGTGCGGCCAAACCACCGGATATTAATAAAGGAGCTGCCATGAGTCAGGAAGTTGAAGCGTATACCCCCAAAAATTCCATTAAAATTGTCACCGCCACATCGCTTTTTGACGGGCATGATGCTGCCATCAATATCATGCGGCGGATACTGCAGGATACAGGTGCTGAAGTGATCCACATCGGCCATAACCGGTCTGCCAGGGAAGTGGTGGATGCAGCCATTGAAGAAGATGCCCAGGGCATTGCCGTGTCCAGCTACCAGGGCGGTCATATGGAGTATTTCAAATATATCAAGGACCTGCTGGATGAACATGGCGCCTCCCACGTGAAAATTTTCGGCGGCGGCGGCGGTGTGATCATCCCATCGGAGATGGCGGAACTGCACGCCTACGGGATCACCCGGATCTACGCACCTGAAGATGGTGCGAAAATGGGACTTCAGGGCATGATCAACGACATGATGCGGGCCATGGATGCCCCGTGCGTGGATTATGATGCCCTGGCCTGTGACCGGCTCACTGTGGACAACAAACTGGGTATTGCCCGGTGCATATCAGCCGTGCAGGAGGCATGCGCCCAACACCCGGATCAGCTGGAAAAAATCATGGCACAGGTGCTGCCTTTGGCAGATGCCGGAAATGTGCCGGTTATCGGTCTCACCGGTACGGGCGGGGCAGGCAAGTCCTCTTTGACCGATGAGCTGATCATCCGCATGCTGCGGGATCTGGCGGATGTGAACATTGCGGTCATCTCCTGTGACCCCTCCCGGCGCAAAACCGGGGGTGCCCTTCTGGGAGACCGTATCCGCATGAATGCCATTGACACGGACAGGGTCTACATGCGGTCCCTGGCCACCAGGATGTCCCAGGCAGAGCTCCCCGAGTCCCTGCCCCAGGTTCTCTCGGTTGTCAAAGCGGCCGGGTTTGACATGGTCCTGCTGGAAACCGCGGGCATCGGACAGGGGGATTCCCGGGTGGTGGATCTTGTGGACATGTCTGTATATGTGATGACCGCGGAATTCGGGGCCCCGTCACAGCTGGAAAAAATAGATATGCTGGATTATGCAGACATTGTTGTGGTGAACAAATATGAGAAAAAAGGGGCGGAAGATGCCATCCGGGATGTGAGAAAACAGGTCCAGCGCAACCGCAAGGCCTGGGACACAGACCCCAAAGAGATGCCGGTGTACGGCACCATAGCATCCAAATTCAATGATGACGGCATCACCGCTTTCTACCATGCCCTGCTGGATCTCATCAACAAAAGAAAAGGCATCCAGTATACCTCGGCCCTTCCCAGAACCGGTGTAAAGGAATCCTCATCCAAGACCATCATTATCCCGGGAGAACGCACCCGGTACCTGGCTGAAATCGCCGACACCGTCAGAGAATACCATAAAACCACCCGGGACCAGGCAGATGCCGTCCGCCGGCACTGGCACCTGACAGCTGTCTTGGAACAGCTTGACACACAGAACAATGACATGGACCAGGTGGTGGACGGCCTGAAACAAGCGGTAACTGCAGCCGCAGATGCGGTGGATCCGGAAACACAGGATCTGATCTCCCATTACACAAAAAGCGCGGCAGCCTGTGAAAACGATGAACTTGTCTACCAGGTCAGAGACAAAGAGTTCCGGGTGCCCCTGTATACCAGATCCCTGTCCCACTCAAAGATTCCCAAAATTGCCCGGCCCCGGTTTTCCGATCCCGGAGACCAGTTCCAGTGGATGCGCAAAGAAAATTTTGCCGGCAGTTTTCCCTATACCGCCGGGGTGTTTCCTTTGAAACGGGCGGACGAAGACCCCACCCGGATGTTTGCAGGGGAAGGGGGCCCGGCTGATACCAACCGCCGGTTCAAGCTTTTGTCTTCCTCATATCCTGCCAAACGCCTGTCCACCGCATTCGACTCGGTCACCCTGTACGGATTTGATCCGGACCGCCGGCCGGACATCTACGGCAAGATCGGCACCTCGGGCGTGAGCATCTGCACCCTGGATGATGTGAAACTGCTGTACCATGGGTTTGACCTGTGCTCTGCCAACACCTCGGTGTCCATGACCATCAACGGCCCGGCCCCCATGATGCTGGCCATGTTCATGAACACGGCCATTGACCAGCAGATGGAAAAATTTGAATCAGAAAACAACAGAAAACCCACAGAACAGGAAGCAGAAGAGATCAAGGCCTTTGCTTTGTCCACGGTGCGGGGAACGGTCCAGGCAGATATCCTCAAAGAAGACCAGGGGCAGAACACCTGTATCTTTTCCATCGAGTTCGCCCTGAAAATGATGGGGGATATCCAGCAGTATTTTATCGACCACCAGGTGAAAAATTTTTACTCCGTGTCCATCTCCGGGTATCACATTGCCGAGGCCGGTGCCAACCCCATCACCCAGCTGGCCCTGACCCTGGCCAACGGGTTCACCTATGTGGAATACTACCTGTCCCGGGGCATGGATATCGACGATTTTGCCCCGTCTCTGTCGTTTTTCTTTTCCAACGGCATGGATCCGGAATACACGGTCATCGGCCGGGTGGCCCGCCGCATCTGGGCGATTGCCATGCGGTACAAGTACAAAGGCAATGACAAATCCCAGAAACTCAAATACCATATCCAGACCTCTGGCCGGTCCCTGCATTCCCAGGATATCCAGTTCAATGATATCAGGACCACCCTCCAGGGGCTGTGCGCCATTTACGACAACTGCAACTCCCTGCACACCAATGCTTTTGACGAGGCCATCACCACCCCGTCTGCGGAATCTGTGCGCAGGGCTTTGGCCATCCAGCTGATCATCAACCGGGAATGGGGCCTGGCCAAAAATGAAAACCCGCTCCAGGGATCGTTTATCGTGGATGAACTCACCGATCTGGTGGAAGAAGCCGTGCTGGTGGAGTTTGAACGCATCACCCAGCGGGGCGGGGTCCTGGGGGCCATGGAAACCGGTTACCAGCGGGGCAAAATCCAGGAAGAATCCATGTATTATGAGCACCAGAAGCATTCAGGCAAACTGCCGCTTATCGGCATCAACACCTTTGAAGACCCGGATGCGGATTATGCGGAAATGGCCAATCACCTGGAATTGTCAAGGGCAACCGATGCCCAGAAAAACGAACAGCTGGAGCGCCTGGAAAATTTCAAGGCCGCCCATGGGGATGACCAGGAAACTGCCATACAAAAACTCCAGCAGACAGCCCTGGACGGGGGCAACATGTTTGCACAGCTCATGGAGACGGTAAGGGTCTGTTCTCTGGGTACCATCACCGGTGCCCTGTACGAGGTGGGGGGCAAATACCGCAGGAATATGTAGCATTGCAGGACTGCCAGTCTCATCCCATATGAACTGGAGGAGACTGTCCGGAAGTGATGCCGCCCCGGGAGGTGCCTTGCTGCCGGCCTGAGAACGCGTTCTGACAGTCCTGCAGCAAGGCACCTCCCGGGGCTCCTGTCGTGGTAAAGGCTCTCTGTAAAATGACCTGCCTGTTTTTTCTGGTGCCAGTAGCGGGAGTGGTTACATGTAATTGCCATTGATCATGGCCTGTGATAAATTGTGTCTTACAGGTTGCCGGGATAGAAACAAACAGGTTGGGAGGTTGCAATGATCTCAGACAAAGTATATGAACAACGGATACTCCAGGAAATAAAAGGACTGAATCATAATGATATTGAAAAAATTCTCAGAATGATTCATTTCATGAAGAAAGAAATCCTCAATTATTCTGATAAAAATGCTGAAAATGCAAATATAATGGCGTATGCAGGCATGCTGAGCGATCTGAGTGATGAAGAGGCAGACCTTTTCACACATATTACCAAAAGACGGCATTTATTTGAGGGGCGTGAAGTCAAATTATGAAAAAAGCCCTCATAGATACCAACATCATCTCTGCCTTCATGCGTGGTGATCCTTCTGTTATTCAAAAAGTAGGGAAATATCTGCGCTTCCATGCCACTTTATCGGTCAGTGTAATTACCTATTACGAAATAATTCGAGGATTGAAAGCCCTTTCCAATATCAGCAAACTTAATGCATTCAAAAAATTTATGTCTTTTTGCGAAGTTTTGGATCTGGATTCTTTAACAGCTGAAAAAGCGGCTGAAATTTATGATGTGTTAAAAAAGAAAGGCACTTTGATAGAAGATGCCGACATACTTATTGCAGCTACTGCAATACAGAATGAATTGGTCGTGATAACAGACAACACCCGGCACTTCGATCGTATAGATGATTTAAAAGTTTCGAATTGGCTTCATTGATTATTTAAATGGCAATCACATTAGAACAGCAATGGCCCGCCATTGGTACCTGGGCATCGGTCCAAGCTACCATAGCCCCGAGAGCATTCCGCAGAGATCATCATGGCGGATTTGCGGCATATTCCTGGACTGGATAAATGCTTGCAATCAATCAGATCACCTGATACATTGCAGCTGCAATATAGCGAATAATTACAGATAAGCATAAGGAGACAAAACCCATGCAGAACCCTGTCATCGTCAGTGCTGTGCGGACGCCTCTGGGCAGTTTCGGCGGCACCCTGAGCACAATGGGCGCCACAGACCTGGGCGCCCTGGTGATCAATGAGGCCATTGCCCGGGCCAAAATAGAGGCATCACATATCAACGAATGCATCATGGGCATGGTCCTTCCCTGCGGATACGGCCAGAATCCGGCCAAACAGGCCACGGTCAAGGCAGGCCTGCCCTGGGAAGTGGAAGCCATTACCGTGAACAAGGTGTGCGGCTCTTCCCTGAAGGCGGTGATGCTGGCAGCCCAGGCCATCCAGTGCGGCGATGCCGAGGTGGTGGTGGCCGGCGGCATGGAAACCATGAGCATGGCCCCCTATTACATGGACAAGGCCCGGTGGGGACACCGCATGGGCCCCGGCCGTATAGAAGACCACATGATCCATGACGGGCTGTGGGATATTGTCAATGATTTCCACATGGGCATGTCCAATGAGCTGTGCTCGGACCGCTGGGAGATCTCCAGGGAAGACCAGGACCGGTATGCAGCGGAATCTTACCGCAGGGCCAATGCGGCGGTGGCATCGGGCAGGTTTAAAGATGAAATCGTGCCGGTGAACGTGCCCCAGCGCAAGGGGGATCCCAAGATTTTTGATACAGATGAATGTCCCCAGGACACCTCTTTTGACCTGCTGTCCAAAATGAAGCCTGCCTTTAAAAAGGATGGTGTGGGCACGGCCGGCAACGCGTCCATTATTTCCGACGGGGCATCTGCCGTGGTGGTCATGAGCGAACAAAAGGCAAAGGAGCTGGGCTGCACCATCATGGCACGGATCGGTGCCCAGGCATCTTTCGGCATTGACATGAAATATGTGCTCATGGCGCCCATCTATGCCATTCCCAAGGTGTTGAAAAAAGAAGGCATCAGCATTGATGACATCGACCTGTTTGAAATCAATGAAGCGTTTTCCGGCACATCCGCCGGCATCAACAAGGTGCTGGAGCTGGACCCGGAAAAAGTCAATGTCAACGGCGGCAGTGTGGCCCTGGGGCATCCCATCGGCGCCTCCGGCACAAGGGTGTTGACCACACTTTTGTATGAAATGGAAAAGCGTTCGGCCAAAAAGGGACTGGCTTCCCTGTGCCTGGGCGGGGGTGAGGCGGTTGCCATGGTGGTCAGCCGCTGATGTCAGCCGGCAGGGCATTATAACAGACAAAAAAGGAGATATAAAAATGGATATAAAAACATTCGGTGTTATCGGTGCCGGGCAGATGGGCAACGGCATTGCCCAGGTGGCGGCTGCTGCCGGTCTGTCCGTGATCATGAGTGATATCAAGCAGGATTTCTGTGACAAAGGGGTGGCAGCCATCACCAAAAACCTGGACCGCATGGTGTCCAAGGAAAAAATTGGGCAGGCGGACAAAACCGCCATCCTGGAGCGTATCACCACCACCACGGATCTCAATGACATGGCAAAGGCTGACTTTGTAGTGGAAGCGGCAGTGGAGAAAGAAGACCTGAAATTTAAGATTTTCCAGGACCTGGATAAGATCTGTCCGCCGTCCGTGATTCTGTCCACCAACACCTCCTCCATTCCCATCGGCCGCATTGCCGCCCAGACCTCCCGTCCGGACAAAATCATCGGCATGCATTTCATGAATCCGGTGCCGGTGATGAAACTGGTGGAGGTGATCCGGGGCATTGCCACCTCAGAAGAAACCTTTGACATCACCTGGAAGCTGTCGGAAAAATTCGGCAAAACCCCGGCTGAAGCCAATGATTATCCCGGGTTCATCGCCAACCGCATTCTCATGCCCATGATCAACGAGGCGGTGTTCTGCCTGTACCAGGGCGTGGGAAAAGCCGAGGACATTGACACGGTGATGCGTCTGGGCATGAACCATCCCATGGGGCCCCTGGCCCTGGCCGATCTCATCGGGCTGGATACCTGCCTGGCCATCATGGAAACCCTGTATGACGGGTTCAAGGATTCCAAGTACCGGCCCTGTCCGCTGCTGCGCAAATATGTGGAGGTGGGATGGCTGGGACGCAAGACAGGCAAAGGGTTTTATGACTACAAGTAACCCGATTGTTCCTGAAACGGAAACCACCGCCCGCATCAAGTGCCTGCAGCAATCACTGCAGGCCGCTGATATGGGCGGGGCCGTGATTATCCAGAAGGCAGACCTGTTTTATTACACCGGCACCACCCAGACCGGGTGGCTGTATGTGCCGGCTGACGGGGATGCGGTGTTCATGGTGTTCAAGGACGTGGACAGGGCACGGGCGGAAACCCATTTATCCCGGGTGGTGCCTGTGTTGAGCCCGAAAAAGATTCCGCGCGTTCTTGCCAAGCAGGATATGTTGCTGCCCATAAATCTGGGCATGGAGCTGGATGTGCTGCCGGCCAATCAGTATTTTCTTTTCAGAGAGATTTTCAAAGCCTCCCGGATCAAGGATGTGTCCAGTGTGATCCGGCAGCAGCGGGCCGTGAAATCAGCCTATGAAATCCAGTGCATGAAACAGGCGGCTGCCATGGCTGACCAGGTGGCGGAACAGGTAAAGGTGCTGATCCGGCCGGGCATGCCGGAAATCGAGCTGGCCGGGCTCCTGGAGGCCCATGCACGGAAACTGGGGCACCAGGGGCTGATCCGCATGCGGTTGTGGGACAACCATTTGTTTTACGGCCATATCATGTGCGGCGGTTCTGCTGCCGTGCCCGGGGCCTTTGCCTCCCCCACCGCCGGGGCAGGGCTCAATCCCAGCATCGGCCAGGGGCCGGGCCGGGGCACCATCCGGCCCAACGAGCCGGTGCTGGTGGATTATGTGTTTGCCCTGGACGGGTACCTGGCAGACCATACCCGGATTTTTTCCCTGGGTCCGGTGCCGGATGCACTGGAAAAGGCCCATGAAGCCATGCTGACCATCCAGGAGGCGGTGCGCAAAGCTGCTGTGCCCGGGGCTGTGGCCGGGGAACTGTATGAGACCATGGTGGGGATGGCAGACGATCTGGGGTATGGTGATTATTTCATGGGGGCATCAGAGCCGAAGATCCGTTTCACCGCCCATGGTCTGGGTATCGAGCTGGATGAATTCCCCTTTATTGCCAAAGGCCAGGCCATGGTGCTGGAGGCCGGCATGACCCTGGCCCTGGAGCCCAAGGTGGTGTGGCCGGGCAAAGGGGTGGTGGGCATTGAAAACACCTGGGTGGTCACGGACACTGGGCTGGAGCGGCTGACCTTGTTTCCTGATGCCGTTTGTGTGCTGTGAGTTCTGCATTTGGGAACCTGTGAATCCAATATGGACCCGTGGCGGGCGGTCCTTGCTGCCTGCACCTGGTTTGCACCGTTTGACAGGGAGTAAGGCATGCCCTGCTGAACGGCAAAAACTCCGGGCAGGTATGTCCTCAGACAGTTTGCCGTTTTTACCGCAGGGCATGCCAACTCCCTGTAGCAACCGGCTGCAAAATACGGTGCAGACAGCAAGGACCGCCCGCCACTAGTCTGTGAAGGCAAATTGAACTGCTGGGAAAACGGTTCCTCTGCAAATCCCCGGTCCCACCATCAAATCGGGAGAGTACGAAATACAGTGCCCGGAGCGAGCCCCTGCTGGTGTCCTGCGACCGGACCGTCAGATCCCAAGGGGGGCCGGTTAAAAATACATCAGAAGTCCACATTTTTGCCCGGGTATGCATTCAGAACTCCGGTTCAACATCCAGAAGCCCCCCGACGATCTCGGGCCGGGCACAGGACACCAGCAGGGGCGGCATCCAACCCGGGCAGTTCCATATTCCCCGATCAAAATTATTGCAGCATTTTTTTTTCAGCACGCGTTTTCCTGCAGAATCCGTTCCCAAAGCTTGACCTTATGGCAGCAATACGGTAATTTTTATTCTTTTCAAATACATGTATGAGGGGAAAATCTTAATGATCAGCACCATCGTCAAAAGAGTACTGGTATTGACTGCCTGCCTTTTTATCCTCGGGTGTCCGGCCGGTGACAAAACACAAAGCACCCAGTTCATTGAAACTGCCAGAGAAATGATGGCCCGGGACAAGCCCCAGGAGGCCATCACTGCATACCGCAATGCCCTTCAGGAAGAACCCGATAATGAGGTTGCCCTGTTTGAACTGGCAGAGGTCTACACGGTTGTCAACCAGTTTGAGACGGCCATGCGCTTCTACCATCTGGCAGCAGGCGAAAATCCTGAAAACATCCTTCCCCTGCGGCGCCTTGCCCAGATCCATCTGGCCAATGGCCAGCTGTTGGAAGCCAGAAATTATGTGAACCAGGTTTTGGCCCTTGATCCCCAGTATCTCCCGGCTCATCATATTCTGGCTGATATCCAGATCAGGGAAAGGGACAGTAATGCTGCCATCGATACCCTGAAAAAGGCGGCAGCCATTGATCCGGAAAATATTGACACCCAGATCAGGCTGGCCAGGATACATGTCCAGGCCGGGGACAACCAGAATGCTGAAATGGCCCTGC
>JAZBPL010000016.1:0-3709 GCA_036351635.1 Desulfotignum sp.
CGGCTTGCCCAGATATGGATTTTCATTAAGCCCTTTGAGTCCGGTTTTGATATTGTTTCCGATTTCCGGGTGCAGGCGGGCGAACATGTCAGCTGCAGAAGCCGTCAATTTGACCTGAAATGTCACTACAGATCTTCCAGATCAGTGAGCGGTCTGTCAGAACGGATGTCATCCAGGGAATGGTGAATCTGATCCATCATGTCCCGGTCCCCCAGAACGGTCATGGTTTCCTGCATGGCTTCATATTGATCCATGGACATAAGCACTGCCTTGGGAACCCCGTTCCGGGTGATGGCAACGGTGCTGCCCTCGGCATCGAGCATTCGAATAATGTCCAGAAGTGTCGTTTTTGCCCGAGTGACCGGAATATAGGTATCGATCTGCATAGCGTATCCTTGAAAAAAGGGGTAAAAATTAATTATGACCATTATAATGACTGTTTTGTATTCGGTCAATGTGTTTTTTGTCCGGCTGCCCGGGATCCTTTTTTTTTGATCAAGTGATGATAAAAATCCAGGGTCTGCCGGGCAATGCTGGTCCAGGAAAACTGTTGTTCAATTCTTTTGCGGGCTGCCGCACCCATCTGCACTCTTTTTTCCGGCGCCCGCAGCAGGGTGTTGACAGCAGCAGCCAGATCCGCAGCATAGGTTTCCGGGTTTTTGGGTTCCGCATCCTGTGCTGCATCAAAAGGAACCAGAAGCCCGGTTTCATTATGGACCACCACTTCAGGAATCCCTCCGACAGCTGCCGCCACAACCGATGTGCCGCAGGCCCCGGCCTCGAGGTTGATGATGCCGAAAGGTTCATACACCGAAGGACATACAAAAACAGCCGCATGGCTGTAAAGAACCGGCAGATCCTGCAAAGGGATTGTTTCTGAAATCCAGAGAATCTCTCTGCCTGTTTCCTGACTGGCACTTTTTACCCGGGTTTCCATTTCCTGTGCAATTTCACTGGTATCTGGTGCACTGGCACACAGCACTGTCTGTACGCCCGGATCCACCATGGAAATGGCCCGGATCAGATGCATGATTCCTTTCTGACGGGTAATCCTGCCCACAAAAAGGATATAGGGTTTGTCCGGATCAATGCCGTAAGACCTGAGTGTTTCCGGCCGGGATGTCTCACAAAAAAACCGGGTATCCACCCCGTTGTAGATAACATGGATCTTTTCAGGGTCAATCTGGTAAAGATCCATCACGTTCTGTTTCATGGTTTCAGACACAGCGATAATACCGTCTGCATTTTCCATGGCTGTTTTTTCCAGCCAGCAGGTGGCATGGTAGCTGTCACCGAGCTGGTCTTTTTTCCAGGGACGGTGGGGTTCCAGGGAATGGGTGGTGACAACCAGGGGGGCCTGAAGAATCTGCTTGAGCAGGCACCCGGCCATATAGGTGTACCAGGTGTGGCAGTGGATCACATCAGCCCTATTTGCAGTACCGGTCATGACGGCATTGCGCACCAGGGTGTCACCCAGTTTGGGCCGCTGCCGCCCGGATACCGCAGAAGGTATCTCTGGCACACCCGATACCCGCAGATGGGGGTCGGACTGTTTCTGGTCCCCGAAACACAGGACATCAAAGAAGTCTGTGCCGGAAGACAGGGCGCTCATTTCCCTGACAAGATGGTCCACATGCACCCCGGCCCCCCCGTAAATATGGGGGGGATACTCATTGGTCAAAATTAATGTTTTCATTGGTTTTCGCTTCTTACTCCATGGTTGCATTGTGTTTACGGAAATCTATTCAGATGCCATTTTCTGCAGGAAAACAATGCCCAGGGGCGGCAGCACGATGTTCAGGGAAAAGGCGAACCCGTGGGCCGGTACCGGGGAGGCTTCAATTTGTCCCAGGCTGCCCTGGTTGCTGCCCCCGTATTCTTTTGCATCACTGTTAAGACACTCTTTCCAGAACCCGTCTGCAGAAACCCCCACCCGGTAATTGGGACGGGGGATGGGCGTAAAATTACACACCGCAATAATATCTTCCTTTGCTGTCCCGCCTTTGCGCAAAAAAGTGAGGGTGGACTGCTGCACATCATTGCAGTCGATCCACTGAAATCCCTGCCGGGAAAAATCATCTGCATGCATGGCAGGGGTGCGCCGGTAAAACTGGTTCAGATCTTCGATCCAGCGCTGAAGCCCCTTGTTGAATGGATTTTCCAGCAGATGCCAGTCCAGGCTGCTGTCATGATTCCACTCCCGGCCCTGTCCGATCTCACCCCCCATGAAAACAAGTTTTTTGGCCGGCTGTGCATACATGTATCCAAAAACCAGGCGCAGTCCGGCAAACTTCTGCCACTCGTCCCCCGGCATCTTGCCCAGCAAAGACCCTTTGCCGTGGACCACCTCGTCGTGGGACAAAGGGAGCACATAGTTTTCATTAAAGGCATATATCATCCGGAAGGTCAGTTTGTCATGATGAAAGCTGCGGTGAATGGGATCCATAGACATATACGCCAGGGTGTCATGCATCCATCCCATGTCCCATTTCATGTCAAACCCCAGCCCCCCCAGGTGAGACGGTCTGGATACCATGGGCCAGTCAGTGGATTCCTCGGCGATGGTAACCGCATGGGGGTGGTTGTCATGGACCACCTCGTTGAAGCGCTTGAGAAAGGCAACCGCTTCCAGATTTTCCCGCCCCCCATATATGTTGGGTTCCCATTCACCCGCTTTCCGGGAATAGTCCAGATAGAGCATCGAAGCAACCGCATCCACCCGGAAACCGTCAACATGGTATTTTTCCAGCCAGAACATGGCACTGCTGATGAGATAGCTGACGACTTCATTGCGGCCATAGTTGAAAATCAGGCTTTTCCAGTCAGGGTGAAACCCCTTGCGCGGGTCTTCGTGCTCAAACAGATGGGTACCGTCAAAATACCCCAGACCATGCTCATCACTGGGAAAATGGGACGGCACCCAGTCCAGGATCACGCCGATACCCTTCTGGTGCAGCCGGTCCACCAGAACCATGAAATCCTGGGGTGTCCCAAAACGGCTGCTGGGGGCAAAATAACCCAGGCACTGATATCCCCAGCTGCCGTAAAAGGGATGTTCCATGACCGGCAGAAATTCCACATGGGTGAATCCCATCTTCAAAAGATAATCCGGCAGTTTTTCAGCCAGTTCCCGATAGGTTGCAAACCGGTTGTTTTCCTCCGGTATCCGGATCCAGGAACCCAGGTGCATCTCATAAACCGCCATGGGCGCAGATCTCACATTGACATTGCTGCGGTTTTCCATCCAGTCGTCATCTGACCATTCATGGGCCAGATCCCAGGTCACAGATGCGGTCTGGGGAGACAGTTCGGTAAAAAATGCGAACGGGTCGGTTTTGTCCACCTGATATTCTTTCTGTGTGGAAATTATATGGTACTTATACAACGTCCCGGCTTTGATACCGGGGATGAAACCCTCCCAAATACCTGAATCTGCCCTGGGTGTCAGCGGGTGCTGGGCAGTGTGCCAGTCGTTGAATGATCCCGTGACAGAAACCGCCCGGGCATTGGGGGCCCACACGGCAAAATAAAATCCATTCTGCCCGTCGACTTTCATGGGGTGGGCACCCAGTTTGTCATACAGACAGAAATGGCTGCCTTCATTGAACAAAAACAGGTCATCTTCGCTCAACAGGGTGATATTGGCGGATTTGTTTTTTTTCTGGTTCAGGGTGGTGTGATCGTGATCAGGCATATTGCCTCCATAATA
>JAZBPL010000017.1:0-3645 GCA_036351635.1 Desulfotignum sp.
CCTATTCGATTGACCCGGAACTGTGCACGGGATGCACCAGTTGTGCCAAACAATGTCCTGTCGGCTGTATTGAAGGAGAAAAGAAAAAACCCCATGCCATCGATACCAGTTTATGCATCAGATGCGGTATCTGCATGGATACCTGCAAATTTAACGCTGTTAACGTCATATGATGGAGGCCTGTCCAGTGATTACATTTACGATAAATGATCAAAAAGTGACCGCCGGAAAAGGGTGGACGGTTCTTGAAACAGCCCGGGAATACGGCATCGAGATTCCCACCCTGTGTCATCATCCCGCTGTCAAACCCAGCGGTGCCTGCCGCCTGTGCATGGTGGAACTCAAAGAAAAAGGCTGGTCCAAGCTGGTGGCATCCTGTATCTATCCGGTTGCAGAAGGCATCAGCATCTATACCGAAACCCCGCGGGTCCACAATGTACGCCGGTGGATCCTGGAAATGCTGCTGGCCTCATGTCCGGGCAGTCCGGAAATCAGTGCTTTGGCCCAGGCCCACGGGGTGGTATCCACACGGTTCAAGATCCATGACCCATCCCAGACCTGCATGATCTGCGGCCTGTGTCAGCGGATCTGTGAAGAGGTGGTGGGCCTGTCAGCCATTGCAGTGGTTGACAGGGGGGTTCACAAGAAAGTGGGCTCACCCTTTATGCGGCCAACCGATGTGTGTGTCGCCTGCGGCTGCTGCCTCACCGTATGCCCCACAGGGGCCATGCAGAATATCTTTGATACCGTAAGAGGTGAACCCAAAATGCCGCTGACACAGCTGGCCATGTAAACAAGGAGGTCCCCATGATGACCGATACAAAAATTGGCGTGTTTCTGTGTAAATGCGGAAACGAGATTGCGCCCCTGATCGATTTAGCCCGTCTTTACAGCACCATTCAACCTGAGGCGGATTATTGTGAGATCCTCTCATTTCCGTGCCTTCAGCCGGGCCTGGAAAAAATTATGTCTGCAGCTGCCGCCAACCGGTTGAACCGTATCATCATTGCCGGCTGCGAAGGCCGCACCATGCTTAAAAAATTTGAAACCGCTCTTGAACCTGTTGATATTTTAAAGGGCCAGATTGATATGGTCAATCTCCACAGCCATGTTGCTGCTGTGTCAGACAAATCCCCTCTGGAAAAAGCCGCAAAAGCCGCAAAACTGATAACCGCATCCATTGCAGAAATGCGGGCACTCAAGGCAACCGAACAAGAACGGGCCAGAATTGACGGCCCGGTGGTGGTGGTGGGCAACGGTATTTCCTCTTTTCCTGCTGTACAAAAAATCACCGAAGCCGGTATAGAATGTATGTTGTCGGTTCCCGAGGCAGATCCTGACAAAATCATCCGAAACCTGCACCTTTCCTACCCGGGTGAACGCACCCATTACGACCGCTTAAAAACACTGATCAAAGACACCATGGGCAGCAAAAATCTGACAGTTTTTGAACACAGCCGGCTCACTGAACTTGTCGGTGTTACAGGAAACTATACATTAACCTTCACCCTTCAAAACGGACAGGAAGAAACTGTAAAAGCGGGTGCGATCATCGCAGCACTGGACGCTGAATTGTCACCGCCGGGTCCGGAGTTTGGTTATGACGGCTGCTCTGTCCTCATCCAGTCTGAAATGGAGGAACATATTACCCAGAACGGTACCCCGAAAGGACAGGTGGTGTTCTGGGTCAGTGACTATGAATACGGCACGCCTGAGCTTGCAACGCTTTCGGCAAAAAGTGCGTGGTCAATGGCGATGCATATGAAGGCATGCTCTCCTGAAACCAATATCATGATTTTTCACAACGAAAAAATGGCCATCCCTTTGACCGGTGCGGAAAGGGCAATCAACCGGAAAGCACAAATCGCCTGGATACCCTATGACAATGCGGTCCGCCCCAGTGTCCAGGATGGTTATATTACTTTCTGCAACCTCAGGGATCATGTGGAACATGAGCTTGCCTGGGATTATCTGGTGCTCTCCCCCAAAAGAGGGATCAGCGGTGAAGCAAAGACCACGGCCAGGATACTGGGACTGATTCACAGGGAAACGCCTTTTTTGACCGGACATCACGCCAAGGTCAGGCCGGAAATGATCGGCAGGGAGGAAACCTATCTGGCCGGCAGCGCCCGATACCCGTGCGACCTGCAGGAAGCATTGAACCAGGGCAGAAAAGCGGGCATCAGGAATGTGGAGATGATTGAAAAATCACAAGCCGACCAATTGCTGGTGCCCCGCATTGTCTGTGTGGTGGATCCTGACAAATGCGTGGCCTGCGGCCAGTGCCAGGAATTGTGCGACTGCGGCGGCATCGGCATCGAGATGGCATCCGGGGGACTGCCCCGGGTGGTAGACCCCATGCTGTGCACCGGCGGCGGCACCTGCGCCGCAGCCTGTCCCTACGGTGCGCTGGTGCTCCAGAATAACAGTACCGACCAGAAAGAAGCCAGAATAGGCGCACTTTCCAGACAGATGGAACCTGATGAAGTGGTGGCCATGGCCTGTGTCTGGGGCGGACTGCCTGCTGCAGACAATGCCCACCGCAGAAAAATGTCATATGACCCCCGCACCCATATACTGGGAATTCCCTGTGTGGGTCAGATCGATCCTGCTGTCATGGCCAAAGCATTTCTGGAAGGTGCCCCCGGTTTGCTGCTCATCGGCTGCCTGCCTGAAGAGTGTCACCATTCCTATGGCATCGACCATGCCTGGAACCGGGTGAATCTTATAAAAAAACTGTTTGAATTGTGCGGTTTTGACCGCCGGAGGATCGCCATTGCCCATGCAGATATGAACAAACCCGAAGAGTTTGTCAAAACAGTGGATTCCTTCAATGCCCTGATTGCGGCCCTGGGACCGATCCCGAAAACACAGGCCAATCTGGATAACCTTGCCTCCATCTACCAGCTGTGCAAGTATAACACCAGGATACGCACCCTGCTGTCAGTGGCGTTAAGACGGCCCTGGGAAAAAACCTACCGCGGAGACCAGAGGCATGCCCTGGAATTTGACCGGGACTTCACCGCTGCCATTGAAGAAGAGTTTGATTTTGCTGAAAGCGCCCTGAATGAACCGGCCTATTACCGGTATGCCTGATCACCGGACGTCCGTGAAATGACCGGCTCCGGCCGGCCTTGAAAAACAAACCCTGGGCTGCCGCATCTACTTTCAAGGGTGGCACCAGGGTTTTTAATTTTTGCCCGGCAAGTACCCCGCCCCTGCCCGGCCCGAGATTGCGCAATCTGACGGACCGGACAGGGGTTGCAGGTAGGGGCTACCCTTATTCTGTTTTTGATACAAAAACAATCCGTTACCCTGTTGTTGGTCAGTCAGCAGGAGCCTCCGGTGGTGTTCTGCATCAGGACTGTCAGAGCCCACAAGGATCTCAGGCCGGATGCAGAACACCACCGGAGGCGGACGCAGATGCAATGCAGTCTGCTGTGCACAACATTACCTGGAAATGTTGTGCACGATGGCAGACCCTGAAAAATCGGTTGGGAAAATTTGCAGACTGGAATCAGGTGTGATTACAGCAGGTCGGCATAAAAATCATTGCCCTTGTCATCCACAATGATAAAGGCGGGAAAATTTTCCACCGTGATCATGTACACCGCCTCCATGCCCAGCTCCTCGTATTCCACCAGC
>JAZBPL010000018.1:0-8246 GCA_036351635.1 Desulfotignum sp.
CGGCAGCCAGGCAGGCAGGAAATTTTGCGTTTTCCTGTCTTGAACAGGTGGCCGTCTGCCGGGATCTGTTAAGACACCGGTCTGAAGACCTGCTGGAAAAATTTGACAACCAGGCATTTCCCGTCCCGGTTCAGATGGTGAAAAACGCCCTGGTATTCGATGTGCCGGATTTGACACCAATGGCAGCAGTGGCCGGCAGTATCGCAGACAGGGTAGCGGATTTTCTTTTTCAAAAGGGCGTGTCAAAGGTCATTGTGGATAACGGCGGTGATGTTGCCGTCCGGCTTTCAGGAGATGAAACAGCACGTGTCGGGATAAGAAGCGACATAGCCAGTGCGGAAATCACCCATGTCATTATGCTAAATTCCCGGTGCCTGTCCTGGGGCATCAATACCAGCGGTCTGGGCGGGCGCAGTTTTACCCGGGGGATTGCCACTGCCGCCACGGTTGTGGCCCATTCTTCTGCCCGGGCTGATGCGGCAGCCACCGATATCGCCAATGCCTGTTTTTCTGAAGATGCGGGGATTGTTCAAGTCCCCGCTGGTCAGCTGGATCCGATGACAGATATCCCTGATATCCCGGTGACCGTTCTGGTAAAGGATCTGAAGCCGGAGACCATTGCCCGGTCCCTGAAACGTTCCCTTGACCGGGCAGCGGGATATGTCGAAAGCGGCCTGATTATGGGCGCCATTATCACCGCCGGGGGTAAAACAGTTCACACCGGTTTGCCCCCGGGTTTTTTGGAAATACAACAAAAAGGCCTGACAGATGGGAAAAATTAAATGCATGCAACGGTTATGGATTTCGATTTTGTTTATGCCTGTAATGCTGGCGTGGACAGTGCCTTCAGCTTTTGGCTGTGCCGCCTGCGCAGGGAGCGGATCTGACATCTATGTGCGGGTGCATGCCGTGGTGGCGGATGACCGCCTGAAGCGGCTTGCCATCAGCTGGGAATTCACGGAAACCGTTGTCCGGGTGCTCATGCATGAATATGATCTGAACAAAGACGGCAGGCTGGACCCCACAGAAAAACAGGCACTGGAAACTTTTTTTTCCAAAAAGCTGGCAGATAGCGGTTATTTTACCACACTTATCATAAACAGCCGCACCGTTACGGGAGCTGTTTATGACAACCTACGGCTCACCATTGATTCATCAACTCCCGGTTTTCAGTATGAAATCCCCTTAAACCATGCCATTGCAGATGGACTTGATCTGACCATTCAGTTCCTGGACCCGGATGCCCGGTTCAATTATTATTACCGGCATGACAGTGTCACCTGGAATAGGCCTCAGGGATATTCCCTTATTCACAATGCCTTTGTTTTCCCCAAAAAACTGGCGGTGCGCATACAGGATGCAGAACCTGATATCAGTTCCCTGAAAGCATCCGCGGCAGCCAAAGCACCAGTTCTGGAAAAAGGATCAGCAGCAGTATATTGAGATAAATGGGAATCAGATACGGCAGCGCCCCTTTTACCACGGTGCTTATGGGTTCGTCCGGTACCACCGACTTCATTACGAACAAAACCAGTCCAAAGGGCGGTGTAATGGTGCTTTGTTCTGCAGCCAGAACATAGATGACCCCCCACCAGATGGGATTGATGCCGACACCGGTGATGATGGGCATGACAAAAGGAAATGTGAGAAACAGCATGGACCATGAATCAAAAAACATGCCCATGACCAGGTACATAAAGAAAAATCCAGCAAGAATCGTGTATTTGCCAAGTTCCATGGCCAATACGTAATCCTTGAGCATGGGAATAACGCCGGCCGAGTTGAATACATGGGAAATCAGGGTCGCCATGGCCATAATAAACAAGGAGAACGAGGTAACTCTGACGGTTTCCAGAAGGCTTCGCCGTAGTATTTTGAATGTCAGCCGGCGGTAATACAGGGTGAGCAGAATACTGAGCAGTGCCCCCAGACCGCCTGCTTCGGTGGGGGTCATCCAGCCGCCGAATATTGCGCCCAGTACTCCTAAGATAACCACAGCAAACGGTAGAATCTCAATAAGTGCCTTTCTCCGCTCTGCCCAGGTAAAGCGGGATGGGGGCGGTGCCAGCTTTGGATTGATCTTTACCATGATAATGGCTGACAACATCAACAGCACCATCAGCATTATGCCGGGGATCAGCCCGGCAGCCAGCAGGTCGACTATGGATATGCCCTGCCAGGCACCATAGAGAATCAACAGGATGCTGGGCGGAATAAGGGGAGCCAGCACCGAGCCTGAAGCGATCGAACCTAATGCAAAGCTTGGGGCATACCCCCTTTTTTTCATGGCAGGATAGGCAATTTTGCCGAAAGTGGCCGTTGCTGCCATGGCAGATCCGGACATGGCGGCAAAAACCGCATTCCCGGCGATGACCGATATGACCAGGCCGCCGGGCAGGTGGCCGCACCATTTGTTGATCCCGCTGAAAAGTTTTTCATTCACGCCCGTGTTTCCCAGGATTGCCCCCATGAGTATGAACAGGGGCAGGGCGGTCAGTGCAAAGGAATTGAGGGAATCCCACATGGTGTAGGCGATCTGGTCAACCGGCTGGTTCACAAAAAACAATAACCCGATAAGTGAGATGACCCCCACGGACCAGGCAATTTCAAGGCCGATCAGAAGAAGAAACAGAAGACCTGATAGCAGTGCTATGGAAATAAGGATATCTTCGCCCATTGTTTATTATTCCTCTGCGTTATAGTTTGTTATTTTTGTTATCTGCTTGATGATTTCCACAAGCAACTGGAGAGACAAAAGGACTGTTCCGGCGATGATGGTCATCTGGGGCCATGCAACTGGTGTTCTGAGCCAGCTGGTACTGCGGGTCCCGAACATCAATGAAATATTGACCATTCTGATGGCCCCGTACACGACAAACCCGGTAAAAATAAAGGCCAGGAGCAAAGTGAAAAGCCTCAGCCACAGCTGTTTGCCTAAGGATATTTTGTTGATGATAAATTCCACGCGGACATGACTTCTTGATTTCCATGCATCCGCCAGTCCGATACAGGTGATCGCCACCAGACAGAAACCCCCATATTCATCGGAAATGGCCAAGGGGTTTTGCATCACGTACCGTGATGTCACATCCACCATAACCAGTATCATCAATCCCAATGTCAACCATGCCTGAACATGTCCGCTGAAAATATCTGTGACTGTTTCTATTATCCGAATCATTAAACGCATGCTTCCTCCCAAAAACTATATGAGGTGGGGATGGGCAGACAGAAAACGGCTGCCCATCCTGGGCGTATCAGCTCTCAAAAGGCTGGAACTACCAGTTGCTGTGAGCGTTACTGGTTAGTTGCAGTCGCGGTAACGGTTTACCGCTGCATGGATGGCCTTGAGAAGTTTTTGTCCTCTTTCTCCGGTATCCTCCAGCCATTTTTCTTCTACCACCCGGGTTTTTTCCACGGCTTTCTTTAATTCATCCGGAGGCAGGGTGTTTCGTTTTACACCGGACAGGGCTACGGTGTCCAGGCTCATGACGTACTCAGCTGTGGTGGAAAGACATACCATCCGCTGGAGCTGTTTTCCCACATCCATCAGTTTTCCCTGGAGGTCTTCGGGCATGGATTCAAAGGTTTTCCGGTTCAATACAGTGAAGGCAGTCCAGGTGGGATTGAGCGGGGTCAATGTATAGTAGTCAGATACCTTGGCCAGGCCGATGGAGTAGCCATACCCCAGGCTGGTCAGGACAGCATCAACCGTACCGGTCATCATGGCCGGGGCCAGTTCGGCACTGGTGATGGCCACAGCACTGGCACCCATGTTTTTAGCGCCGAGATTGCCGTAAAAACCGCCGGCAACGCTCATTTTCATGCCATTGATATCGTCAACGGTTTTTATCTCTTTTTTGCTCCAGATACCGTTGGCCGGATCCCACTGGGTAACAAACCATAATTTGAGATTGACTTCCTTGAGACGGTCATCCAGTATTTTTAACACTTCCTCATCCTCGTACACCGCCAGTTCTTCTCCCAGGGCTTTGACAGGGTCCTGGCTTACAATATTGGGAATGATACCCCAGTTGAGGAGGGGATAGGTGCCGGACAACCAGGGCATGGCCAGGTCGGATGCGTCTGCTTTTCCGGTTGCTACGGATTCCAGCAGCTGACCTGTGGGAAACATTTTTGAAATAATCTCCATTTTGACCCGGCCGTCTGTGGCCTGTTCCACCATACGTTCCATTTCACCGCATGGACGGTACACCTGTGAGGCTCTGAATTTTGGGCCCCAGATGTCGTTCCATGCAAATTTCAACGTATACTCTTTGTCAGCGCAGATGCCGGAAAGCGGCATTGCCAGCATAAGTAAGAGTGAAAATACGGATACAAGTGATACAAAAACGGTTTTTCCCTTCATGACTGATTTCTCCTTTTTAAATAAATTATTGATGACAATTACCTGTTGTAGCTCTTCCCTCCTTTCCATCAAGCGTCAGCAGGCACGGCTTATGATGAGATGTTGTTTTTATTGGTACCCATTTTTTCGGCTGTTGACAGAATAGCATCAACTATGTGCTGATACCCGGTGCACCGACACAGATTACCGCTGATGGCAGTTCTCACTTCTGCTTCAGTGGGAAAGGGTTTCTGCTGCAAAAGGCCGACCCCGGTCATGAGCATGCCAGGCGTGCAGAATCCGCACTGAACAGCCCCTTTCTCGACAAATGATTTCTGGAGGGGGTGAAGGCCTTCGTCAGTCTCCAGCCCCTCCACAGTGGAAATTTTTTTCCCTTTTGCCCGTACCGCAAGGTATAGACATGCATTAATCGGTGTCCCGTCAACCAGCACGATACAGGTGCCGCAATCCCCTTTTTCACACCCCCGTTTGGTTCCCAGCAGTCCCAGATGGTGCCGAAGCAGGTCCAACAGCGTGAGATTGGTATCTATTTGTGTTTCATAGTACGTATTGTTGACAAAAAACGCAATTTTTTGTTTCATGGCAGTTCCTTTTTGTGGCGGATCTGATTCCAGGCGGATGCAAGGGTCCTGGCAGTGAGCACTGCAACCATATCTTTCCTGTATGCTGCCGATCCCCGCAGGTCATCAATGGGGGTGCTCTCATTTGCTGCAATTTGGCCTGCCTGCAAAAACAGATCTGCATCCGGCAGTTTTCCTTCCAGGAAGGTTTCCGCTGAACAGGACCTGATGACAGTTGGTGCCACAGCGCCCAAAACGATCCTTGCATCGGCAATGCAGTTGTTCTGCGGATTAATGGACATGTATGATGCACCGTTAATGATGGCAATCTGCAGTGCATTCCGGTTCCCGAGTTTGAAAAAAGCAGCACCTGTAAGCTGCGTTGGTTTTTTTATTGTAAGATCCACAAGGATTTCGTCTGTCTGAATGCAGGTTTTTCCCGGGGAGTGAAAAAGGGTTTCCAGCTTTACCAGCCGGCTGCTGTGGATGCTTTTCAGATTTGCTGTTGCGCCGTAGGCGATTAAAGCCGGGGGAAGATCTGCTGCAGGACTGGCAGTCGCGATGTTGCCGCCAACCGTGCCCATGTTTCTCACCGAAGGGGAACCAAGTTCGTCTGCTGCGGCAGCCAGTGCGGGAAAAAAACTGCGGATGGTCCGGGATCTGGTAATCTGGGTGACCGTGCACATGGATCCTATGGACACCGTAACTGGTGTTTCCGTAATCTGCCCCAATGCATTCATGCCGTCCAGGGAGATGACATGTTCCGGAAGCAATTCCCGGTTTCTCATTTTTACGATCAGGTCTGTCCCGCCAGCCAGTAATATCCCTTTTCCACCATATTTGCCGCGTATCCGACAGACATCGTCCAGTGTTGTCGGCTGGTGGTATTGAAAATCAGGAAGTGCCACAGCATCATCCTCCTCAAGGGTTAACGTAACCCGTCATGGGCACGGATTTCTTCTTTTTTCAACCCCCCGACCCGGGCCAGTGGCCTCCCCCCGGTGGTCAGAACAACGATGACAATGATCTCATCATAACGGGGCGCATCCTGAATCCTGACCGCCATGGCATCAAAATTATCGCGGACCAGGGCAGCGTCACGGCAATGGAGCGGGACATCCACTTCCGTGCCCGGGCAGCCCATTTTTTTTGCTGACGGCATCATAGTTTTACCGCCGCCAACTAGGCGGCGCACAGCGTGGCCGAGTTTCGGGTGGAGAAGGGCTGCTGCATGTTCCAGTTCTCCTCCCATTCCCACAACAGCGGCCTTGCCGAAACTCTGCACCTGTTCAGGGGTGATATCAAGGGCTTTGACGGCCCGATGAACAAGGATTTCACCAAGTTGGTCACCCATCTCAATCAGGACCCCAAGATCCTCCTGATACTGTCCTGAAAAAGGATTTTTGATAACCGCTGCTGCTGCCGCTTTTTTTACTGCCGGCACTACCTTTTTAGTGTTTTCCGAATGAATTTCTTCCAGTATATCAACAAATTTTCTTATATCCATGTCCGTTCCTTTAGCCTGTCTAATGCATTTTTTTGGATGATTTTCCCGGGTTAAAAGGCTTCATGGCTTCCACATGGCCTCCCATTTTTTTGTAATCAGATTGTGTCATTGTATATTCAATGGGGCAGATGACCGATGGTGCAGGTGTCCAGTAAAAAAATTCCGGCTTTACCCGTTCCACATCAACCATAAAATTTATGCCGCCCCCGGGGTAGAGAAAAACAGGTGCACCGCCTACGGTGAGATTGGCCCTGTTCTGGTGCACCGCCCGGGTCAATTTCAGTGGGGCCCGGGTAACCCCGGCCCGTGCACTGCCGCCGGCCCCTCCAATGTAGACACCAGATACCATGGACATTTCACAGCTTTGGGAAATAGCGTCAAGTGCCTGTTTAACCGCAGGGGTAAAATCTATCTCTCTAAACGATCCGTTATTGTCCATTTCCAGCAATGCTGCCCGGCTTCCTGTGGGTTCAGTGATAAGTATTGTCATACCGGGTACTGAAATGTCAGGATCCACAGAGTGAATTAATTCAGCAGGCGCTGACACGGTTGTTCCTCCCCAGCCGGTACCGGGTTCTGCAATATACCTTCCCGGTGTTCCTTTCCGCAGGTTCAGGTGCAGACCGGTTGCCGCAACGTTCAAAAAACGCCCGGCCGCATGCTCACTGAGCACGCCGGTATGCGGTGGGTGGGAAAGAATGATTACATCATCGGCCGCTTCTCTGAGCAGCGGTGCGAACATGCCTATCGTGGCACTGCCGCAACCGACAATACGCCTGCCAGCCGGTTCACCATTAATGATGGGAGGGGATCCCACCTGCAGCTCCAGGCGAATGGAATAATTGATCTTCATTTTCACCGGCTTTTGATTGGCCAGATCCGTCAGGGTTCTTGCCACCAGTAAACCGTTTGGCCCTGCCAGCATGTTAGGGCCTCCAATGGAAAGGACCTTGGAGCCGTACTGGTCTGTGGTTACCATGCCGATGGCTTCTTTTTTGGTACTCACCACATCACCTTCTTTTCCAAGGGCGATATCGGTGTCAATTTTCAGCATCACTGTGCTGTAAAGCAGTGGTGCTTCCGTTGCGACAGTGACAACATCTACATTCGCTTGTCTTCCGCTGACAATGTAAGGGGCAGGCCTGCAGTCTGGATAGGTGGTTCCGGAACCAAGTGCGGTTATGAGGGGGTGCCGGATAGCCGCGTCTGCTTCCGGGCCTACTATGGATGCAACCTCTTCAAACGTGCGGGGATATTCGATACGCCTGATATGCCCGCCATCGTTAGCATAACGCAGACAGGCCCCCTTGAAACCCGGCTTTATGGTGCACACAATGGGGCAGGAATCACACTGAACCGCGCCAGGGACCATTGTGTCCTGCAGATCAAGTGCGCCTTCCGGACAGAATTTAACGCAGGCGCCGCAAAGGGTGCAATCCTCACTGACCGCAAGTCTATTGTCATTAAACCGGATAGCGCCCAGCGGACAATCTCTGACACATCTGCCGCAATGGGTGCATTTTTCCATATCGATTAACATGGGACCTCCTCATAAATTTCGCTGAACACTTTGGAGAAATGCCTTTTGGCATCACCCGTCAGGCTGAAAACAGCCGTCAGTCCTCAATGAAAACCTGACGTGCTGCAGGCGCAGTATTTTTACTTTTCAGGGCCTTTATCTCACCGTCAACCATGACCATTGAGACACCCGGTACATCACCGGCAGCAATAGCCGACAGGGCATCCTGTCCCACTGATCCCACAGGGGCATCCATAACCACAAGGTCAGCCTCTTTTCCGGGGGCAATTA
>JAZBPL010000019.1:0-12914 GCA_036351635.1 Desulfotignum sp.
CCTAAAATCTAACAGCTAAAAGCTAAAAGCTAAAAGCTAAAAGCTAACAGCTAACAGCTAACAACCTTCTTGTTATACCCGTCAGGGCATGGGTGTTATTTTTATGGCCATCCGTGTATGGCATTTTCAGCATCCATATGGTAAGAAATTCAAAATTGCAACCCCAATAAAGAGGATTCTATGTATTTTTTCAATAAACAGGCCATTGACAGCCTGGATCTGAAAGATATCCAGAAAGCAGTGGCACACGCCTACGGCCTGGTGCTGGACAACGCCTTTCACATGCCTGACAGAATGCATGTGCCCCATGACGAAAACACCCTGCTGCTCATGCCCTGCTTTTCCAGTGACCATTTTGCCACCAAACTGGTGTCTGTGTTTCCGGGGGCTGCTGCATCCGGGCATCCTGTGGTGAACGGCATCCTGGTGCTGGCGGACAACCACACAGGGGCGCCCCTTGCCATCATGGACGGGGCTGCGTTGACCGCGCAAAGAACCGGGGCAGTGGGGGGGCTGGCCGTGGCATGCCTGGCCCCGGAAACCGTTCACACGGCCGGCATCATCGGTGCCGGGGTCCAGGGCATAAGCCAGGCGCAATTTCTTTTGTTCAACCGGAAAATTTCCACCCTGTGGGTGGCGGATCTTCACGGGACTGCGGCCCGGGCAATGATTGAAACCCTGAAAAAATCACACCCCCATGTCAATTTTCAGGTTGCAAAAACAGCCAGACAGCTGGTGGATGCCTGCCAGGTGGTGATTTGTGCCACCACAAGCACACAGCCTGTATTTGAAGCCGATCCTGAAGATGTCAAAGGCAAAACCTTTATCTCCATCGGCTCGTTTACACCGGAGATGAAAGAACTTCCCGATGCTGTCATTGCTGCGGCAGATGCCGTGTATGTGGATACCCCTTTTGCAGCAAAAGAGTCTGGTGATATCTGTATCCCCTTGAAAAACCGGGTGGTATCCAAAGATAAAATTCACCCCTTTGCCCCGGTTACCAGGCACCCGGTTGCCACAGGCCAAGACAAAACCTGGTTTTTTAAATCCGTGGGCATGGCTTTGTTTGATCTGACAGTGGCATCTGCGGTTTATGCGCTGGGAAAAGAAAAAAATCTGGGGCAGGTGCTGCAAATTTGAAAATATTTGAGACAGATTCTGGAAACCTGAAGAAAAGAAAAAAAATAAAGGCAAAAAAAATGGAGCGGGAAACGGGATTTGAACCCGCGACTTCGACCTTGGCAAGGTCGCACTCTACCACTGAGTTATTCCCGCTCAGCAAAAAGTTTGTCTTTTCTACTGTAAAATATCTGCCTTGTCAAGGATATTGTTGAAATTTTCAGCCGGGGCAAAAAGGGTCGGACATCTATGGAAAAGGTATTGGTTACAGGCGGTGGCGGCTTTCTCGGCCGGGCAATTGTAAAGCAGCTTTTACACAAGAAAATCAGGGTCACCTCTTTTTCCCGGGGCAGGTACCAGGCCCTGGAACAGATGGGGGTGGACCAGATCCAGGGAGATCTGACAGATGGCCAGGCTGTCATGGCAGCAGCAAACGGCATGGACACGGTTTTTCATGTGGCGGCAAAACCCGGATTGTGGGGGCCGTATGACAGCTATCACCGGGTTAATGTCACCGGCACCCGCCATGTGATAGATGCCTGCAGGGCACAGGGTGTGGAAAAACTGATTTACACAAGCTCCCCCAGTGTCGTGTTCAATGATTCCCACATGGAGAATGTGGATGAATCGGTTCCCTATCCCGACTCCTATCTGGCCCCCTATCCAGAAACCAAGGCCATGGCGGAAAAACTGGTGCGGAAGGCTGCAGAACAGGGACTTTTGGCCATTATCCTGCGTCCCCACCTGATCTGGGGACCCGAAGACAACCACGTGGTTCCCGGCATCATCAAACGGGCGGGAAAGCTGAAAATGGTGGGGCCCACAGATGATCTGGTGGATACAGTTTACGTGGACAATGCTGCCTGGGCCCATATCCTGGCAGCGGAAAAACTCGAGCAGAACCCGGGTCTGTCCGGCAGGATCTATTTTATCAGCCAGGATGACCCGGTATCCAAATGGCAGATGGCCAATGCATTTTTAAAAGCTGCCGGCCTGCCCCCTGTAAAGGGGCATGTTTCAGCAAAGGCTGCTTACGCAGCCGGCTATTTTTTTGAAATTGTGTACAAGGCGTTGAGAATCGAAAAAGAACCGCCCATGACCCGGTTTGCAGCCAGGGAACTGGCCACTTCCCACTGGTTTGATATCACCCGGGCCAAAAAGGACCTGGGGTATTACCCGAAAATATCAACACAAGAAGGCCTGCAGCGGCTGGCGCTATATCTGTCCCGAAAAAATCAACCCCATGTGAAGAATTGACTTTGAATGCCTGTCTGTCATGGATGTTGTGACAGCCTTTGAAAATATGGGAAAAGAGGATCTGTATCCGGGCGATACCCTGGAGCTGGCTGCACTGGAACAGAGCCTGGAACAATTTACAGCCGCTGCCAGGCACGCTTCCGGAAAGCGGCATCTCAAAAAGATCTGACAGCTGATACAGGCATGGACAGGCTAACTGGTGGTGATATCAAAGAAATCTTTGATATCGGTTTCCTTGCGTTTGAGCTGGTCAATGGTGAGCCTGAGCACGGCTTCATTGATACCGATTTTTCTGGGGCAGTTTTTGATGGTCACAGGTACCGGGTTTCCGCTGTGGCCGATTCTGGCTTTCTGGGTCAGGTAGTCAGCCAGATTGATGATCAGAGAATGGTACCGGAACTGGACCGGAGACGCATCCGGTGCATGGTGGAAACGGCAGGGAAGCATGATGGATTTTGGGAAATTCCACCGTTTCATCAGCAATCCTGTCAAAATGGCATGGTCCATTTCCATCATCCCGGTTTCAGCAAGATACAGCGGTTTTTTGTTTTCCATGGCAGACTGCCGCACCCTGGTATATTCATCCTGGAAATACACGGCAAAAACAATTTTACCCATGTCATGGAGAAGGGCGGGGATAAAGATCTTGTTGGCAATGCCGGGGTTGGTTCTCAAGGCCAGGGACTTTGCAGCGGTGGCCACCCCGATGCTGTGAATCCACAGGGCTTTCATGTCCAGGCGCAAACCGTTTTTTCCGACAATGGAAGACAGGGTGCCCATCCCCAAGGCAATGCCGATAATTTCATCAAACCCGATAACGGTAATGGCCCGTTTGACGGTTTCCACCCGGTTCTTCTGGGCATAGTAAATGGAGTTGGCCAGCTTCAACAGCTTTGCGGTCATTGCCGGATCATGGGAGATGATATCGGCAAGTTCCTCTGTGGTGGTTTTATCATCTGACGCCACGCTGATGATATTGTCCATGACCGCAGAGAGCCCGGGGATATCGCTCTCCCGTTTCTGGATCATCTCCAGGATTTTTGTTTTGACGTCCATTTACCGCAACGGGGTGTACTGGTTGAAGAAAACCTTGTCATAGGCCAGGGTCTCTTTTGCATGCCCCTGTTTTGACTCCTCAGGATACCCTATGGCAATAATGGATGCAACCTGCAGGTTTTGCGGTATGTGCAGAATTTCTTTGACACGGGCATCAGCGGTTTTGGCCGAAGAATGGTCCCGTTTGCGGATCTGAACCCAGCATGACCCAAGCCCCAGGTCCCGGGCAGCCAGGTGAATGAAGGTGGACGCAATGGCTGTATCCTCCACCCACACATCACTGGCAGCGGTGTCAGCGCACACCACAATGGCCAGGGGCGCATTTTTTAAAAAAGAAGACCCATGGGGTTTTACAGATCCGAGATTTTCAAGCAGATCTTTTTCGTCCACCACCACAAACTGCCAGGGTTTGATATCCCTTGAGGAAAAAGACCGCAGGGCTGCTTCCACCAGAAGATCGACTTTCTCCTTTTCAACCGCCTGATCTGTGTATCTGCGTATGCTTCTGCGTTCGCGAATCTGGTCTAAAAACATATGGCCTCCTGTGGGTTTTTACGGGTAACGGGTGATATTGATGTTCCCCCTGGCCTGCATTTCGTCAAATTTTCTGCGCAACATCCGTTTAAAGTAATTTCTGGTGACCGGCCACAGCAGCATCAGGCCGAAAAAATCTGTGATAAGCCCCGGGGTGATCAACACCACCCCTGCAACCAGAATGATCACGGCATCCAGCAGCTCTTCAGCCGGCGTAATGCCCTGCTGCAGGTTCATTCTGACCTTGAGCATGGTGTGCATCCCCTCCATTTTGGCCAGCCAGGCACCGGCAAATCCTGTGAGGATCACCAGCAGAATGGTGTTGAATCCGCCGATGATGGTACCCACCTTTATGAGCAGATACAGCTCCACCACCGGGATCAGGGTGAAGCATAAAAAAAGCTTGAGCAGCATTGTTGACTCCTGAAAAAATTATTATGCTAACATTATGATGATACATGCTGTTTTGTCAAGGAAAACAGGATTCCCGGCACGGGTACAGGGCTTCGGCTGTCCTTGAATCAAGAAGAATCAGACAACAAGGTCCTGGATGGCGTTTTGCCGCCAGATGTCAGGATCGGTTTTCCGGATGATGGACCGGTGCAGGATATCCAGAAACCGCTGCCTGGGGATCTCCACCGCCCCCATCTGGCACAGGTGCTCCGTTGTCACCTGGCAGTCGATGAAATCAAACCCATGGGCCTGCAGCAGCCGTGCCAGAGCCACCAGGGCGACTTTTGAAGCATCACTTTTCCGGCTGAACATGGATTCCCCGAAAAAAGCACCCCCTAAGCTGATGCCGTACAATCCCCCCACAAGCTGCCCCTGGTACCAGGTTTCCACTGAATGGGCATACCCCAGCCTGTGCAGCGCAATATAGGCATCCTGCATTTCATCCACCAGCCAGGTGCCTTCATGCGCCTTTTTCCTGGGTGCTGCACAGGCAGTGATTGTCCGGGCAAACGCCCGGTCCAGTGTGATCTGGAACATGTTTTTTCTGATGGTTTTGCGCAGGCTTCTGGAGATCTTTATCTGGGATGGAAACAGCACCAGGCGGGGATCAGGGGACCACCACAGAATGGGCTCATTCTCGGAAAACCAGGGAAAAATCCCGTTTTGATAGGCCAGCAGAAGCCGTTCACAGGAAAGATCCCCGCCGATGCACAGAAGGCCGTCAGATCTGGCCAGCCATGCCGGCGGGAATTCAATCTGGTCTGACAACCTGAAAAGGGGCATTCAGCTCTTGAAATAAAAGGTCAGCTGATCGTTTTTCAGGCCGATGGTTATTTTTCCGCCTTTTGCCAGTTTGCCGAAAAGAATCTCATCTGTCAGCCGGTCTTTGATGGTGGTCTGGATCAGCCTGTCAAGGGGGCGTGCCCCGAATTTGGGGTCATACCCTTTTTTTGCCAGCCAGGTCCGTGCTTTGGATGAATAGGTCAAAGAGATCTGCTTGGTCTTGAGCATCTTTTTGAGTTCATCCATGTTTTTGTCCACAATCATTTCCATGACCGGTTCAGACAGGTGGTTGAACTGGACGATACCGTCCAGCCGGTTGCGGAATTCCGGGCTGAATGTCTTTTCCACCGCTTTCAGCCCCCTGGAATCTTTTTTGGCTGTCTGTGCCCCGAACCCGATGTTGTTGGCACTCATTTCCCTGGCACCGGCATTGGATGTCATGATGATGACCACATTCCGAAAATCGGCTGCCTTGCCGTTGTTGTCCGTCAGGGTGGCATAATCCATCACCTGGAGCAGTATATTGTACAGGTCCATATGGGCTTTTTCAATTTCATCCAGCAGCAGCACACAATGGGGGGTTTTGCGGATATTGTCCGTGAGGATGCCCCCCTGGTCAAATCCCACATATCCCGGAGGTGCGCCGATGAGGCGGGAGACCGCATGCTTTTCCATGTATTCACTCATGTCGAACCGCAGAAATTCAATGCCCATGTTCCAGGCCAGCTGTTTGGCCACCTCGGTCTTGCCCACGCCGGTGGGTCCGGTGAACAGAAATGACCCGATGGGCCGGTCAGGGGCGGCCAGGCCTGCCCTGGACCGTTTGATGGCCGTGGTCAGGGTCTTTATGGCGTCATCCTGGCCGTATATCACCTTGAACAGCTTGTCAGGCAGAGATTCCAGGTTGGCCTTGTCCGTGGAGGTCACCGATGTCACCGGGACCTTGGCAATCTTGGCCACGATGTTTTCAATATCTTTGGGGGTGACATTCCTGCGGTTGGCCGCTCCCTTGAGCCGGAGAAACGCCCCGGTTTCATCGATGACATCAATGGCCTTGTCCGGCAGGAACCGGTCATTGATGTATTTGTCGGACAGGTAGGCTGCCGCCTCGATGGTCTGGTCTGAATAGTGCAGCCCGTGGTGTTTTTCATAATAGGGCCGCAGTCCCATGAGGATCATCCGGGTCTCTTCAACACTGGGCTCGGACACCTCGATTTTCTCAAACCGCCGGGAAAATGCCCGGTCTTTTTCAAAATGGTTTTTGTATTCCTCATAGGTGGTGGTGCCGATGCATTTGAGCTCCCCGGAAGACAGGGCAGGTTTCAGGATATTGGAAGCATCCATGGACCCGGAACTGGTGGCCCCGGCACCCACAACCGTGTGGATTTCATCGATCACCAGCAATGCGTTCTCTTTTTCTTCCAGCGCAGTGATAACATCCTTGAGCCGCTGCTCAAAATCACCCCTGTATTTGGTGCCGGCCAGCAGCGCCCCCATGTCCAGGGAAAACAGCTCACTGTCCTGGAGCAGGTCCGGCACCTCTTTTTTGTGGATCTTCAATGCCAGGCCTTCGGCAATGGCGGTCTTGCCCACCCCCGGGTCCCCCACCAGGATGGGGTTGTTTTTTCTGCGCCGCACCAGGATCTGCATCACCCGGTCGGTTTCATTTTCCCGGCCGATGAGCGGATCGATCTTGTTGTCCCTGGCCCGGGCCAGAAGATCGGTGGTAAATATTTCCAAAGGGTCTTTTTTCCGCTGGCGCTGGGTTTTTCTGTCATCCATTTTGAACATTTTCTGGGCCGGGTCTGGATGCTGCTTGGCTTTGTTTTCTGCAGCGGTTGCATGGGAGATGTGGCGCAGCACATCCAGGCGGGTAATGCCCTCTGATTCCAGATAAAAGGCTGCGTGGGAGTCTTTTTCCTGGAAAATGGATGCCAGGATATCCCCGAGATTCACCTCGTGTTTTTCCGCAGACCGGGCATGGTTGATGGCACGCTGAATCATGCGCTGGAACCCTATTGTCTGCTGGAGAACATATTCTTCCTGGGAATCTATTTTTGTCAGTTTCTCCTCAAAGAACTTTTCCAGTTCATTTTTTATCTGTGCAGGGTTTCCGCCGCATTTTTCAATGGTCTGGGACCCTGTTTCATGGTTCAGTATTGCATAAAGAACATGTTCCACGCATACATACTCATGCCGCCGTTTTTTTGCTTCTCTTACGGCAAAACCCAAGGCTGTGCTCAGTTCTTTGCTTATCATATCTGCCTACTCCTTTTCCATCGTACTTTTTAAAGGAAACCCCCTGCTGCCTGCCAGATGGTGAACTGTCTCAACTTTGGTCTCTGCGATTTCTCTGGGGTATATACCGCAAACTGCTTTCCCCTTATTATGTACATTAAGCATTATTTGTGTTGCTTTTTCAAGTGATTTTCCAAAAACATTGACAAGAATCTCCACAACAAATTCCATGGTGGTATAATCGTCATTATGGAGAATGACTTTATATCTGGGCGGATGATCTTCTCTGGTTTTTGAAGAGATGACCGCCTTTGTTCTGGAATCAGTGGATGCCATTTGCCGTTCCTATTTCATACAGCATTTTTTGTATTTTTTCCCACTGCCGCAGGGGCAGGGATCATTGCGTTTTACCTTTGTGGCAGCCCGTTTCACCGGTTTTTTAACAGCAGTCTCATCCGCATGGGAAAATGTCAGGTCCTGTTTTTCCCTGGGCAGCAGCTCATCTGCCGGCACAGACATGGATATCTGGATTTTGAACAAAATATCCACAATCTCTTCCTTGATACGCTCCATGAGTCCGTGGAACATATCAAATCCCTCTTTTTTGTATATCCGCAGCGGATCCTGCTGGGCATAGCCCCGCAGGCCGATGCCTTCCTTGAGATGGTCCATGGACAACAGGTGCTCCTTCCACCGGGTGTCCACTGTCTGGAGAATGACAAACCGTTCCAGGGACCTGGCCTGTTCCTGTCCGATCATGGCCTCTTTTTCTTTGTAATGGGCTTTGGCCTTTTCAAAAACATGGTCAGCCAGGGCATCTGCATCGGCAAAGGATGCGGCATCTGCTGCCAGGGGCAGATCAAAGTTAAACACCTGCTTGACCGATTTTTCAAGACCCTTCAGGTCCCACTGGGCCACCGGTGTTTTTTCTCCGGCAAAGGTGTTCACAATTTCCCATGATTTGTCCTCCACCATGTCCATGACCACGGATTTCAGGTTGTCTTCCATGAGGGCCTGGCGGCGCTGGCGGTAGATCACCTCCCGCTGCTGGTTCATGACATCGTCAAATTCCAGCAGGTGCTTTCTGATTTCAAAGTTGTGGCCTTCCACCTTGGACTGGGCATTTTCAATGGCTTTGGAAATAAAGGGATGTTCAATGTGTTCGCCCTCTTCAATGCCCAGCTTGTCCATGACCGAATGGATGCGCTCCCCGCCGAAAATGCGCAGCAGGTCATCTTCCAGAGACAGGTAGAACCGCGAAGATCCCGGGTCTCCCTGGCGGCCGGACCGGCCCCGCAGCTGGTTGTCGATGCGCCGGGATTCATGGCGGGAGGTGCCCAGGATATGCAGCCCCCCCAGTTCCACCACCCCGTCCCCCAGCTTGATGTCGGTTCCCCGGCCGGCCATGTTGGTGGAGATGGTCACCGCCCCTTTCTGGCCGGCATTGGCAACGATCTCTGCTTCCGCCTTGTGGTGTTTGGCATTGAGCACGTTGTGGGGGACCCCTTTTTTCTTGAGGGTTTTGCTCAGGTCCTCTGACACATCGATGGAGATGGTGCCCACCAGCACAGGCTGCCCTTTTTTGTGGAGGGCAATGATCTCTTTGATGGCGGCATCATATTTCTCTTTTTTGGTTTTATAGATCAGGTCGGCAAAATCCTTGCGGACCATGGGTTTGTGGGTGGGGATCACCAGCACATCCAGATCATATATTTTCTTGAATTCCGGGGCTTCGGTTTCTGCCGTACCGGTCATGCCCGACAGTTTGTCATACATGCGGAAATAGTTCTGAAAGGTGATGGATGCCAGGGTCTGGTTTTCGTTTTCAATTTTCACCCCTTCCTTGGCTTCCAGGGCCTGGTGGAGCCCCTCGCTGTACCGCCGGCCGCTCATGAGCCGGCCGGTGAATTCATCCACGATCACCACCTGGTTGTTTTTGACAATATAGTCGGTGTCCCGCTTGAACAGGGTGTGTGCCTTCAACGCCTGGTTCAGGTGGTGCAGGATCTCGATGTTGGCCGGATCATACAGATTGTCCACGTTCAACATCTTTTCACCCTTGGCAATGCCGGCTTCAGTCAGGGAGGCAGTCTTGGATTCCTCATCCAGGGTATAATCCACCTCTTTTTTAAATCCCGGCAGAATGCCGTTCACCAGGGTGTATAAATGGGTGGATTTTTCAGCAGGTCCTGAAATGATCAGCGGGGTCCTGGCCTCATCGATGAGAATGGAGTCCACCTCATCCACTATGGCAAAATTAAGGTTCCCCTGGGCCAGGCTTTCTTTGTCAAACTTCATGTTGTCCCGCAGATAGTCAAACCCGAACTCGTTGTTGGTACCATAGGTGATATCTGCGCTGTAGGCATCTTTTCGTTCCTGGTCTGTCATGTTGTGGAGGATGACGCCGGTGCGCAGACCTAAAAACCGGTAAATCTGGTCCATCCACTCCGCATCCCGGCCGGCCAGGTAGTCATTCACCGTGACAATGTGCACCCCTTTGCCGGACAGGGCATTCAGATAGGCGGGCAGGGTGGACATCAATGTTTTCCCCTCACCGGTTTTCATCTCGGCAATCATGCCGTGGTGCAGGGCGATGCCGCCGATGAGCTGGACATCAAAATGGCGCATTTCAAGGGTGCGCACCGATGCCTCCCTGACCAGGGCAAAGGCTTCAGGCAGCAGATCATCCAGAGATTCCCCTTTGATATACCGTTCCTTGAACGCCGTGGTTTTTTGGGCCATCTGTTCATCAGACAGCTGCTGTATCCGGGGTTCAAACGCGTTTATCTGCTGTACAAGGGGATCCAGTTTCTTCAGCTGCCGGTCATTGCTGGAGCCGAAGACCTTTGTGAAAAAATTAAGTACCATCTATGTTTTACCTGCCCTTCAAAATGATATGTTTGCCTGTTATGATAAACATATAATCATTAATTGAAAAAATAAAATTAAAAAGCAAAAAAAATACCAGCAAAAAGAATCAGTTTTTTGTGGTACGTGCAAAGACAGCCATATGGATGTGGGGTTAGTTCAGGATATATTTCACCGGATCAATGGGGGTGCCGTTGATGCGTACTTCATAGTGCAGATGGGGGCCTGTGCTCTGGCCGGTATTGCCCATAAGGCCGATGACATCCCCGCGCTTCACCTGCTGGCCGGGTTTGACAAGAATTTTTTCCAGGTGACCGTAACGGGTCACCCTGCCGTACCCATGGTCAATGGTCACCAGATTGCCCAGAAGCGATTTTCTGGATGCATAGGAAATTTTTCCATTGGCAGTGGCAATGATTTCCGTTCCGGGTTTGTTGGAAATATCCAGGCCGGCATGAAATGAACGTTCTCCTGTGAACGGGGAATCCCTGTAACCGAATCCGGAGGTGACCCAGCCCTCCACCGGCCTGATGGAGGGGGTGGAGGCCAGCAGGTTTTTCTTTTTTTCCAGTTCTTTTATCAAATGGTCGAAATCCAGAAACTGCTGCTTTACGGTCAAAGCGGTCTGGTCAAGCTGGTGGTGCATTTCCCGGACCAGGTTGTTGTGTTTTTCATCCAACGGAAGATCCAGGTCCAGGCTGTTTTCCGGAATGCCGCCGATACCGATGAAGCCCCCTGTGCTGCCGGGCTTTTTAATGTCTGCAATGAGGCGCACCCGGTCTTCGAGTTTGTCCAGGGCTTCGACCCTTTCTTTGAGGTGTTCAACGGTTTTGGCAAACTGCTGGAGCTGCTGCCGCTGGATCTGGATTTCACCGGTCTGGGACTGGATTATCTGCTGCTGGGTCCTGGTGTCAAAGGAAAGGGTGCGCAGCCTGTAATAATCATACCCGATCCATCCGGCTGCCCCTGCAGCGCACATGCCGGCAATGAACAGAAAGGCCGCCACCAGCTTGTGCAGGGTGATTTCCCTGATGTCGGAGCTGGATCCAGCATGAAACCATATTTTGATGCGGTGCTTCATTGCCCTATGTCATACTTGATAACCGGATACTGTGTCAAGTTAAAATGCTGTTGTCGGCTTCGACCCGTGGTGGGCGGTGGGTGTCGCCTGCATCTGTCCGCCCTGTTTGACCGGGTGTAAGGCATGCTTCGCTAAACGGCAAAAACTCCGGTCCGGTAGGTCCTCAAACAATTTGCCGTTCTTAACGCTGCGCATGCCTAACACCCGGTAACAAACATGGCAAAATAGAATGCAGACAACACCCACCGCCCACCACTGGCCGATTACATCAAATTGAACTCCCAGGAATGCGCCTTATTGCAATCATTCTCCTGTGGATTCATTTTAGCCAAAATTACGCACACAGGGCAAAGCGTAATACTGCAACTGGCAGGAGCGTTGCCAGTTTTCTGCGGTAAATTTCAGAATTTCTGACATCTGGGAATATAATGCAACATACGCTATAACAAAAAAGAGTCTAAATATGGTTGAGGTCATAAAGACCTATATAAACTGAACCTGGGATCATTATTATTCTGAATTGAGCTGCAAACGATTTTGCGAACAGTATTTTGAATATTTGATGTCAGTATCTCTGAATTTATCAGTCACCATAAATCTGGCCAAGAGAGATGTTTAGTAGGAGCCCCGGGGTGTGTCCTGTGAACGGACCGTCAGAGCCGGAGGGGCAACCCGGGCAGGTCAGGATATGAAGGATTGTCCGGCTGCCTGGTTCCATTCCTGAAAATTATTATGGCAACGGCCCCGCAGGATCTCGGGCCGGGCACAGGACACACCCCGGGGCGGGCTTCAAATGAGAAGATGCAATTTAATGGAGAATCTGGCTGAGGAAGAACTTGGTGCGCTCGTGCTGGGGATGTTCAAAGAAGTCCACCGGGTTGTTTTCCTCCAGAATCATGCCTTCATCCATGAGCATGACCCGCTGGGCAACGGTTTTGGCAAACCCCATTTCATGGGACACCACGATCATGGTCATGCCTTCGTCCGACAGCTGCACCATGACATCCAGCACCTCCTTGACCATTTCCGGGTCCAGGGCTGAGGTGGGTTCATCAAAGAGCATCACCTTGGGCTTCATGCACAGGCTCCTGGCAATGGCCACCCGCTGCTGCTGGCCCCCTGACAGCTGGCCGGGAAACTTTTTGGCCTGTTCCGCGATCTTGACCTTTTCCAGATAGAACATGGCGGTTTCCTCCGCCTCTTTTTTGGGGGTCTTGCGCACCCAGATGGGCCCCAGGGTCAGGTTGTCCAGGATGGTGAGGTGGGGGAAGAGATTGAAATGCTGGAACACCATGCCCACCTCTGTTCTGATGATTTCAATGTTTTTCAGGTTGTTGGTCAGCTCGATGCCGTCCACGATGATCTGACCTTTCTGGTGCTCTTCCAGCCGGTTGATGCACCGGATCAACGTGGATTTTCCTGATCCGGACGGTCCGCAGATAACAATTTTTTCCTGTTTTTTGACTTCCAGGTTGATGTTTTTGAGCACATGGAAATCACCAAACCATTTGTTGAGGTCTTTGAC
>JAZBPL010000020.1:0-10027 GCA_036351635.1 Desulfotignum sp.
AAGCAGTCATTCGAGAATCCATTTCATCAGATGATCAGGATAAACTTGTTGACGACTATTTGAAAAAGGTGGTGGCATAATGAAAAATCTTGCAGTTTCCAGGCGTTATGCCAAAGCGTTGATTCTTATTGGCCAGGAAGACGGCAAGGCCGAACTATACAATGAAGAGCTGGCAGCCATGGTGGACCTTTTTGATACACAGGAAGGCTTTGAAGAAGCATTAACCAATCCCCTGTATAATAAAAATGATCGGAAAAAAGTGCTGGAAGCAGTGCTGGGTGCCACAAAGCTGTCAAAGGTAATGAAATCTTTTCTGATGTTGCTGTTTGACAAGGGAAGAATAAAATTTCTGCGGGATATCGCCGCGTATTACAAGGATCTGGCTGATGAACTCAAGGGCATTGTCAAAGCCAGTATCACCTCTGCAACACAATTGTCTTCAGAGGCGGTGGAAAAAATCCGGGACGCCTTGTCCAAAAGAGTGGGTAAAACTATTGTTCTGAAGGTTGAACAGGATCCAAGTCTCATCGGCGGTGTCGTCACAAAAATCGGTGATCTTGTTCTGGATGGCAGCGTGAGAACTCAGCTGATCAATATGAGGGAAACTTTAAAAAAAGGTGAGAGTGTCTAATGGAAATTAAAGCAGAAGAAATAAGCCAGATTATCAAAGACCAGATCAAAGGATTTGATGCTGAAGTTGATCTGAATGAGACCGGTGTTGTTCTTTCTGCGGGTGATGGTATTGCCCGTGTATATGGTTTGGAAAAAGTTAAAGCAATGGAGCTTGTGGAATTTCCCGGCGGGATTCTGGGGCTTGCACTGAACCTTGAAGCCGACAACGTCGGTATCGCCATCCTGGGGGATGACAAACTCATCAAGGAAGGGGATGTGGTCAAAAGGACTGAGCGCATCGCATCCGTCCCCGTGGGCGAAGCACTGCTGGGACGTGTGGTGGGTACCACAGGAGACCCCATTGACGGCAAAGGTCCCATCAATTCCGATGTGATGATGAATATGGAACTGGTGGCCCCGGGTGTTATCGCCAGAAAATCCGTTCATGAACCCTGCTATACCGGTGCCAAGGCCATTGACGGCATGACACCTGTGGGCCGGGGACAAAGAGAGCTTATCATCGGCGACCGGCAGATAGGTAAAACTGCCGTAGCAGTTGATGCCATTATTGCCCAGAAAAATACCGATATGAAATGTATCTATGTTGCCTGCGGCCAGAAAAAATCCACTGTTGCCCAGGTGGTTGCCGCCCTGGAAGAACATGGTGCCATGGAATACACCACCGTCGTTGTGGCGTCCGCTTCTGAGTCCGCTGCCATGCAGTACCTGGCACCCTATGCCGGCTGCGCCATGGGTGAATATTTCAGGGACAAGGGCGAACACGCTTTGATTATTTATGATGACCTGTCCAAACAGGCGGTTGCCTACCGCCAGGTATCCCTGCTTTTGAGACGGCCGCCGGCACGTGAAGCCTATCCCGGTGATATCTTCTACAACCATTCCCGGCTTCTGGAACGTTCTGCCAAGTTGAGCGATGAAAAGGGTGCCGGTTCTCTGACCGCACTTCCTATTATTGAAACCCAGGAAGGGGATGTGTCTGCATTTATTCCCACCAATGTTATCTCCATTACAGATGGCCAGATTTTTCTGGATAAGGACCTGTTTTTTGCCGGTATACGGCCGGCCATTGATGTGGGGCTTTCTGTATCCCGTGTTGGGGGTGCCGCCCAGGTAAAGGCCATGAAACAGGTGGCAGGTACCCTGCGTCTGGACCTGGCCCAGTACCGTGAACTGGAAGCTTTTGCCGCGTTTGGCTCCGATCTGGATGCCGCCACCCAGAAACAGCTGACCCGTGGTGAACGTCTGGTGGAACTGCTCAAACAGCCCCAGTACCAGCCCCTTCCCATGGAAAGAATGGTAACCGCCCTGTATGCCGGTACCAAAGGATATATTGACAAATACCCCAAAGAAGCGGTTGCCAAATATGAAGAAGGACTGTATCCATTTATTGAAAACCGGTTTCCTGAAATCTACCAGGGCCTGATAGAGAAAAAAGAAATTACCCAGGATATCGAATCCAAGCTCAAACAGGCTTTGGAAGCCTATGATGAAGAATTTAAGGATACCCTCTAAACAAAACGGGGGTATGTATGCTCACATTTGAAAAATTTTTCACCAACACCAGGCTTGAAAGGTAGATATAATGGCAACATTAAAAGAAGTTAAATCAAAGATCGGCAGTGTCAAAAAGACAAAGCAGATTACCTCTGCCATGAAAATGGTTGCCACATCCCGATTGCGCGGTTGTCAGAACAACATGGAGCAATTTAAACCCTATGCTTCAAAATTTGCTGAAGTTCTGGGCAGTATCGCCGGCAAATCCAGCTCGGATGCAAGTCCTCTGCTGGTTCCCCGCGAAGAAGTCAAAAAAGTGGTACTTGTCCTGTGTACATCTGACAGAGGACTGTGTGGCGGATTTAATATCAATCTGATTGACAAAACCAGAAAATTAATTCAGTCCGAACTGCAGGGCAAGGAGATATCTTTCTTCTGCTACGGAAAAAAAGGCAGAGACTGGGTCAGAAAATCTCCCCATACCCTTGATCTGGAATTTTTGGATGTGGTGGGGGGCAAGATCGGGTTTTCCCATGCTTCTACCCCGGGGCAGCAGCTGATAGACAGTTTCCTGGAAGAAACAGTTGATGAAGTATATCTGATTTATTCCGAGTTTCAGAGCATGGCAAGACAGGAGCCCAGAATCAAACAGATTCTGCCCATCCCGTCCCTTGCGGATGTGGTGGAGGAAAAGACTGCTGAAGCAGATGAAGGCTTCCTTCCTGAACATATCTGTGAACCATCATCTGACACACTTTTAGGAGAAATGCTTCCCAAAAATGTGTTTATTCAGATATATGATGCACTGCTCCAGACCTCCACCAGTGAACATGCCGCCCGTATGCGGGCAATGGAAAATGCCACCAAAGCCTGTGAAGACATGGTGGCAGAACTCCAGAGCATCTTTAACAAGACCCGGCAGGCCGGCATTACAGCAGACCTCATGGATATTGTCGGTGGTGCTGAAGCACTTAAGGGATAATACGTCACACAATAGCAAAGTATGCAAAAATATGTAAACAGCTTTATTAGGAGAAAAAAATGGCTGAAAATATAGGTAAAATAGCACAGGTTATTGGTGCGGTTGTTGATGTTGAATTTTCACCCGGCAACCTTCCATCGGTACTCACCGCACTGACCGTAACCAATCCCACCATCGGGGATGAAGAAGACAACCTGGTTATTGAAGTTGCCCAGCATCTGGGTGACAATATGGTCAGGTGCATCGGCATGGATGTGACCGACGGGCTTCAGCGGGGCATGCCTGTAAAAGATACCGGTTCCCCCATCCTTATGCCGGTGGGTGAAGCCTCCCTGGGCCGTGTACTCAATGTTGTGGGAAAACCTGTGGATGGCCTGGGAGATATTTCCAGGGAAAACACACTGCCTATTCACAGACATGCACCCACATTCATTGAACAGGATACCACGGTGCGGGTTCTGGAAACAGGTGTCAAGGTTATCGATCTGCTGGTTCCCTTTCCCAGGGGCGGCAAGATGGGCATGTTCGGTGGTGCCGGTGTCGGGAAAACCGTTATCATGATGGAAATGGTTAACAACATTGCCATGCAGCATGGCGGAATTTCCGTTTTCGGCGGCGTAGGGGAACGTACCCGCGAAGGCAATGACCTGTACCATGAAATGAAGGATTCCGGGGTTCTTCCCAAGTGTGCCCTGGTATACGGGCAGATGACAGAACCTCCAGGAGCCCGTGCCAGGGTTGCCCTGTCCGCATTGACTTGTGCAGAACATTTCCGTGATGTGGAAGGCCAGGACGTGCTGTTGTTCATTGACAACATCTTCCGGTTCACCCAGGCAGGGGCAGAAGTGTCCGCAACCCTGGGACGTATGCCCTCTGCGGTTGGATACCAGCCCACACTGGCGGTGGACATGGGGGAACTCCAGGAACGTATTACCTCCACGGACAAAGGTTCCATCACCGCGGTTCAATGTGTGTATGTGCCGGCTGATGACCTTACTGACCCGGCACCGGCCACCACATTTGCCCATCTGGACGGCACCGTTGTTCTCTCCCGCCAGATTGCCGAGCTGGGAATTTACCCCGCGGTTGACCCGCTGGATTCCACCTCCCGGATTCTGGATGCCAACTATATCGGTGAAGAGCATTATTATGTGGCCCGGGTAGTTCAGCAGACCCTGCAAAAATACAAAGAACTCCAGGACATCATTGCCATTCTCGGGATGGATGAACTGTCTGATGAAGATAAAATCACGGTACAGCGGGCCAGAAAGCTGCAGAAATTTTTGTCCCAGCCTTTCCATGTTGCGGAAACATTTACCGGTATGCCGGGTGTTTTTGTAAAAGTTGAAGATACCGTAAGATCATTTAAAGAAATCATTGAAGGCAAGCATGATGATCTTCCGGAAAATGCCTTTTATATGGTTGGTTCCATTGAAGATGCCATTAAAAAGTCACAATCCGCTTAATTCGGAGGAAAATCATGGCCGAGAAACTATTTCTTGAAGTGGTGACACCACAGAAGGCCGTTGTCAGCGAACCGGTTGACAGTGTCGTGGCGCCAGGCTCTGAGGGTGAATTCGGTGCCCTCAGGGGACACACGCCTTTTTTAACATCCCTGAAACTGGGAACACTCCGGTATACCGATGCCCAGGGAAAAGAACAGCATCTTTTTGTAAACGGCGGATTTGCAGAGGTTCTGCCTGACAAGGTAACGGTTCTGGCAGAGTCAGCCGAACGTGGCAGCGATATTGATATTGCCAGAGCCCAGGCTGCAAAGGAGCGGGCGGAACAGCGCCTGGCAAACCGGGCTGCCGGGATTGACCTTCTGCGGGCTGAAATGGCATTGCGGCGGGCCATACACAGGCTCAATATTGCATCTGCGCGCAAATAATGCGGTAAACATTTATACACAGGTTTGCTAATACAGTTTGTTTTAAAAGGGGTGTACCCATCTGGGAAACACCCCTTTTTTTAGCATGCAGCAATCTCTGAGAATAAAGGAACGAATAATGGATGCGTTGAGTGTGATTATTCTTGCAGCCGGCAAGGGAACCCGGATGAAATCGGATTTGCCCAAAGTGCTTCACAAGGTGGCAGGCAGGAGCATGATTGTCCATGTCATTGCCTGTGCCATGCATGTGACACGCGATAATATCCATGTGGTGGTGGGCCATCAGGCAGAAAAAGTCCGCCGGGAGGTGGCAGCCCGTTTTAAGGTAGGGTTTTGTTTGCAGGAACAGCTTCTGGGAACCGGTGACGCTGTTAAATCCGCCCTGCCGCATCTGGCTGCCCATATCCAGGATGTGCTGGTACTGTGCGGAGATGTGCCTTTGATACAGCCAAAAACCCTTGTTGATCTGGTTTTGGCCCACCGCAGCCACGGTGCTGCGGTGACGGTTCTGGCGGCAGAACTGGAAAATCCATTTGGATACGGACGGGTCATCCAGGATGCAGAGGGGAATATGGTTGCCATCAGAGAGGAGGCTGATGCCAGTGAGACGGAAAAAAAAATACAGCGTGTCAACACCGGCATCTATTGCTTTGAACGCAGCTTTTTAGCCCGGGCAGTTGCACTGCTGCGGCCGGATAACCGCCAGAGTGAATATTACCTTACAGATGTGGTGGATATCGGTGTGAAAAACAAAGAAAAAATTGCTGTAACTGTGCTGGCAGATCACCGCCAGGTTTTGGGCATCAACACACTGGATGAGCTTGAAAAAGCCCAGAATCTCATCGGGCGCATGGAAAATGAATTACCTTGACTTTGGCAAAACTTTTGATCTATACTGAACCCCAACTTAATACTTTGTGAGATTATGAAATTGGGTAATGATTCAGTTAAGAACAAGTTTGATGATATCAACAATAAAATCGATGCGTTAATAGCATTTTGCCAGACACTTCGGTCAGAGAATCAGGATTTGATTTTACAGGTAAAGCGGCTGGAATCAGACCTGGAAAAAAAGAACCAGACAGAGGAGAAATTTTCTGAAAAAGAAGCGTTTATTCAATCAAAAATTGATGCACTTCTGACAAAACTGGACAGTTTCACCGTGTCAGAAGAAACCCGATCAAAAGTGTGACCGGAGCAGTGTTTTCGGTAAAGGGATTTCATTGGATGAAATTATCAAAATTGATCTTTTTGGGGAAGAGTTTAGATTTAGACCTGATGGCCAGGTTAAAAATCCGGAAAAAGTTGCGCAACATGTAACTGATTATATTCAGGAGGCAGAAGGGATGTTTGAAAGCAAAAGCTCAGAACGAAACAAAACTGCTATTCTGCTTCTGGCAGCCATGAACCTGTCAAAGGACTTTCATGAGTTGAAACAGCAACATTCTGAATTTGAAAGAGATGTGGAAAGAAAAATGGCATCTCTGATACATAAAATTGATAAAGGACTTGAATGAGAAATAGTTAGGTTGTGACGGAACAACACCCCTGCAATGTGCGTGATTGTAAAATAGACTTTGTCCTAACGCATACATAAAAGGGAGTCCACCCTGATACTGGTGAGCAAGTTCCTCGATTGCAAGGAAAAGCCTGAAGGTATTATCTGGATGCCCACTTTTGAACCAATGGTTCAAAGCCCTAAACGCAACACGGCAATTTGTGGGGGTAACTGCCTTTTTTAATCAAGTCCTTTTCAAACTCCATCTCCCCTTTTCATATCATTATCCCATTCCATAATTTGTGTCAAAGTTGTGCAACGCGCCTTTTGACGTGTTGAAAATATTCTATGTTTGAAGGAGAATTGTTGAATGGAAACCGTACTCTCATTGATTATTGTTGTATTGCTGGGATTGGGAGTCATAGCATTTTTTGTGCTCAAAAAGAGGACCTTCCAGGAAAATCTAAATATTGAAGCAGAACAAAAAAGGCTTGTTGAGGAAGCTGAAAGAAAGGCGGAGACACTTTTAAAAGAAGCCAGACTGGAGGCCAAATCACGGCTTCTGGAAATGAAAAGCAGTTTTGATGCAGAAACACAGGAAACCCGGGAGGAATTGAAAAAGGAAGCGCGCAGGCTTTCCAGGAAAAGTGAGAAACTGGACCAGACTGAGGAGGCGTTGGGAAAAAGAGAGGCAACGCTTCAGGAAAAAGAGCTTGAGATCCACAAAAAACTTGATGCTGTTGCCCAGACAGAAGAGCACTATAATGCATTGCTCGAAGAGACAAAAAAAGAACTGGAAAAAGTATCAGGTCTGACCCTGGAGCAGGCCAGAGATTTGTTGCTCAAGGCTATGGAAGAAGAGGCCAGGCACGAAGGGGCGGCGCTTGTAAAAAAAATCAACAGCGAAGCCAGAGAACAGGCTGACAAGGAAGCCAAGAAAATCATATCCACTGCTGTCCAGCGGTATGCGGGCGAGTATGTGGCAGAAAAAACCGTATCTGTGGTGCATTTGCCCGGGGATGAAATGAAAGGCAGAATCATCGGCAGGGAAGGGCGAAACATAAGGGCTTTGGAAGCTGCCACCGGCATTGATCTTATCATTGACGATACCCCTGAAGCGGTTATTCTTTCAGGATTCAACCCGATTAGGCGGGAAGTGGCCCGGCTTTCTCTGGAGAAACTGATTTCCGACGGCAGGATCCATCCGGCCAGGATAGAGGACGTTGTGGAACGGGCATCCCAGGAGGTGGAACAGACCATTAAGGAGGCTGGTGAACAGGCTGCCTTTGATCTGGGGGTTCATGGTATCAATCCGGAATTGATCAAGGTGCTGGGAAAACTCAAATTCAGAACATCCTATGCCCAGAATGTACTGCAGCATTCCTTTGAAGTGGCTTTTCTGGCAGGTACAATTGCAGCGGAACTGAAACTTGATATCAAGCTGGCAAAACGCATGGGGCTGCTTCATGACATCGGCAAGGCTGTGGACCATGAAGTGGACGGTGCCCATGCCATTATCGGGGCCAAACTGGCAAAAAAATACGGAGAGATTGATGCTGTGGTCAATGCCATTGCCGCCCACCATGAAGACCAGGTGCCCACAACGGTGTATGACTATATCGTCCAGGCGGCTGATGCCCTGTCAGGTGCCCGTCCCGGTGCAAGAAAAGAAAGTCTGGAAAATTACATCAAGCGCCTGGAAGATCTTGAGAATATTGCAAATGCCTTTGACGGGGTGGTGAACACCTATGCCATTCAGGCAGGCCGGGAAATCCGGGTGATCACGGAAAGTGAAAAAATCAGTGATGATGATGCCATGCTTTTGTCCAGGGAGATTGCCCGTCAGATAGAAGAAAATCTGACCTTTCCCGGTCAGGTCAAAGTGGTGGTGATAAGAGAGACCAGAGCGGTGGAATATACCAAAAAATAACAGGAAGTTTTGTTCATGAATGTTTTATCGGTTTTAAAGGAACGGGGGTTCATTGATGCGGTGACCCATACACAGGAATTGGAAGAATACCTGGAAAATAACCGGGCCACCTGTTATATTGGTTTTGACCCCACCGCATCCAGCCTGCATGTGGGAAGCCTTGTGTGTATAATGGCCCTGGCCCATATGCAGCGGTGCGGGCACCGGCCCATAGGTCTTGTTGGTGGCGGCACCGGCCTCATCGGAGATCCGTCCGGGAAAACCGAAATGCGCCAGATCATCACCCAGGAACAGATCGAAGAAAACAAGGCCGGCATCAGGGCCCAGCTGTCCAGGTTTATTGATTTTGACGACGGCCGGGCCCTGCTGCTGGACAATGCCCAATGGTTGACCAAATTGGGGTATATCCCGTTTCTGAGAGATATCGGCCGGCATTTTTCCATCAACCGTATGATAAAGGCTGAAAGTTACAGGGCCCGTATGGAGTCAGAAGAGGGGCTGACCTTTATCGAATTCAATTATATGCTGCTCCAGGCATATGATTTTATGAAACTGGCACAAAACCATGACTGCCTGCTCCAGATGGGTGGCAGTGATCAATGGGGAAATATTGTGGCCGGTATTGATCTGATTCGCAGAACCCTTGGAAAACAGGCATTCGGCATCACATTTCCGTTGATAACAACCGCCTCCGGCATCAAAATGGGAAAAACCCACAAGGGCGCTGTATGGCTGGATCCGGACCGATTTTCCCCCTATGATTATTACCAGTTCTGGGTCAATTGTGATGATGCGGATGTGGCACGGTTTCTGGCCTTGTTTACTTTTTTACCCATGCAGGAAATTGGGCAGGTAAAAACCCTTTCAGGGGCTGATCTGAACATGGCCAAAACTATTCTGGCCTATGAAGCCACAAAAATCGCCCATGGTGATGCAGCCGCTTGCAATGCATTGAAAGCGGCTGCATCAGTATTCGGAAGCATTGATGTGCCTGAAGGGCTTCTGCCCGGGGCCACCATACCCAGGGGACAGCATTCTGCTGCATCAGATGCCTCCATTCCTGCAACACAAATTGATAAAAATGATATGCAGGAGACATCCCTTGTGGTGGATCTGTTCACCAGAACCGGTTTGTGTAAATCCAAATCCGATGCCAGACGCCTTGTGACCCAGGGTGGGGCCTATATCAATGGAAACCGTGTGTCCGGCCTTGATCAGGCGGTTTCAGCAGCCGATATAGACCAGGGTGAAATTTTGCTGCGGGCCGGTAAAAAAAAGTACCATAAAATAATTGTGCAGTGATGTGAAAAAAGGTTTGACAAAGCCTGATCCTCTGTGTATATTAGCCAGGTTTTTCGGTCACAGAAAAAGTTGTGGCCAGCCAAATGTTTGATCTTTGAAAATTGGTCAGTGATAAAGTTTGAAGCGGGTCTTAAACAAGACCTTAAAGAGTTTTAGAAGGCTTATTGAATTAAGCCAAGTAAGGATTTAACTGGAGAGTTTGATCCTGGCTCAGAATGAACGCTGGCGGCGTGCTTAACACATGCAAGTCGAACGAGAAAGGGATTGCTTGCAATCCTGAGTAGAGTGGCGCACGGG
>JAZBPL010000021.1:0-24329 GCA_036351635.1 Desulfotignum sp.
AATGATGATACAGTCAGAAAAAATGGTGTCTCTGGGCAGTCTGGCCGCAGGCATGGCCCATGAGATAAACAATCCCCTGGCCGGTATTCTGCAAAATACCCAGGTGATCCAGAACCGTTTGAAAAACAGGCTGCCTGCCAATCTGGCAGCAGCCAGGGAACTGGCGCTGGATCTGGACCGCATGAGCGCATACATGGAAAAACGCGACATCTTTAAAATGACGGATGCGATTCTCACGGCGGGCAGGCGGGCAGCAGCCATTGTTTCCAATATGCTCTCTTTTTCCAGAAAATCGGCTTCAGGATTTGTCCATGAAGATCTGAAAATGCTTTTGGACCAGACCCTTGAACTGGCAAAAAGTGATTATAACCTGAAAAAGAGATTTGATTTCAAAAAGATTCGCATAGAACGGGACTACATGCCCGGCCTGCCCAAAGTCTCCTGCAAGGCCAGTGAAATCCAGCAGGTGTTTTTCAATATCCTGTCAAACGGTGCCCAGGCCATGATGTCAGATCCAATGAACCAGGATCCGTGTTTTTTCCTGCGCCTGTTCCTGGAGCATGATATGGTCAGTGTCCAGATTCAGGACAACGGCCCCGGCATGAACGCAGCGCAGAGAAAGCGGATATTTGAACCTTTTTTTACCACCAAAAGCGTAGGAGAGGGCACTGGCCTGGGCCTTGCGGTTTCCTATTTCATCATCACAGAAAACCACAAGGGCCGGATTCAGGTGGCATCCAGTCCCGGTCAGGGCAGCTGTTTTACCATCAATCTGCCGGTGTAGTACCGGTAGAAAGCTTTTTTTTTTCAGAGGCGGTTGCACAGTAACGCCTGTGATGTTTCAGGCTGTTTCGCCCGGCAGGGCCGTGCAAAAAAATTACAGGCTGGAAATCTCCTCGGCACTGATAACCCTGATCTGTCTTTCTTCCAGGATTTCCAATGCTTTTTTGTGGTCATCGAATCGAAATACCATGATGGCGTTTTTACACTGGGGGTTGGCAAAGGCATACATGTATTCCACATTGACGTTCTGCATCCACAAGGGATCCAGTACCTTGTTGAGACCGCCGGGTTCGTCGGTAACTTCCACCGCCAGCACCTTGGTTCTTCCCACGGTAAATCCTTCTTTGCGCAGCGCCGCTTCCGCCTTGTCATTGTTGTTCACAATGAGCCTGAGCACTCCGAAATCCGTGGTGTCGGCCAGTGACAATGCCCGGATGTTCACATCTGCATCCCGCAGGATCGCGGTGACTTCCGCCAGCCGGCCCTCTTTGTTTTCAATGAAAATGGATATCTGTTCGGCAAGCATGTGGGGTCTCCTTTATTATAGGTTTCGTTTGTCAATCACCCGGACGGCCTTGCCCTGGCTCCGCTGAATGGCTTTGGGCTCCACCAGCATGACCCGGGCAGACACCCCCAGTGTTTCCTTTATGTCGTGGGCAATCTGGTTTTCCATGGTCTGCAGGCTTTTGATATCATCACTGAAAAGGCCTTCACTGATCTCCACTTTCACCGTCAGGGTATCCAGGTTGTCTTTTCTGTTCACTTCCAGCTGGTAATGGGGAAGGATTTTTTTGGTCTCCATGAGCACGCTTTCGATCTGGGAGGGAAACACATTGACCCCCCGGATGATAAGCATGTCATCTGTGCGGCCCGCCGGTTTGGTCATGCGGATATGGGTTCTGCCGCAGGCACAGGGGGTGGGGTTTAAAGAAGAGATGTCCCTGGTGCGGTACCGGATGACGGGAAAGGCTTCCTTTGTGATGGAGGTGAATACCAGTTCGCCCTCTGCACCAGGAGGGAGTACCTTTTCTGTGTCAGGATCAATAACCTCCACGATGAAATGGTCCTCAAATACATGGAGCCCATTTTGTTCTTCTTTGCACTCGATGGACACGCCAGGGCCGATGATTTCACTGAGACCGTAAATATCCACCGCCTTGAGGTGGAGCTTGGCTTCCAGTTCAGACCGCATGCTTTCCGTCCAGGGTTCGGCCCCGAAAATACCCGAGGTAAAGGACAGGTCTTTGAAATCCACACCCATTTCATCCGCCACCTCTGCCAGGTGGAGTATATAGGAGGGGGTGCCGCATAAAATGGTGGGTTTGAAATCCTTCATAATGGTAATCTGGCGTTTGGTATTTCCGCCGGACACCGGAATCACCGACGCCCCCAAACGCTCCGCCCCGTAATGGGCCCCAAGCCCACCTGTGAAAAGCCCGTATCCAAAGGCATTGTGGATGATATCCCCGGAACCGGCCCCGGCAGCAGACAGGCTCCTGGCCATGAGATTGGCCCAGGTATCCACATCACGCCGGGTGTATCCCACCACCGTGGGTTTGCCGGTGGTGCCGGATGAGGCGTGAATCCTCACCACCTGTTCCATTGGGACGGCAAACATACCATAGGGATAGTTGTTTCGCAAATCCTGTTTTGTGGTAAAAGGAAGAAGCTTCAGATCGTTCAGGGTCTGGATATCTCTGGGGGTGATACCTGCAGCATCAAAGCTTTTTTTGTAAAACGGCACGGTTGCGTACACCCGGTCAATGGTAGTCTGGAGCCGCCGCAGCTGGATGGCTTCAAGGCCTTCCCTGGGCATGGTTTCAAAATCAATATCAAAAATGGGCATGGGTCTTTCCTTTTAAAAAATACAGGCTGCTGCCCGGTCCGGGGTTGGGCCGGGTCAGTTGAGCCCGCCTGTGAACACGGGTTTGCGTTTTTCCAGAAAGGCGGATGTGCCTTCTTTGGCATCAGCACTGGCCATGGTCAGGCCGAATGCATCATTTTCAATCCTGCACCCGGTCTCAAGGTCTGTATTGGTCCCGTTGTGGATGACTTCCTTGGCAGCCCGCAGGGCCACACGGCCTTTGGCAGCAATGTTGCCGGCGGTCTTCATAACCGCATCCATGAGATCTTCAGGGGCACACACCTGGTTGACCATCCCGAATTCAAATGCCTGCCGGGCGGTAATGTTTTTTCCGGTGAATACCATTTCCCTTGCCCGGTTGCTGCCCACAATGCGGGCCAGACGCTGGGTACCGCCAAAACCCGGGATCAGGCCCAGATTGATTTCCGGAAGTCCGAAAACAGCTTTTTCAGAGGCATAGATAAAATCACAGGCCAGGGCGGCTTCAGAACCACCGCCCAGGGCGTATCCATTGACTGCGGCGATGGCTGGGATGGGCAGGTCTTCAATTTTTGAAAACACCTTCTGGCCTTTTCTGGAAAAAAATTTTCCCTGGAGGGGGGTCATTTTGGTAAGCTCCACAATATCCGCACCTGCCACAAATGCTTTGTCCCCGGCACCGGTGAGCACCAGGACCCGTATTTCAGGATCTGCCTGCACCTGGTCCAGGGCCTGGTCAAGGTCATCAAACATGGCATTGTTCAAAGCATTCAATGCCTTGGGCCGGTTGAACTGTATCAAAGCAATGTTGTTTTCCATTGTCAGGATAATGTTTTCAAAAGACATGGGTTTCTCCTTGTATTTTTTTGGTTTTCTTTTTTATAGATCACAATTGCCGCGGGTTTGTTGCATCAACATATTTTTGTACACCGTCTGCAATGGCATTGCAGATATTTTCCTGATAGGAAGGGGTCAGCAGCCGCTTACATTCTTGTTTATTGGAAATAAATGAGGTTTCAATGAGAATGGAGGGCATGCGGGCTCCCAGCAGTACATAAAACGGGGCCTGTTTAACACCCAGATCCTTGATGCCGGTATATTTTTTGGTCATCCCCTGAATAAGGGCCTTGTGCACATCATTGGCAAGGCGGGTGGATTCACCGATTTTGGCATGTTTCATCAAATCACTTAAAATAAATTCCAGGTCGGAAATATTTTTCCTGGAGGTGGCGTTTTCCCTGGCAGCCACTGCAATGGCCTGTTCATCAGTGGCCAGGTTCAGAAGATATGTTTCGATGCCGGCCAGGTTTTTGTTCCGGGCCGCATTGGTATGCAGGGAAATGAACAGATCAGCCCGCTGGGTATTGGCAATGGCGGTTCTTTCTTCCAGGGTCAATTTTGTATCAGTGCTCCGGGTGAGGGTCACGGTGCATTTGAGGCGGTCCCGCAGTTTGGCAGCCAGGGTTTTGGCCATTTGCAGCACAATATCTTTTTCCCACACCCCTTTGATATACCCCGGTGCCCCGGGATCCGGCCCCCCATGGCCCGGGTCTATGACGATTTTCTGCACCCCCAGGGCCAGCTGCCGGGCGATGTCTGATGATTTCAGGTTGTCTGTGGTCATGGGGCTGGTTTTGAGAACATCCTCTGTTTTGGCTGCTGCCTTTTGTGCCGTCAGATGGTCCCCGGTGCCGTTACCCGTGCCCCAGACATCAATGACGATCCGGAACGGGTCTTTTAAGGAAAAGATTTTATAATTCTCAAAGGATTTGATGTCCACCACCACCCGGACGGTGTGGGGAAGATACTGTCCTGCCCTCGCCTGTTTGAGCAGATCATCATTGATCGGGGTATGTTCTGCAACCTCTTTTCCCAGCCTTGACTGGGGGATATCCACGTAAAGCCGTTGAAACGGTATGTTCAGGTCAGGGTCTTTTTTGAGCAGGTGGTGGGAATAGGTTCGGTCCCGTGTGGCGTTGATGACTATTCTGGTATATTCCGGGTTGGACCAGAACCGCAGGTCCGTGATATGGGCATCTGTACCGGACATTTTCTGGTCAGCGGGATAGCCTCCTTCAGGGGTATCTGCAGGGACATCTGCTTCAGTAAACCCGTTCATTTTCTGCAGGTCTGATTCACGGGTTGTGGTTATCCGGTCAAAATCCGCATCCTGGTTTGTGTTTTTGTCGGCTGTAACCGCAATGTCCAGGGCTTCTTTTTTTGTTTCCGCTTTTTTTGACCGGATGTGCTTAGGGGGATGGGTCTGGGGATCCGGACTTTCAGAAAGAGAGGTGAGCTGGGTTTTGGCCCGGGCATTATAGGCGGATTCCGGGTATTTGTTTCGTATTCTTACCAGCAGATCAATGGCCCGGGTTTTGTAGATCTCATCCTTGGAAAGGCTGAACAGCTGCAGGTAAAGTTCGGCAGCTTTGTACATACCGGCCGGGGCCCAGGAACTTTCAGGATCTGTCTTATAGATGGCTTCATACCGGTGGATGCAACCCAGCCATTCCGATACTTTCTGCCGTTTTACAGGGGAATTGCGCAGGGTTTTGAAACAGGCATCCGCAGCCAGGTATTTCTGCTTGGGAACCTGCGCCATGCCGGTTTCAATGAAATCGGTCCAGAACAATAACAGGCAGATACCAGCAGCTGCAATCCAGATGGATCGGCAGGATATACTGTATGGCCGGCAAAAAAACATGGGTCAGACACCTGCCTTTTTTTTCATATCATGGAGAAAATTCAGGGCATCCAGCGGGGTCATATTGGAAATATCCGCCTGTTTGAGCATCTGTGACAGATCCTTTTCACCGGTGTCAAACAATTCCATCTGTCCGGGGGCATGTCCGGGTTTTCTGCGTTTTCTGGATCGTGGTTTTTCCGGGACAATTTCCGGCACCTGGCTGCTGCCCTGTTTTTCAATGGCTGCCAGCACCTGTTTGGCTGCTGTGATGATCTGGTGGGGGACCCCTGCCAGACGGGCCACCTGGATGCCGTAGCTTTTGTTGGTTCCTCCCTGGACCAGCTGCCGCAGGAATACAATATTGTCGTTGAATTCCTTTACAGCAATGTGGAAATTGCGTATCCGGGGTTTGGTATCCTCCATCCGGATCAGTTCATGGTAATGGGTGGCAAACAGGGTTTTTACCCCTTTACCGAAAAGATCGTGCAGAAAAAGGGTAACCGCCCATGCAATGCTCATGCCGTCATAGGTGGAGGTGCCTCTGCCGATTTCATCCAGGATGACAAGAGAATCGGGTGTGGCATTGTTCACGATGTTGGCGGTTTCTTCCATTTCCACCATAAATGTAGACTGGCCGGAACTTAAGTTGTCCAAGGCCCCCACCCGGGTGAAGATGCGGTCCACCAGGCACAAAGATGCTTTTTTTGCCGGCACAAAAGAGCCCATCTGTGCCATGAGAACCGAGAGGGCCACCTGACGGAGCACTGTGGATTTGCCTGCCATATTGGGGCCGGTGATCAAAAGAATCTGGTTGCGGTCATTGTCCATCTCAATGGAGTTGGGCACATACCGCTCGCCGATGATCAGTTTTTCCACCACAGGATGGCGGCCGTCTGTGATGGCGATGCGGCCCTGGTCATTGATATCGGGCCTGGTGTATCCGCTTTCCGATGCCGCCCTGGCCAGCCCCTGGAGTACATCCACCTTTGCGATGAAATGTGCCATTTTCAGGATTGTCACGGCATTGTCCACCACCTGGTTTCTCACGGTACAAAAGATATCGTATTCCAGGGCGCTGCGCTTGTCCTGGGCGTTTAAGATAGTGGATTCCACCTGTTTCATCTCATCGGTGATGAACCGTTCCGCATTCACCAGGGTCTGCTTGCGGATGTAATTGTCCGGCACCTGCCGGGCCTGGGTTTTGGATACCTCGATAAAATAGCCGAATACCTTGTTGTATTTTATTTTCAAGGAAGACAATCCGGTTTTCTGTTTTTCTTCAGCCTGGGCTTTGGCAATCCAGGACTTTCCATCACGGGAAATGGATACCAGTTCATCCAGCTCCTTGCTGTATCCGTCATTGATCAGCCCCCCTTCATTGAGAACATGGGGGGCATCTTCCCTGATGGCGGTTTTGATAAGATCTGCCAGGCTGGCCAGCCGTTCCAGGGTGGGCGCCAGGTCATCCACCCGGCTGCCGTTGAGCAGCGGGTGATCCAGGCGGGTGAGAATGGTGAATAATTCCGGCAGCCGGGCCAGAGAATTTTTCAATGCCAGCAGGTCCCGTGCATTTCCCTGGCCCATGGAGATCTTGCTGCCCAGCCGTTCCAGATCATATACGGATTTGAGAACAGCTGCCAGGCTTCGGTGGATATGGGGGGCTTTGGTCAGCTGTTCCACTGCTCCTAAGCGCTGTTCAATCTTATGCCGGTCCACCAGAGGATGCCGTATCCAGTCTTTTATCAGCCGGCTGCCCATGGCGGTGACGGTCTTGTCCAGCACTGCTACCAGTGACCCTTTTTTCTCCTGGGTCTGGAGGTTGGCCAGCAGTTCCAGGTTCCGGCATGACCGGTCATCCAGCTTTAAAAAATGTGCCAGGTCATAGGGACGGATCTGAAAAATATGGGTGGTGTCCTGCATCTGGGTATCCTGGACATAGGCCATTACCGCACCGGCAGCACAGATGGCAGCAGGCATATGGCCGATGCCGAAGCCATTGAGGCTGATGGTGTCAAATTTTTTTGTCAGCCGTTCTCTGGCATCTGCTTCCTGGAAGACGGAAACGGGCAGATAGGTAACCTGGCGCCCGGTAAATGCCTGGCGCAGGGTTTTGTAAGCTGGGTCTTTTTCATAGGGTTCCGGCAGCAGGATTTCTCTGGGGTCCTGTTTTATCGCCTCATCAATGAGGACCCCCGGTATATAGGCCCCCTGTTTTTTTATTTCACAGGTGGTGAAGGCGCCGGTGGAAATATCCAGGCAGGCCAGGGCGGCACTGTCCTTGACCATGGTCAGGGACAAAAGAAAGTTGTTGGTGGCTTTATCCAGCAAAGATTCATTGAGAATCATGCCCGGGGTGATGACCCGGACCACTTCTCTTTTCACCAGTCCTTTGGCAGCGGATGCGTCTTCCACCTGGTCACAGATGGCCACCTTGCATCCGTTTTCAATAAGTTTTGCAATATAGGTGTCTGCAGCACGGTAGGGCACCCCGCACATGGGAACCGGGGATGCATCGTTTTTGTTTCTGGATGTCAAAGCGATTTCAAGGATGGCTGCAGCTTTTTCTGCATCCTGAAGGAACATTTCATAAAAATCTCCCATCCGGTAAAACAGGATGGCATCCTTATACTGCTCCTTGATGGCCAGATACTGTGCCATCATGGGGGTTTGTCTGGTTTCACTCATGGATGGGTTATAAAAACTGTCTATTCCTTGGGGAGGGTCTTGTCATGGTTCCGGGTCTCTGATCCGTCTTGTGCCAAAGGGCTGGCAGCGTCTGCATCCGGTTCCTGGGAATCTTTGGATTCAGGGTCTTTATCACCGGGTGTGTCTGCACCGGATGTGCCGGCTGCTGCAGAATGTTTTTCACCAGATGCATCTGATGGGCCGGCCAGCCGCGTCTTTTTTCCAGAATTATTTTCAGACAGTCCCTTTTTGATATAGGGATCATGGATGAACACATCCAGCCTGGCCTGCAGGTCCCTGTTCCTGGTAGTCAGTTCCGTGATTTCTGCTTCTTTTTTTTTGATCTCCCGGCCCAGTCCATAAGCGGTCACCAGGCCTTTGAGGCCGGTAATCAGCAGGCCCAGGCCAAAGCAGATGCCCCAGAATGCCCAGTTGGGAAGGGACGGGGCGGTCCAGTGCCACTGGTTGAATCTTAAATCAAGGGCCAGGGATCTGGTGGTATTGAAATAATCAATATTCTGGTAAATCAAAAGCCCGAGCAGTCCAAGTATGATCAGCATAAACAAAAATTTGATGGTCTTCATTCATCTTCTCCAAGTGCTTTTCCAAGGGTAAATATTTACGTTTGGGTGATCATAGAGCAATTTTGGTTTTTTTTCAAATTTTCTTTTGCCATTCAGCTTCTTACGCCGTTATATTTAAATAAAAACCGGGTTGATCACATTGACTTTTTCACGCAGGGGGAAAAGGGACCAGTTCAGGGCCGCAAAAGGGATATGGGATGCCACCTCAATGCAGGACACATGGAGGTGGGACAAAAGAGGTGATCCTTTGATCCGGGTGTCAAAGGTGCGGGCAATGATCCGGCCGGCCCCAACCCGGGTACCTGGAGTCATTTCGTCACAGGGCGCCAGGTGGGAAAAGACCTCCAGCACCCTGGTGGGCCCGCCGGCTGTATAATCTGGTTCCACCACCAGGGTATGACCCAGAAAGTCTTCACACAGATTTACCACAGTACCCGTGGACCAGGCAGGTACAACAGTACCCGGTGCCAGGCGGTGGATGGTTTTGTCACAGGTTCTGAAAAAACAGATATCAATGCCTTCATGGGCGGCATGGCGGGTTTTAAAATCCCCCCACCATTTGCTTTTGCTGTCTAACAGCATGCCCGGATAAAATACCCACTCTATGACGTCTTTCAGGCTGTTGGCTGTTGCAATGGATGAAAGGTATTGTTTGAAACGCGTCATCACACCGCTTTGAGGATGATCTTGTGTCCCATGAGATTGATATCTTCTATGATGCCGGATACCTGCTGCTGTTCACCTAAAAGTCCTTTAAGGACAAATCGGTTTTCCCCGGCCGGGGTGATGGCTGCCACATTTTCCATGATCAGTTTTTCTGTGCCGTTTTCTTTCAGATATACATTGGATTCACACATGATAGTCTCCATATAGTTGGTAACTTGTTTGGTTTGTTGTCCCATGCCGCATATCACCGGCATCCTGTTCCATATTTTTCCTGCTTCATATATACCATTGCTGTTCATGCAACTGCAAGGGGTTTACACCCTGGTGCGGCACAGCATCCTTCTGATTACCCTTCCTCCACTCTGTTTCTGCCTTTTTCCTTTGCCCGGTAAAGGGCTTTATCCGCCCGGGCAATGAGATCATCTCTGTTTCTGATGCTTTTTGTGTATTCACTGATACCGGCGCTGATGGTCAGGGCGGTGCCTGGAAACCGGCTGGACAGAAGCCGGCCCAGGTGTGCAATTTCCCTGCGGATTCTTTCGGCATATACAAGGGCTTTGGACAGCTTTGTGTCGTTGAGAACCACAATGAATTCCTCGCCGCCATACCGGCCCACATGATCGAAAGGCCGGGATAATCTCTTCAGGGTCGTGGCAATGAGTTTTAAGATATTGTCACCGGCCTGGTGCCCGAATTGATCATTGAAAAGCTTGAAATAATCGATATCAATCATCACCAGAGAGAGGGCGGTTTCTTCTTCCACCGCTTTTCTGAATGCTTTTGCCAGCAGTTCATCGATTGCCAAACGGTTCAAAAGACCAGTGAGTCCATCCTTGCGGGAAGCCGCTTTTGCTTCTTTGTACAAGCCGGCATTTTCCATGGCCATGCCCAGCTCATTGGCCACGATGGCAATGGCGGACAGTGTATCCGCCAGGATGGGCTTTCGGGATACGATGTTGTCCATGCCCAGAATGCCGATCACTTTGTTCTGGCTGCAGAAGGGCACGATCACCATTTCCGTGATCTTGAATGCCTGCAAAGCCTTTTTTTCTCCAGCGCTCCTGCCGGTGATCAGGACCGGTTCCTTGTTTCTCAGGCAGGCGACAAACCCGCCGGCCGACCGGTTGATGGGGATTTCAACAGCGCGCAGATCCATGCTGGTGTCTGTTGCATCAAACCACTCATACACCCTGAGCCGCCGCAGGGTTTTGACCATCCGCATGATATACAGCCGGTCGAACCGGAAATCCTTGTATACCGCTTCCAGGGTGGTGGTGATTATGGCTTTTGGGTGCAGGCTGCGATGGGGGGTGGTAAGGCTGTGCCGCAGTCTGGACATCTCTTGGTCCGGCAGGTGCTGATCATTTGTGAAATAATACTGGGTGTTGATACTGCCCAGCTTCAGATTGGCCCGAAACATGTTTTCCCTGAACTTGCCGGGGGAGGGGAAAACAAAATTGTAAAACCGGGAGACTGCCTGCATCTCTTTGTCCATGCAGGCGATGAGCCGGGAAAAATCAATACGGCCGGGGTCGATTATTTTTTCAACTTCCGGCTGAAGCACCGGGGGACGGATAACATCAACCGACCCCATCCCCTGGATCCAGGACAGAAAATCAGCCAGGGATACAATGGCCACAAGGCAGGCATCCTGCTGCGGAAAATTCAGGTGTTCATACTGCTGGTGATGGTATCTGACGGCAAGAGAGAGGGGATCAGGCAGGTGCCACAGGGTACTGAAATATGCCCCGATCTCATCATGGCCCATGCCCATTATGGCTTTTTCTTCGGCAATCAGGGGGCCGGTATGTCTGGCCACATTGGCGATGAATCCGTCATAGTTTACCCGGCCGTAAAGGTCGAAAATAATTTTGCCCAGATCATGCAGCAGGCCGCAGATATAGGCTTGGTCCGGATTCGGATATCTGCATTCTTCTGCAATTGTCCGGCTTAAGATTGCCACGCAAAGGCAGTGGCGCCAGAAGAAAATTCGGTCGAAATGCTGTTTGTTTTCTGGTTTGATCATTTTTTCAAATACGGTGACCCCCAGGGAAATTTTTTTAACTTCATCAAACCCAAGAAGGATGACCGCATCGGAAACACCGGTGATCCGGTGCCTGGGGCTGTACAGGGCTGAGTTGGCAATCCCCATAACTTTGGCGGCAATGCCGGGATCCGTCTCCACGATCCGGGACAGGTCGGCAGCAGAAGCGTCTTCATCACCACAAATTTCAAGGAGTTTGGCCATGGCAGGAGAGATACTGGGGATCTCTTTGACACAGGGGGACAACACCTGTTCAATATCAGATGCCAGAACACGCCTGGGTTTGGTGTCAGCCATTATCACCCCTTAACCATCGTCTTGTCGGGATAAAGAGATCTGCCACAGAAAAACAAAATACCCTCTCTTTTCAAAAAAAGGGAAAACAGGTAACTTCTGACCCCGACCCCATATTTAACAGTGTAAAGGAAATGATGTGAAATAGCAACGTCAGAAGCGTTTCAGGCTGAGATGTCACACAGATTGGTGTTCTGTCCGCCCCTCAATGACAACCATTTTTACGGGGGTGATGCCGGTGAGATAACACAGGTCTGCCGGGGATGCCACATCCCAGATCACAAAATCCGCATCTTTGCCCGGTTCCAGGCTGCCTTTGCGGTCTGCCAGACCCAACGCCTTTGCCCCGTGGATGGTGGCTCCGGCCAGGGCTTCTTCACAGGTCAGTCCGAACAGAAGGCAGGCCATGTTCAGTACCGGGATCATGCTGTGCACCGGGCTGGATCCGGGGTTGAGGTCAGTTGCCACGGCCATGGGAATGCGCAGGCGCCGGAAAATGTCCACCGGCGGTACCCTTGTTTCTTTCAGATAGTAGAACGCACCCGGGAGCAGCACCGCCACTGTGCCGTGTTCAGCCATTTTTTCAGCACCGTCCGTGGACACGTATTCCAGATGGTCGCAGGACAGGGCCCCCATTTCTGCAGCCAGGGCCGTGCCCCTGGAGTCGGACAGCTGCTCTGCGTGCAGTTTGAGGGCAAACCCCAGGTCAATGGCCTTTTCAAACACCTGCCGGGTCTGGTCCCGGGAAAAGGCGATGGTTTCACAGAAAGCATCCACGGCCGTGGCAATACCCTGGTTTTTTACTGCAGGCAGCATAAACTCAGTGATCTGATGGATGTAATCATCTGCCCGGCCGGAAAATTCCGGAGGAAGGGAATGGGCACCTAAAAAAGTGGTGGTGACATGCTGGGGACAGGCTTTATCCAGCCGGCCGGCCACGGCCAGCATCTTCAGTTCCGATGCCAGATCCAGTCCGTATCCGGATTTGACCTCCACCGCGGTGATGCCCTGGGTCAGCAAATGGGACATGCGCCTGGAGGCCAGGTTAAACAGTGTGTTTTCTGAGGCAGCCCGGGTGGCCTTGACCGTGGAAACAATACCGCCCCCGGCCGTTGCAATGTCTGCATAGGATGCCCCGGCCAGGCGCATCTCAAACTCCTTTGCCCGGGAACCGGCCCAGATCAGGTGGGTGTGGCAGTCCACAAACCCGGGCAGTATCCATTGGTTCCGGCAGTCTGTCACCTGAATGGTGTCAAAGGTTTCAGGCAGGGCATCCATGGGCCCGATCCAGGCAATCGATTTTCCGGATACCGCCAGGGCCGCGTTTTCCATAATGCCGTAAGTCCCTTTGGCCATGGTGGCCATACGGCAGTGGGTGAACACCTGGTCGACATTTTCGGGGAATGGATTGCTGCTGTCAGGGAGAGTGGTCATGGATATTTCCTCACATGTTGATCATGGGCAGTTTTACCCCTTTGTCGCTGGCCACATCAATGGCGGTCTGGTACCCGGCATCGGCATGGCGGATGATACCGGTGCCCGGATCATTGCGCAGCACCGTGGTCACGCGTTTTTCCGCCTCATCCGTGCCGTCTGCCACGGTCACCTGCCCCGCATGCAGGGCATAGCCGATGCCCACACCCCCGCCGTCATGGAAAGATACCCAGGTGGCACCGGAAGCCACATTGGCCATGCAGTTGAGCAATGCCCAGTCTGCCACGGCATCGGATCCGTCCTTCATGGCTTCGGTCTCCCGGAAAGGCGATGCCACAGACCCGCAGTCCAGGTGGTCCCTGCCGATGACAATGGGTGCCTTTACCTTTCCTTCCCGTACCAGTTCATTGAAAAGTTTTCCTGCCTTTTCCCGCTCCCCGTATCCCAGCCAGCAGATCCTGGCGGGCAGGCCCATATGTTCTATTTTTTCTTCTGCCATTTTCAGCCAGTTGATCATTTTGGTTTTTTTTGGAAACAGCTGCATAAGGGCTTTATCTGTTACCTTTATGTCTTCCGGGTCCCCGGACAGGGCCGCCCAACGGAACGGGCCTTCGCCTCTGCAGAACAGCTCTCTGATATAGGCCGGTACAAAACCGGGATAGTCCATGGCATTGTCCACCCCCTTTTTCATGGCCTGGGCCCGCAGGTTGTTGCCGTAGTCAAAGGCGACAGCGCCTTTGTCTTTCATGGCAAGGATGGCGCGCACATGTTCGGCCATGGAGTTCAGGGCCATATCTTTGTAGGTGACGGGATCAGATGTGCGCAGCTTAAGGGCATCTTCAAAGGAGATGCCCCTGGGAAAATACCCGTTGAGCTCATCATGGGCGCTGGTCTGGTCGGTGATCACATCCGGGATAAATCCTTTGTCCATCATGGCCGGCAGAATATCCCCCACATTGGCGCACAACCCGATGGACAGGGGACGGCCTGCATCCGCTGCCTGCCGTGCCATGGCAATGGCCTGGTCCAGGTCGGGGGCCGCAACATCCAGGTAGCGTTTTTCCAGCCGTTTGGCAATGCGGGAGGGATCTATTTCAATGCACAGGGCTACACCATTGGCCATGGTCACGGACAGGGGCTGGGCCCCGCCCATGCCGCCAAGGCCTGCAGTGACAACGATTTTGCCGGTGAGATCAGTGCCATAGTGTTTCTGGCCTAAGGAGGCAAAGGTTTCATAGGTGCCCTGTAAAATGCCCTGGGTGCCGATATAGATCCAGGATCCGGCGGTCATCTGGCCGTACATGATCAATCCTTTCTTGTCCAGTTCATGAAAATAGTCCCAGTTGGCCCAGTGGGGCACGATGTTGGCGTTGGCAATGAGCACACGGGGAGCGGATGTGTGGGTTTTGAGCACGCCCACGGGTTTCCCGGACTGCACCAGCAGGGTTTCATCGTTTTCCAGGTCCAGCAGGGTTTTGACAATGGCATCAAAGCAGTCCCAGTTTCTGGCTGCCTTGCCCAGCCCCCCGTAGACAATGAGTGCATCCGGATTCTCTCCGTTGTCCGGATCCAGGTTGTTGCACAGCATGCGCAAGGCTGCCTCCTGGTACCAGCCTTTGCAGTGGAGCTGACTGCCCCTGGGGGCACTTACCGGCCGGGGTCTGCCACAGCCGATTTGCAGATCTTTTAACAGTTTTTCCCTGGGATTCATTTTTTCCCTCCTGAAGGTGTTGACTTTTATGTATGGATTGGCTACTACTTGTCTATACAAGTATGGAAATCATGTCAAGGGTTTTTTGAGGTATGAGGATTGAGGTATGAAGATGTTATCCAGGTAACTTTTCGTCCTAAACCTCACCCCCCATACTTCATACCTCACAACTAAAGGATTTATAGTGGAAGCTTCAGTAAAGCCCCGGGCTTTGTATGAACAGATCAAGCAGCAGATCACAAAAGAAATTGACGCGGGGCGCCTGACACCCGATGACCGGGTGCCATCGGAAACACAGCTGGCAAAGGAATTCAAAGCCTCCCGCATGACCGCCAACCGGGCACTCAAGGAGTTGGCCGAAGAGGGCCGCATCATCCGGATCCAGGGTGTGGGTACCTTTGTGGCCCGACCCAAGCCGGATGCGGCCCTGCTGGAGATCAAGAGCATTGCCAGAGAAATTGCTGACTGGGGCGGGGTGCATTCCTGTGCGGTTCTGCTGCTGGCAGAAGAAACAGTGACCCGGGATATCGGTACAAAAATGGGCCTGGCCCCAGGCATGGATCTGTTTCATTCCATTGTCCTGCACAAAGACCGGGGGGTGGGGGTACAGTATTCAGAGCGCTATATCAATCCAAAGGTGGCCCCGGATTACCTGGCACAGGATTATACACAGATCACCCCCAGTGATTACCTGCTTAAGGTTGCCCCGGTCCAGGAGGCGGAACATGTGATTGAGGCGGTGCGGTGTCCTTCCCATGTGCGTGCCCACCTACAGATCAGTGCGGATGAACCCTGCCTGCGCCTGACCCGGCGCACCTGGTCTTTTGGCTGTGTGGCCACCTTCAGCACCATGATTTCACCGGGCTTCAGGTATAAACTCAAGGGAAAATTCAACAGAGGAACAAACCAATGAACCAGACCATTGTCGTGAATGGAAATGATTTTCAATTGGAAGATCTGGTGGATATTGCCAGAAATGGCCGAAATATCGCCATTGCCGATTCCTCCAAAGCCCGGATCAACAAGGCCCGGACCCTGGTGGACACCTGGGTGAACAATGGAGAGCGCATCTACGGTGTGACCACCGGTTTCGGGGCCCTGTCCGAGGTCACCATCTCCCTGGCAGACACCCGGCGGCTCCAGAAAAAAATTTTGTTCTCCCATGCTGCCGGCATGGGGCAGGAGATGGAAGCGGATGTTGTCCGGGCCATGATGGCCCTGCGGATCAATGATTTCTGCCGGGGCAATTCCGGGCTGCGTCTTGAAACCATCCAGATGCTGGCGGACATGCTCAACAGCGGCATTGTGCCCATGGTGCCCGAAAAAGGGTCGGTGGGGGCCAGCGGGGACCTGGTGCCCATGGCCCACCTTGCCCTGGTGATGATTGGTGAAGGAGAAGCCTTTGTGGACGGCATCCGCATGTCCGGTGACAAGGCCTTGGCATCCCGGTCTCTGGAACCTTTGGAACTGGCGGCCGGAGAAGGCCTGGCCCTGATCAACGGCACCCAGTTCATGATTGCCCTGGGATGCCTGGCCCTGCATGATGCCCTGAACCTGTGCAAGCATGCTGATATTGCCGCATCCATGAGCCTGGAAACCCTCATGGGTACCAGAACCGCCTTTGATCCCAGGATCCACCAGGCACGGCCCCACCAGGGCCAGATCATGGCGGCCCAAAACATGTTGAAAATTACGGAAAATTCAGAAATCATCTCTTCCCATGAGGACTGCTCCCGGGTCCAGGATGCCTATACCCTGCGGTGTTCTCCCCAGGTTCATGGGGCTTCCTGGGATGCCTTTGCCTATGTGGACAAGGTGATCCGGGTGGAGATGAACGCCTCCACGGAAAACCCATTGATTTTTCCAGAATCCGAAGAATTTTTATCCGGCGGCAATTTCCACGGCCAGCCCCTGGCACTGGCCTGTGATTTTTTGGGCATTGCCATAGCCGAGCTGGCCAATATCTCCGAGCGTCGCATCGAACGCCTGGTGAATCCCTACCTGTCTGGTTTGCCGGCATTTCTGGTGGAAGACGGGGGGCTCAATTCCGGCTATATGATCGCCCAGTATGCGGCAGCGGCCCTGGTGTCTGAAAACAAGGTGCTGGCCCATCCCGCATCCGTGGATTCCATCCCGACTTCTGCCAACAAGGAGGACCATGTTTCCATGGGGGCCATTGCCGCCAGAAAATGTCGGGATATCGTGGAAAACGCCGAAGATGTCATTGCCATTGAATTGTTGTGCGGGGCCCAGGCCATTGACCTGTTCACCAATATCAAGGCAGGGGAGGGCACCCTGGCAGCATATAACACCATTCGGCAGCAGGTGGATTACATGAAAGAAGACCGGCTGCTGTCCACAGACATTGCAACAATCAAACAGATGCTCAAAGACGGGGCCATTGTCCGGGCTGTGGAAGCGGCAGTGGGAAAACTCTACTAACGCGGGAAAACCCGCAACCCAGGAACACCGCTTCATTTTCTTGTGTTACTGACAAAAACTGAGGCGTAATTCCCTAAAGCCGCACCAGCTTCAGGCGGCCCCACAGTCCGATTTGTGCCCCCAAAATGATAACCAGGCCTGTGATCCCGGGGATATGCCTGCCTTTTTCAAGCACTGCAGAGATGTCATCAGGGGTGTTTACCTGGTTGGCCAGGCCGGTGGCTGCCGCATCCGCCAGCATGCAGGACCGGGCCATGACCATGACCGCATCTGCTTTGCCAAAGCTTGTGGAGTGCCCAAACGTGCCTGATGAGGTGCAGACCCCAAAAGCGGAATCCTGTCTGGGCACATTTATGCCCGCGGTCAAACTCAAAGGAGAGCTGCCGGCAAAAATCGTGAGCACAGTGTCGCTGCGGGAGCAGATAAAAATGTCGCCCCCGTTTTCCACGATGACCTCTGAAGAAAAGGACAGCAGGTGCCGGCCGGTATATTCAGCCACCGCCCCAGCCACCGCTGCCATAGGCCCTACCTGTGCTGCATCTGCCGCCTGTGCCATATCCCGGATGATCCCGGGAACTGTGTCCGGTACCATTATGGGCACCAGGGAGCCGGCAAATGCGGGATGCTCCCGGATATGGCCCTCTATCAAGTCCCGGCACTGGCGCACCGCCTGGATGGCCTGGCCGGACAGGTCGGTATCCGCCTGGATGTGCAGGTTGGTTTCCTGTACCGTTATTTCAAAGGAGGTGAGCCCTTTTTTCCTTTGCTGCTGCCGGTAAATGCGGCGGTCTTCAAACATGGTCCACCGGTTTGGGACGCAGACGGGCAGGGGCCTGGCGGATAAAATAGGAATCGGTCATGCCGGAGATGAAATCCCGCACCATCTGGGCTGGCAAATGGGTCTGGCGGTAGATGTCAGACATGTCTGCCAGAAAACGGGTAAATATGGCAGAAGACCGGTTTTCTTTTTCCAGGTCATCCAGGTACCGGCAGAAAAGATGTTCATATATGGTGCCGATGGATCCCAGGTGCTGTTTGATGACCGGGTTATTGTATATATGGCTGTAATTAAAGGCTTTGAGGGCCCGCAGGGCCTGGCTGGTTTCTTCTGAAAATCCCACAAAGGGCTGGTCCAGGCTGGTTGCGATCAGATCGGTCACCAGGGTGAACACTATGGTGCCGTTGGTGCTGCCCAGGGTTGTGCGGCACAGATCCGGGATCTGGCCGCGTTTTACCACTCCAAGGCGGATGCCGTCCTCCAGGTCCCGGCCAATGTAGCTGATGGTGTCGGCCATGCGCACCACGCAGCCTTCCAGGGTCATGGGAGCAAAGCCTGTCCGTTCTTTTTTATGAAACGATCTGATCATCTGGTCCAGATCGGCAAAGGTCCGCTGTCCATGTGGTGCAAGCTGCCGGATATGGGTTTCCCCGTCATGGCACAAAATGGCGTCCAGGGTCTGGAGGCTCAGGTTCCACCCGCTGCCTTTGCGTTCAATTTTATCCAGAAACTGGATGCTCTGGACATTGTGGTGAAAATATCCGGCCCCGCCGGCATGGGTCAATCTGGATAAAAACCGTTCCCCGTCATGGCCGAACGGGGGATGACCGATATCATGCCCCAGGCTGGCTGCCTCGATCAGGTCCTGGTTGAGCCCCAGGTAACGGCCGATGGTTCTGGCCACCCGGGACAACAGCTGCACATGCAGGACCCGGTGGGTGAGATGGTCGTTCTGGATCAGGGAAAAGACCTGGGTTTTGTCAATGTACCGGGTAAAGGCCAGGGAGTTGAGTATCCGGTCAGCATCCTGGCTGAAGGCCTGGCGGTATTCATTGTGTGCCATTTTTTCCGGAAGCCGCCGGACAGCGGACCGGGAAAGACAGGCCAGGGATCCCAGCGTTTCCTGTTCCCTGTTGTCCAGGCGCTGCTGCAGATCCCTGACTTTTTTCAGGCACTCATCCACGGTGTGATCCCTGTCATCTCAATTCAGGCGGTTAACAGGGGTGGACAACATTCGGACAAACGGGAATTATTCACATGCCCTGCCCCTGATACAGCATCTAAAGCTGTTTGATGATGTTGTCCACCACCTTGCCAAAGGCTTTGGTAAAAGGGGTTTCCTTGTCCTGGAACATGATGGGAACCCCCTGGTCCCCGGAAACCACGACGCCGGTGTCAAAGGGGATGGCACCCAGAAAGGTGAGGCCTTGTTCCCTGGCGGTTTTTTCGCCGCCCCCGTTCATGAACAGGTCAATGGCTTCATTACAGTGGGGACAGGTAAAACCGGACATGTTTTCCACGATGCCCAGGGTTTTGAGTTTCACGGTTTTGCAGAAGGATATGGATTTTCTGATGTCTGCCAGGGCCACCTCCTGGGGAGTAGTCACAATCACGCCCAATGCCTCAGGAATGGTCTGGACTACGGTAAGGGGCTCGTCTCCGGTGCCGGGAGGCGCGTCAATGACCAGAAAATCCAGGTCTCCCCAGTCCACCATGCCCACAAACTGCTGGATCATGCCGGCCTTGGCTGGCCCGCGCCAGATGATGGCCTGGTCCTTGTCCTGCATCAGGGCCTGAACAGACACCACTTTAAGGTTGTCATTGATCTGTTTGGGAATAAGGCGCTGCTGGTCAGGGGTGATATCCAGCAGTTCGGTGAGTCCCAGCATCTGGGCAATGGAAGGTCCATGCACATCCACATCCATAAGCCCTGTCTTGTATCCCTTTTTTGACAACACCGCTGCCAGGTTGGCGGATACACTGCTTTTGCCCACGCCGCCCTTGCCTGATAGTACGAAAATCTTATGTTTTATCCTGGCCAGAGACGTCTTGATCATGGCCTGCTGTTCCTGCTGTTTTCTGGCCATATCCCCTTCCTGGGAAGGACATCCCTGGGGTTTTTTTGCCTTGTCAACGCTGTCGTGAATCATTGTATTGTATATCTCCTTTTGAGAGGTCCATGGTTGCTGTCTTAATTTTAATGGTTGCACCATATCCTATAATTGTCATGATCCGCCTGGTGTCAACTGGAAAACCGATTCTTTTACAGGTATGTTGGGCCAGAAACGGGTGATGCGTACCTGGACTTTTTGCAGGCTGCCGCTGGTAATGGTCATGTGCACAGGGACCATGTGCTTTTTAATCCTGTCAAAGGCATGGTAATGGATTTCCCAGCGGGCGGTATTCTCTCTGTCCAGCAGCCGCAGCATATTTAAGGTATCATCTGGGTGCAGCAGCATTTCCTGGGAAAGAGAACTGAATTTTTTGCGCAGCCTGATCCGAAAAGGGTCATCCGGCAGAAACCAGGCATCATCAAAATTCTGGACAGGGATTCGCCCTAAGAGCAGGGATATCAAATCCGACAGCCTCACCGGTACCTGGGTATAGGGTTCCAGATCAGGGTTTTCAGATGCTGGAGAATAGGGTCTGTGACGGCCTGTATGGGAAATAAAGGTAACCCGGCTGCCGTCTGCCACAATGGTCTCCACAGGAAGACCAGAGGCAGTGAAGGTCATGCGCACCCGGTCCGGGGCCTGGGCCGCCCAGGCGATCTGGAACGTCTGTATGCTGTTTCCTGATTCCAGGCGCACCCTGCCGGTTCCCTTGCTTGTGCGGATGTCTTGATTCATTTTCCGGATGGCTGCTGCAGACTGCCATGCTGTCTTATCCAGAACAGGATCAGTTACGGGCCGGGGTTTGGCACAACCGGTCAGGCAGACAGCGCAGACCAGGGCGGTAAGAACCAGGATATGGAAAGGTTTCATTCCTCGGGTTTCTGTTCTTTCCGGGTATCAGGGAGGGGTAGCTGCTGTTCTAAATCCTTGATTTTTGCTTCAAGTTCCTGCACCAGGTCTGTATCTTCTGCTTTTGCATTGACAATGGCTTTGTGATACACAGCCAGGGCTTTGGATAGCCGGCCGGTTTTGACATAGGCATCTGCCAGATGGCTGGCAATAATGGATTCATATTCTGTGAGGGTTGCAGCCTTTTCCAGATAAAAGACCGCTTTTTCATATTCTTTTTTTTTATAATACACCCATCCCATGCTGTCTGTGATATAGCCGTCATCCGGTTTGATTTTCAGGGCTTTTTTTATCAAAGCCTCAGCCTGGTCCAGGTGAATTCCCAGATCAGCATAGGTGTAGCCGAGATAGTTGAGGGCAGAGGCATCATCCGGATCAATGCGAATAATTTTCTTCATTGTGGCAATACACGCTTCCTTTTGTCCTGCTTTGTCCTGAATCGCTCCCAGCCGGAACAGCAGCGATGTGTTTTCAGGTACATCTGCCAGACCTTTGGTAAGCAGGTCCATGGCTTTTTCCAGATGACCTTCCTGTTCATAAAATGTAGAAAGATAGGAGATGATATCAATATCTTTGGGGTTGTTTTTGTGGTGGCCCTCAAGAAACGCCACAGCCTTTTCCCCCTGACCCATTTTTCGGTATAAAAATCCAATTGTTAAAAGGGTTTTTTTATACTGGGGGTGGGCAGACGACACGTTGAGATAATGCTGGATGGCCGCCTCTGGATTGTCTGCTGATTCATGGGCCATCCCCAGAAAAAAATTGAGATTGTCATTGTCCGGATCTGCCTTGAGCAGTTCGGAAAAAACAATCACTGCATCATCATACCGTTTTTGCGAAATATAGGTGTCCACCGCCACCATAACCATCCGGGAGCTGGTTGCTGCATTTTTTCCCAGTTCCTTGAACAGGTTTTCGGCTTTGTCTTTTTGTCCTGTTTTTTGGTAGATAAGGGCTGTTTCCAGTAAAGCACGGTCATTATCCGGTTCTATTTTCAGGATTTCTTCATAGATTCCCAGCATTTTTTCATAGCTGGTCTCCTCTGCCTGGCGGCGCAGAATTTCAACGCGTTTAAACCTGGGCTCAATCAGATCCGGTTCCAAGTGAATGGTTTTTAAAAATGCCTGTTCTGCAGCAGTGTAATTTCCGGAAAGAAGATGGGCTTCACCCAGATAAAAATGGGCCACATAATATTGGGGCAGGTGGGCAGCCATTCGGGAAAACAATTCCAGGGCCCTGGAAAACTGCTGGTTTTCCATGAATATTTTTCCCAGGCGCAGATAGGTTTCCTTGTTTTCCGGGTCCAGTTCCAGAATCTGGTGCAGCAAAGAAAGCATTTGGTCCTGGCTGCCGGTGTCTTTTCTCAGGCGCACCAGCATGAGCAGGTTGTCCACATCATCTGGATCCTTTTCTGCCAAATCCTCTGCCAGTGTCAGCGCATTTTCTTCCTGTCCCATTTCAAGATGCAGCCGGATAAGATCCCGTTGTAAAAAAGCAGATGCTGGATCTTCTGCAATGGCCTTTTCAAGGGATTTGACCGCTGATTTAAGCTGGTCCTGCTGGTGCAGTACCAAAGATTCCAGATAATAATATCTTGCAGACAAAGATTGTGCGGGTACTGATTTATTCTGGGGTGAAATATCGGCCGAAGCCTGGACAACGGGTGCTGCAGGCTGGATCTTGTTGCACCCTGAAAAACAGAAAACCGCTGCCAGTATGCATATTGGGGTACTAAATTTTTTCATGGATTCTATTACATTGTGTGTTGGCATATTTTATTGGCTGTGGTCATACATGTCGAAATCCGGCATGTCTTTTTTAAAAAAGGCTTTCATCTTTTTGAGGATATTGTTTTCAATCTGCCGTACCCGTTCTCTGGAGATGTTGTATTCTTCTCCAATTTCCTGGAGGGTCTGGGGAGAATCTGAAAAAATCCGCCGTTCAAAAATTTCCAGTTCTCTGTCATTGAGGGTTTTTTTAAAGTCAGTCACCTTGGTGTGTAAAATGTCCTCAATTTCTTTTTTCGCCATCTGGTCTTCAGATGAATCCGATTCAGTATTGATAAATTCGATGCGCTCGGTGTTGGAATCGTTTTTTAAAGGTTCATCCAGGGACAGGTCCCAGTTGGCCAGGCGCTGGTCCATATCCATCACTTCTTTTTCAGATACCCCCAGCCGTTCAGACAAAAGTTTGGGTTTTGGATCAAACCCCTGTTCAATGAGCAGCTGCTTTTCTTTTTTCAAGCGGAAAAACAGTTTGCGCTGGCCCTGGGTGGTGCCGATTTTAACCATGCGCCAGTTGTCCATGATGAATTTGAGAATATAGGCTTTTATCCAGAATGAGGCATAATAGGAAAATTTTACATTTTTATAGGGATTAAATTTCTTGACTGCCTGGACCAGGCCGATATTGCCTTCCTGGATCAGGTCCAGCAGGTTCTGCATCCAGATCCGCTGGAATTCAAGGGCGATCTTCACCACCAGCCGCAGATTGGAGGTGGTCATGATGTAAGCTGCCTCTTGATCCCCTTCCTCCTGAATCCTTTTTCCCAGTTCAATTTCATCTTCCCGGTTCAGCAGTTTGTACCTGTTAATTTCATTCAGGTAGCTCTGTATGGGGTCTGATTTGACCAGGGCTTTTGAATTGGATGCCCTTGCCTTGGGCACCGGAAGGAGAAAGTCTTTTTTGGACAACCTTTTTTTATCTGTTTCAGAATGATTCTGATCTGCTTTGTTTTTCATTCAATGAGCCTTCAGCAATGCAAATGATGTAAAAAAAACGAGTATACCATTATAATCGGTTGTATTAAAGCAATAAATTTTGCAAACCATCAAAGCCCAGGTATTTTTTTGCTGGACTTTTTTTTGCCTATCTGTTAAAAAATCCTTTTGTTGCGCCTGTAGCTCAGCTGGATAGAGCAACGGACTTCTAATCCGTAGGCCACAGGTTCGAATCCTGTCAGGCGCGCCAATAATATCAAGGGTTTTCAGCTCAATAAATACGGAAGTGTTTCTGAGATAATTGAACTTGAATATAACAGTTTTCAGCAAATCCAATAGCATGTGATGATTTTTTAACCGAACTGGTGATCATATCCCCAGCCAGCGGATTTCTGCTACCATAAGATATGTGGTGGTAGCGCTAAAATTTAAAATGGGGATTTTATCATTATGGGAATCTTTATAAGCAATCAAAAATGACTTGACCTTGAGTCCCCATTTTTGGGGAAGGATCATTAAAGAATTTCTATTAAAAACCGATAACAAGGAGAAACACAACACAGGGAGAGACCACAATGACAAAGATTTCAAACACACTGCCTGACTTCTCCAGTATCAAACTTCCATCACCTCAAC
>JAZBPL010000022.1:0-24163 GCA_036351635.1 Desulfotignum sp.
AGTTTTCCCTGTCGCAGGCGTTGTTTTTTTTTCGGCTTTGTCCACATCTTCCTTGAGAATCCGACCTTTGGGACCGGTTCCCTGCACGCCATCTAAATCGACACCGCGCTCCCGGGCATAGGCCCGAACGGAAGGTGTGGCATGGGAACTCTTCGTTTTTTCCACCTCATCGTTGTCCTCCGCCGCTGTTTCGGCCGCCGCTTCCTCTCCGCCATCTACCTCGAGCAGGACAATATCATCCCCGCTTTTGACACTGTCCTCTTCCTGCAGATACACCTCCTTCACCACACCAGCAGCTGTTGAAGGAATATCCATCACCGCTTTTTCACTTTCCAGAGCGACAAGAGAATCTTCAACTTCCACTGTATCGCCTTCTGCAACAAACACCTCAACAACGGTTATCTTCTGCACATCACCAAAATCAGGGACTGTGACCTTTTCTGTGGCCATCCTTATTCTCCTTGAAATGAAATTATCTCTTTAACGAATGGGCTCTTTCGGGATCCATGTCATACTTCTTCAAAGCTTTTTCCACCTGAGAAGCCGATATTTTTTCTTCATCTGCCAGGGCCTTCAGTGCTGCAATGACGATATGATAACGGTCAACACCGAAAAAGTCGCGCAGCTTGGCACGGGAATCACTCCGGCCAAAGCCGTCTGTCCCGAGAACGGTGAGCGGGTTAGGCATCAGCCTGCGCATTTGCTCACCATAGGCTCTGATATAGTCGGTGCTGACGATGGCCGGACCATCATACCCTTCCATAACCTCTGCAACATAACTGCGGCGAGAGGTTTCTCCGGGATGCTTCATATTCCAGTCTTCGACAAGCATACCCTGATGATGGAGCTGATTGATGCCGAGCACGGACCAGACATCGGCCTGAATATCAAAATCCTTGGCAAGTATGTCAGCCGCAGCAATTATCTCCCGGAAGATTGCACCGCTGCCCATCAGCTGGACCCTAAGATCCTTCTTTTCTCCCTTGCGGTAGAGATACATTCCACGGTCAATGCCCTCCTCGACCCCCTCGGGCATCTCAGGATGTGAATAATTCTCATTGAGCAGGGCAATGTAATAAAAGACATCTTTGCCTTTTTCGTACATCCGTTCGATCCCCTTTTTGATGAGCACCGCAACCTCATAGGCAAAGGTCGGATCGTAGGAAAGGCAATTCGGAACGACGGAGGCAAGCATAAGTCCATGGCCGTCCTCATGCTGCAGACCTTCGCCATTAAGCGTGGTTCTGCCCGAGGTCGCGCCCATGAGAAATCCCTTGGTGCCGGCATCAGCAGCTGCCCAAATCTGATCACCCACCCGCTGAAAGCCAAACATCGAATAAAAGGTGTAGAAGGGAATCATGGGGATGCCGTAATTGTTATGGGCTGTTCCGGCAGCCATCCAGGTGGAGATGGCCCCAGCCTCGGTAATCCCTTCTTCACATATCTGGCCCTCGGGGTCCTCCCGATACCAGGCCACCGTCTCCGAGTCCTGGGGTTCATACAACTGCCCCTGCGGGGCGTAGATGCCGAGCTGGCGAAAAAGCCCTTCCATGCCGAAGGTACGCGCCTCGTCGGGGATGATCGGCACGATATGCTTGCCTATGTTTTTATCCTTGACCAGACCGCCGAGCAGCCTGACAAAGGCCATGGTCGTTGATATTTTCCTGTCCTTTGATGATTTGTAGAGCGTTTTGAAGGCTTTTTCATCCGGCGGATCAAGCGGAATATGCGCAGTTTCACGATACGGCACCGGGCCTCCCATCTCTTTGCGCCGCTCTTTGAGAAACCGGGCTTCCTTGCTGCCCTCCTCCGGTTTGATGAAGGAAAGTTTTTCCAGTTCATCATCCGCAAGGGGGACATGAAACCGGTCCCGAAATGCCTTGAGGGCCTCAACATCCATCTTCTTGACATTATGGGCCACCATGACCGACTCACCCGAGTGCCCCATGCCGTATCCTTTTATGGTTTTAACCAGGATAACCGTCGGTTTGTCCTTTGACTCAACCGCAGCGGCAAAGGCGGCATACACCTTCCTCGGATCATGCCCGCCCCTGCTCATCTGCCACAGTTCCCGGTCGCTGATATCCTCCACCAGTTTCTGCAGCTTCGGGTCATCGCCGAACACCTTTTCCCTGAGATACTCCGGGCCGCGGGCCCGAATAGTCTGGAATTCACCATCAACCATGGAGCCAAATTTTTTCAACAGCAGCCCATCCTTATCCCGCTGGAGGATCTTATCCCACTCGCTGCCCCAGATCAGCTTGATAACATTCCAGCCGGCGCCCCTGAAACGGCCTTCGAGTTCCTGGATTATCTTGCCGTTGCCGCGGACCGGACCGTCGAGACGCTGCAGATTGCAGTTGATCACGAAAATGAGGTTGTCCAAATTTTCCCTGGCAGCAACGGTCAAGGCCCCAAGGGACTCCGGCTCATCGGATTCACCGTCTCCCATGAACACCCATACTTTGCGATCTCCCGCCTTTTTCAAACCACGCCCATCCATGTACCGCATGAAGCGGGCCTGATAAATGGCCGCCATCGGCCCAAGCCCCATGGAAACCGTAGGAAACTGCCAGAAATCTGGCATCAGATACGGATGCGGGTAGGAGGATAAGCCCTTGCCGTCGACTTCCTGGCGAAAGTTTTTCAGATGCTCCTCGGTGAACCTGCCCTCGACGAATGCCCGGGCATAGATACCGGGAGAGCTGTGCCCCTGGAAATAGATCATATCGGCCCCGAACTCTGCCTGCGGCCCGCGGAAAAACCAGTTAAAACCAACCTCATACATGGCCGAGACCGAAGTATAGGTAGCAATGTGTCCGCCCAGACCTTTGCCGTCTTTATTCGCTTGCGCGACCATTGCCATGGCATTCCACCGGACAAAGGCGGCTACATTCCGGGCAACCATTGAATCACCCGGCATCTTTTTTTCTTCCCCGGGAGGTATGGAATTGCAGTAAGAGGTAAGAATTCCAGGTGAAGTCACCAGACCCTTGGCCCTGGCCCTGGCGGTCAGCTCCTGGAGAAGATAATCGGCTTTTTCCTCTCCCTCGTTTTCTATCACCCCGTCGAGAGATGCCAGCCAATCTTCGGTTTCCTGGGGATCGGGGTCTTTATAATACGGACTCATAATGTTCCTCGGTTAAAATTTAAAAGGTCATAGCCCATTGACATAATTCCTGGAGTATTAAAATATTATATAGCAAACAGGCAAGTCCCGCCAGGGTCCTTCCAAGTATTTTTCAACAAGGCTATGGACGACTGATCAAATTGATGCTTTACAAACTACACACATTCCATGACCATGCAAAACAGACAGAATGATAGGGCAGTGTGTTAATGATCATTGAATATGATCTGTGGACCCCTGAAAATCGCGCTGACCCTCACCGGCAGGTGAGAAAGTGAAAACCCTTTTCATTGGCAGCATTTAATGGTACAAACCGGTCCATGATTTTTTTGGGCTCCATATTCCTTCACGGCGGACATTCCGGTGAATTCTGCTGCCATGCCGAAGACCGGCTGGCAGATATCATCCAGCAGTATATTCACATGGATTTCAGGCAGGTGGGGATCACCGAACATATCCCGCCGAAGCGCCCGAAGTTTCTGTATCCGGAAGAGATTGCGCAGGGCCTGACCGTGGACCATATGTATCAACTGTTTGCCCGGATGCTGGAAATGAAATGAATGATCCAAACCTGGTCATTGTGCTGAAAGAACCCCAGGGGCCTTTGAATATCGGTTCGGTGTGCCGGGTGATGATGAACTTCGGGGTCAGCCGGCTGCGGCTGGTGAACCCCTGCAAGGATTTCCGGTCCCTGGAAGCCCGGAAGATGGCCCTGGGCACAGTGGAAATTCTGGAAAACGCTGAGATTTTCACGGATCTGCAAACCGCTTTGGCCGACATCCATCTCACCTTCGGCACCACCCGCAGGTTCGGCAAATACCGCAAACACTTTCTGACTCCGGCCACAACAGCCCGGCAGATCAGTGAATCCGGCCCGGATGTCAGCTGCGCCCTGCTGCTGGGCAGAGAAGACACCGGCCTGGAAACCCGGGACCTGGATTTGTGCCAGCACTTTGTCACCATCCCCACCCATGATGCCTATCCCTCCATGAACCTGAGCCATGCCCTGGCAGTGCTTTTGTATGAAGTTTCTCTTGCATCCGATCTCACCGGCACGTTTCACGATCCCGCCCCCAAACAGCCGGCATCCGGGCAAGAGATCGAAGCCCTGTTTACCCACATGCGCCAAACCCTTCTGGACATTGACTTTCTGGACCCCCAGAACCCGGACCATCTGCTGCGGACCTTCCGCCGCCTGTTCGGGGATGCCGGCCTGACCCCCCGGGATGTCCGGATACTCCAGGGCCTCATGAGCCGCATCGACTGGACGGAAAACCAGCGCAGAAAGCTTGCAAAAAAACGTTTTTGATCCCGAATCTGTCCAGATTTCAATTGCACTGCTTCTTTGTGTCTGGTAGGCTGAACAGCACACCGGTAAAGGACACCAGGACTCGATGCCGGGATTTGACACCAGGCACGGCAAACCTGAACCGACAGCAGTCATCAACAGACAAAAAGGAGGGTGGTCATCATGACAATCCGCATTTGTGTGGCAGGTGCCACAGGCTGGGTGGGAAAAGAGCTGATCCGCGCCATTTATCAGCCGGATACTTCTGAAACATTCACCCTCGCAGCGGCAGTGGCACGCAATGCCGCGGGAAAACTCATTGGTGAAGTGCTGAATCTGGGGTTCCCGGGTGTGGGTGTTTCAAAAACCGTGGCAGATGCCCTGGCAGGCAACGGCATTGACGTACTCATTGATTACACCCACCCGGATGCCGCATTTGACCATGTGACAACCGCGGTTAAAAACAAGGTACATGTGGTCATAGGCACTTCCGGCCTGACCAGTGACCAATACAGCGAAATCGATGCTCTGGCCCGGCAGCATGGCGCTGGGGTCATCGCGTCCGGCAATTTTTCTTTGTCAGCCATGTGGATGCAGCGCCTGGCCCTGCAGGCGGCCAAAGCGTTCCCCCAATGGGAAATCCTGGATTATGCCGGTGCAGGCAAACCAGATGCCCCTTCCGGCACCGCCCGGGAACTGGCCTTCCGGTTAAGTGAGGTCAACACCCCGGCCTGGGAGGTGCCCCCGGATCAGGTCCAGGGCCCTGACGGGGTCCGTGGCGCTTCTCTGGACGGCTCCCAGGTCCATTCCATGCGCGTTCCCGGATTTGTGCTGTCCACGGAAATCATTTTCGGGCACGATGATGAACGCCTCACCATCCGACATGATTCAGGCACCAACGCACAGGCCTATGTAAACGGGACACTGATGGCTGCAGAAAAAGCCGGCACCGTCACCGGGCTTATCCGGGGACTTGACCGGATTCTGTAAACCCGAAAACGGTCTGTTTTGCTTGACAAAACAGCGATCCCATGGCTTAAAAAGAGTAACGGCAACCAAATTAGCAAGGGAGATTCCAACAGATGATCAAGCGAATACTTGTGGGACTGGGAGGAACACCGTTTACCAAAGCAGCCACCCAGTGGGCCACGGAACTGGGGGACCTGCACCAGGCACAGCTCACCGGTGTCACCATTGTAAACACCAAAAAACTGGAAAATGTAGGGCCTGTCCCTGCTGGAGCTGGTGTCTATGCCCAGCGCATGCGCGAAAAAAAAATCCAGGTAACCAAAGAGGGCATGGAACAGGCCATCACCGCTTTCAAGGAGCACTGCAGCAGCCAGCAGGTGGTGTGCCGCCGGATCCAGTATGAGCAGGGGGATACATTTGAGGCCATGATCGATGAAGACCGCTTCAATGACCTGACCATTTTCGGTCTCCGCAGCATATTTGAATACGGATTTGTCACAGACCCGGACAAAGCCATCATCAAACTGCTGCGCCAGGGGGTCCGGCCCATTCTGGCGGTGGCGGAAAAATACCGCCCTGTCAAAAACGTGCTGGTGGCCTTGAGCGGCTCCATGGAATCAGCCAGGGCCACCCGGGATTACCTGCTTTTAAATCCCTGGCCCGGGGCTGCCATCCGTCTTGTCCATTTTACAAAGCACAAGGAGCCGGAACCATTTTTACTGGAAAAGGCAGCAGATTATTGCCAGGCCCATGGGTTTGAAGTGGATACCGACCTTGTGAAAGGCAACCCGCAGTCTGATCTGCTCGCTTATGCCCATGACCATGATGCGGACCTTATCGTCATGGGCAACAGTTCCCGGAACATTCTCCAGCGGAGCCTTCTCGGTGATACTGTGCTCGAAACCATCCATTCAGCAGATATACCCTTGTTCTTGTCCCAGTAGCCATGAAGCCGCCCCTGCCAGACATTGAGAAACCACCGGCGTGCTGCAGGGGTGGGCTTTTTTCCAGTATTCTGCCCCTTGCGCTGTTCGGGCTTTTGTGCCTTGCCTGGCCCCGGGTGGTGCAGGGACAGGTTTTTGCTGTCCAGTGGGCCTGGGTTCCCAGCCTCGACCTGAACCTGGCATTCCGCCTGGACGGCCTGGGATTGTTGTTTTGTTTGATCATCACCATGACCGGTTTTTTTGTCTCCCTGTATGCATCCAGCTATATGGCAGGGCACCGGCATCTGGGCCGTTTTTTCTTTTATCTGCACGGGTTCATGCTGGCCATGCTGGGTATTGTTGTATCCGACAACCTGCTTTTGCTGTTCGTTTTCTGGGAAGCCACCACCCTTTTGTCCTTTCTGCTCATCGGGTTTGACCATGAAAGCACGGATGCCAGAGAAAATGCCCGCCAGGCCCTTCTGGTGACCGGCGGCGGCGGTCTTTTTCTGTTGATGGGCATCCTTCTGCTGAAAACCACCGGTGCCGGCATGACCATGAGCCTCCTGGCCGATTCAGGGGATATCATCCGCACCCATGCCCTGTATCCGGTTATTTTCATCTGTATCCTGGTGGGGGCCATGACCAAATCCGCCCAGGTCCCTTTCCACTTCTGGCTGCCCAACGCCATGACCGCCCCCACCCCCATCAGTGCGTTTCTCCATGCCGCCACCATGGTCAAGGCGGGCATTTACCTGCTCATGCGGTTTCATCCTGTGCTGGGGGGCACCTCCCTGTGGATGGGGACCCTTGTGATCATTGGCGGTGCCACTGCCCTGTGGGGAGCGGTCCAGGCCCTGGCCCCCTGTGACCTCAAACGGATTCTGGCCTATACCACCCTGATGGCCTTAGGCATTCTGATCCTGTTTCTGGGGGGCAAAAATGTACTTTCCCTTACCGCTGCAGCCACTTTTCTCATGGTCCACGCCCTTTACAAGGCAGCCCTGTTTCTGGCCGTGGGCAGTATTGACCACCAGACCGGCACCAGGGACATTGCACATCTGGGAGGGCTGTTAAAACAGATGCCCCTGACAGCCCTGGCCGTGGCAGCCGCCACCATGTCCATGGCAGGGTTTCCTTTGTTTTTCGGATTCATCGGCAAAGAGATCATGTATGAAGGGGCCCTGGCAGAAGAGATGTTTCCTGTCTTTGCCACAGGTGCCACCCTGATCTCCAACGCCCTGATGACGGGGGTGGCAGCCATCATCCTTATCACCCCTTTTTTGCAAAAATCACCACAAGAGATACAAACCGTTCAGGAAGCCCCATGGACCATGCGGCTGGGTCCGGCCGTCATGGGCACCCTGGGCATCATCTTCGGTGTCATGCCTGAATGGGTTTCAGCAAACCTGGTGCAGCCGGCGGTCTTTTCAATCCATCCGGACAGGGCAGACATCCGCCTGGCCTTTTTCCACGGCGTCAACCTGCCCCTTTTACTGAGTATCCTCACCCTGGCCCTGGGCAGTCTCATCTACCGTTACCGTATCCTGCTGCGGTATCGGGTTACAACCTTTATGCAAAGGCTCTGGATAACAACACCTGTGCTTTACCAGCGTGGCCTGGATACTTTTCTTTCCCTTGCCGGCAGTTTCACCGGAAAAATACAGAACGGATCCCTCCATTTCTATCTGTTTATCACAATTTTTACCATGGTGGCGGCGGTGGGATGGCCCTGGATATTTCACATTCCTGCTGCCCCGGTATTGCCCGAAACCGTTGGCCCACTTATTGCTTTTGGTCTGTTTGCATTTATCCTTGCATCCACCGGTGTGGTGGTCACAGCCAGGAAAAGACTTTCCGCCATCGGCGGACTTGCGGGTGTGGGGTCGGGGGTGGCCCTGACTTTCCTTGTTTTCGGGGCACCGGACATTGCCTTGACCCAGCTGCTGGTGGAAACCCTGACAGTCATCTTCGTATCCCTGGTGCTGCTGCGGCTGCCTCCCATGGATACTGTCCCAAAAAGATCATATTCCAGAACCCTCAAGGATGCCGGCCTGTCCCTGGGGGCAGGCCTTGTTTTGACCACCGTGCTGATGGGTGTTTTACAGGTACCCCTGGACCGGAGTCTCACCGCTTTTTTTGAAAACCATGCCTATATTGCTGCCCACGGCCGCAATATCGTGAATGTTATTCTGGTGGACTTCAGGAGTCTGGACACCCTGGGGGAAATATGCGTGGTGGTGCTGGCCGCCTGGGCAGCCGTAACCCTTATCCGCAGACCAAAGGAGGAGTAATGCAATCGGTTATTTTAAAAACAGCCACACACCTCATGGTGGGATTGATGCTGGTATTTGCCGTATATGTTCTGCTCCGGGGCCACCATGAACCAGGGGGCGGATTTTCCGCGGCCCTTCTGGCAGGTACGGCATTTGCCCTGTTTGCCATCACCGAGGGGGCTGATCAGGTACGCCTGGCCATCCGTATCCGCCCGGCAGTCATGGCCATGACCGGCCTGGCCATGGCCGTGATATCAGGAATGCCGGCCCTTTTCACGGGAACGCCTTTTCTTACAGGAATCTGGTGGCATCTGAACGGGTTTTCCATGGGCACCCCCTTGATCTTTGACATGGGGGTTTTTCTGGCGGTTCTGGGCGCCATTCTTTCCATTTTACTGGCCCTGGAGGAAAACTAGAGATGGAATTTTTTCTGGCAATTGTTGTGGGATTGGTGATCAGTGCAGCCTTTTTTTTAATGCTCTCAGGGGTTTTGATACGCTTTGTTTTCGGCCTCATCCTCATGGGCAATGCCGTAAATCTGTTGATTTTTACAGCCGGAAGACTGGCCCCTGTGCATCCCCCTCTAATTGGTGCACAACAAACCCTTCTCACAGCACCGGCTGCCAATGCCCTGCCCCAGGCACTGATACTTACCGCCATTGTGATCGGGTTTGCCATGACCATTTTCATGCTGATCCTGCTGTTTCGCACCCATGACCAGACCCGTACCCTGGATGCTGACCAGGAACGGTTTATTTTTGAAACAGACAAAAATGAGCTGCCGGAAATTTCCGGGCAAAAGGAGCAGGAATGACAAACCTGCTGGTATTTCCCATTCTGCTGCCCCTGGTGATTGCAGTTCTCTTCATCCTTGCCCGGGTGAGAGACCGCCACGCCGTCACAGTGGCCATTGCCGGGGCACTGGCACACCTGTTTGTATCCTTCATGCTCATGGCAAGGGTGATGGAACATAAAGTCACTGTCCTGTGGGTGGGTGCCTGGCCCTTCCCTGCAGGCATCTGCCTTGTGGCTGATTATCTGAGCGCGGTGATGGTGCTGATTACTGCTGTAATCCACACCGCGGTGGTGGTCTATGCAGCAAAAGACATAGAAACCCGGCAGATAAAAGCGGGGTTCTATCCCTTTATGCAGATTCTGACAGCCGCCATATGCGGGGCCTTTCTCACAGGAGATCTGTTCAACCTGTATGTGTGGTTTGAAGTCATGCTCATGGCATCCTTTGGCATCATGGTCATGGAAAATCCGGCCGGCAGGCTGACCAATGCTGTTAAATACGTTGCCTTGAACCTGTTGTCAACGCTGTTCCTCATAACCGCCATCGGCCTGCTCTACGGTCTTACCGGCACCCTGAACCTGGCAGACCTGCATGAAAAGGCGGCACAGGTGGAAAACACCGCCATGCTCACCAGCACGGCCATGCTGATGATGACGGCATTCGGTATAAAAGCGGCCCTGTTTCCCCTGTTCTTCTGGCTGCCGGCAGCCTATCACACCCTGCCGGCAGCAGTGGCTGCTTTTTTTGCAGGACTGCTCACAAAGGTGGGGGTATATGCCCTTATCCGGCTGTTTACCCTGGTGTTTGTCACCCAGCCCCACATCACCCACACCATTCTGATGGGGGCGGCCATGCTCACCATGGTATCCGGGGTTGTAACGGCGGCCTCACAGATGGATATCCGCCGCATCCTGTCTTTTCACATCATCAGCCAGGTGGGATATATGATACTGGGACTTGCCGTATTCACCCCCCTGGCCCTGGCCGGCACCCTGGTCTATCTGGTGCACAACATTATTGCCAAATCCAATCTGTTTCTGGTGGGCGGGCTCATTCACAGGACCACAGGCACATTTCACCTGTCCCGTATGGGCAGCCTGTACAAAACCCATGGCCTGCTTTCTGCCGGATTTTTCATCCCGGCATTTTCCCTGGCCGGGTTTCCTCCCCTGTCCGGGTTCTGGGCCAAACTGCTGATCATTTACGCCTGCCTGGAGAGCGGGCATTACACAGCAGCGGCAGTTGCGGCTGCTGTGGGACTGCTGACACTATTTTCCATGGCCAAGATATGGCTGGAAGCCTTCTGGAAAAAACCGCCCCAAACGGCTTTCCTGCCCAAAAAACATTCTGCCTGGATGATGGTCCCGGTGTTGTGCCTGTGCCTTTTCACGGTCTTTTTAGGACTTTTCATGGAACCTGTCATGCAGCTGTCACTTGCAGCCGGTGAGCAGCTGGTGAATCCTGCAGCCTATATACTTGCTGTGAAAGGAAGCGGCTGATGCGGCTGTTGCTGCTCAACATCGTTTTTGCCGCCGTATTCACACTTTTACTGGGCTCCGGCAGCATTGGTGCCTTTCTGTCCGGCTTTGCCCTGGGATACCTGATTTTATGGCTGTCCAGTCCCCTGTACCCGGAAACCGGGTATTTTAAAAAACTGCCCAAAACCTTTAACCTGGCCGCCTATTTTTTTTGGGAACTGATGATTTCCACCCTGCAGGTGGCATGGGATGTCATCACCCCTAAACACATCAACCGCCCGGGTATCATCGGGGTGCCTTTGACAGCCCGGACAGATCTGGAAATTTTTCTAGTTGCCAACCTGCTGTCCTTGACCCCGGGCACCCTGAGTGTGGACCTGTCGGAGGACAAAAAAACCCTGTATGTCCATGTCATGTTTCTTGAAGATATTGAAAAAACCAGGGAAGGCATCAAAAATGGACTGGAAAGACGTATACTGGAGGTGATGCGGTCATGATAACCGGAGAAATTTTCCTGTACCGGGCAGACCAGTTTTCCATGGCCATACTGCTGGCCGGCATGGTCCTGTTATTGTGGCGCCTGTCAAAAGGTCCCACTGCTGCAGACCGGGTTATTGCCATGGACCTGTTATCTGTTCTGGTGGTGACCTTTCTGGTAATTCTTTCCATCCATACACGGGAAACAAGTTACCTGGATGTGGCCATTGCCTATGCCTGTATCGCCTTTCTGGGCACCATCGCCCTGGCCAGATTTATCCAGAAAGGAGCCCGAAAAAAACAACCCCGACCTGCCCCCCCCAAAAAAAATTCAGACACCCTCTGTAAAAACCTTTCAGACAAAAGGCGTTCACATGATTGAATATTTCACCGGTGTTCTCATGATCCTGGGCAGCCTGTTCTGCCTGGTGGCGGCACTGGGGGTGATCCGGCTGCCGGACACCCTTACCCGCATGCATGCAGTCACAAAAGCCGGCTCTCTCGGGGCCGGCCTGGTGGTCTTTGCCCATGCCTTTTTCCATCAGCAGACAGGGATTTTTCTGCGTGCCGGTTTCATCATCGCACTGCTGCTTTTCACAGCCCCGGTTGCAGCCCATCTCATTGCCCGGGCCTCATACAGAAGCGGGGTTCCCTTGTCCGGCCGCACCTGGGTTGATGAACTCAATAAAAATGATAAGCCCTGAAAAAATATTTACGGTTGTCATTCATATCAGTTTGTTTTATAACACCCGAAAAAATTCATAAATTAAACACCTTAGAATGGATGGGCACAGCAGTCCATGAAAAGACACATGACATTATCGGTTTTTGATCTGTCAACATATCTGGGGGTGAATCCGGATACGATTAAACGCTGGGTCAGACAGGGAAAACTGCCCGTGCTGCCCAAGGGGACTGATTTGCGGTTTGAAAAAAAAGCGCTTGAAAAATGGGCTGATCTGCACAATATCCGGTTGAACCTCAGCGATAAAAAATCTGGAGAAAAACAGAACCAGATTGGGGTGACTTTGTCACAGGCCTTACAAAACGGCGGTATCTATTCTGATATTCCGGGAAACGATGTTGTCACGGTGCTTGCATCCTGTGTCAAAAAAATTTCCCAGGTGCCTGATGATTTCAAACCGGATCTTCTGGACCGCCTGGTTGAAAGGGAAAAAGCGCTTTCAACAGGTGTGGGAAACGGCGTGGCCATCCCCCATCCACGACAGCAGCTGTCATATCTGCCCCATCCCATGATAACCGTCAATTTTCTTGCCAGTCCAGTAAATTACAATGCCCTGGACGGCCAGCCGGTTTCCCTACTGTTTTGTATCTTGTGTCCGTCATTGCAATACCACCTGCACCTGCTCTCTGCGCTATCTTTCTGCCTCAGGGATAAGGATTTTATCCGCTTCCTGAAATCCCGGCCGCAAATGGATCAACTGGTTGAAAAAACAGTCATGCTCCAGGAAACCAACCCCCTGTAAAACCGTTTGGAATAAATACCCCAATGTCCTTGATAAAAAAATGGCATGCCCGTTTTTCACCCAGCCTGTCACATGTGGATGACCGGCTGCTGTTAATCATTGCAGGAAGCATTGCCGGCATCTGCAGCGGGCTTGCCGCAGTAGCCCTTCGCCTGGCCCTTGAATCGGTCACAGAATGGCTGCACCCCTTTCGCCATTATTGGTGGGCCTTTCTGCTGCCGGCCGCTGGTGCCCTGTTATCTGGTTTTTACCTTGAAAAGGTTACCAGGGAGGGGGCAGGACATGGTGTTCCTGAGGTAATTTACGCCGTGTCTAAACACGGGGGCCTGTTACGGCTGAGGTCCAGCTATTCCCGGTTGATTTCCAGTTTTCTGACCATCGGCAGCGGGGGGTCAGCAGGACCTGAAGCACCGGTGGTCATGAGCGGATCAGCCATAGGGTCCAATATAGGCAAATGTCTGAGGCTCAACGACCGGCAGCGCACCACCCTGGTGGGGTGCGGTACAGCCGGTGCCATTGCAGGTATTTTCAACGCACCCCTTGCAGGCCTTGTGTTTTCCATTGAGGTCATCCTGGGAAAATGGGATTTCAGCAATATCATCCCCATCGCCATTGCCGCAGTGGCAGGTGCGGAAGTCAGCCGGGCCATTATCCACGAGCAGGTGCTTTTCAACCACCTGTTCTTTACTGTAGGCACTGCTGATATCTTTCCCGGTATCTGCCTGGCCGTTTTTGCAGGCCTGATATCGGTCTTTTTTACAAAATCGCTGAATATTTCGGGAAAATTTGCCCAAAAAACCCGGTTTCCCTTCTGGATACGGGCCATCATCGGTGGGTGTGCCGTCGGGTGTATCGGGCTGTTTTTCCCGATTGTGCTGGGAGAAGGATACCATTTTATACAGTCCATGATTTCCGAAACCTTTTCAATGGGTATATACATCACTTTTGTGGCTGTTTTCGCCAAGATTTTAGCCACTGCCATCACCCTGGGCTGGGGAGGATCAGGCGGCATATTTGCCCCCTGCCTGCTCATTGGCAGCCTCACCGGCATTGTTTTCCATAAAATGGTGTTTCTGCTGTTTCCCAATGCCGCCTGTGCCAGTGAGGGGGCCTATGCGCTGCTGGGAATGACAGGACTCATCAGCGGGGTAATGCAGGCACCTTTGACAGGCATTTTTCTGGTGGTTGAAATCACCGGTGGCTATGAAACCATCCTGCCGTTGATCATTGTTTCTGCCATTTCTTCCACCATGAGCCACTATATAGAACCGGCATCCTTTTACTTCAAGGACCTTATCAAACGGGGACAGTTTTTGCGGCCAGGTACAGATGCAAGGATTTTATCTGATTTAAACATCAAGGAACTTATCACAACTGAATTCACCAAAGTGTCTGAAAACATGCTTTTCAGAGAATTCATCGAAATAATAAAAACATCGGATCAGTTCTTTTTCCCGGTGATCGATGAAGGGACTGGTGCGTATAAAGGCGTGATTGAACTGCGCAGCATCCGCAGGTATGTCCTGAATCCAGGCATATATGACATGGTTTTTTTGAACCAGATCATGGATACCGATGTACTGACCGCTTCTCTGGAAAATGATCTGCCTGATGTTCTGGAGATGATGGAATCAAACAATATGGAAAGCATACCAGTGGTGGAACATGAAACATTCATAGGAATGATATCAAAAACACGGATACTGGACCTGTACCGCAGGGAATTGATCATGCAGACCAGTGTCCGATAGCACAAGAAATAAGGAGAAAAAAATGAAGTATAAACTGCTGCAGATTTTCAGGAATACCCCCTTTGGCCGGGAAACATTTCTGCAATCATTATATTTTTGTAAAACCATTCACGCACATCCGGTTGTGTATATTCCGGAAAGTGATAAGTTTCTCATGTATTTTCCCAATGATGCCATTCAGATCGATCTGGACAGTTCCTACCTGACATCACCTAAAACAGCAAGGCAGCATGCCCAGGAACTGTTTGAAGGAATGGGATTCAAGCCCGCCTTTTTTACACCCAGAAATTTCACTGCCTCCACATTGCCGGATATTCCCACCAATTTTGATTATTTCTGCTGCCCGCGGTCCGTCAGTGACCTGTCTTCAAAGATCGGCCTGGGCCACATCGGTCCGAAAGTCAGAAGGATTATCAAACATGCGCCCTTTCCTGTGCTGCTCACCAGCCTGGTATTCAAACCCTGGAAAAGCATTGCTGTTTTTTTCGGCGGCTCCACCAATGCCCGCAAAGCCCTGCAAATGGGATTAAAAATCGCCATGGTCACGGATCTTCCCTTGGATATCTATACACTCAGGGAAAAAAACAGCAAAAGTTACTACGAGAACATCATCAAGGGATCACATCTGGATGCGCCTGTCAGCCAGTTTTTGAGAGACTGGCATTATTATGAAAAATCTGAATTTGATACCATGCTCTATGATGTTCCCCATGATGCCCTGATGGTGCTTGGTGCTTATGGACACGGGGTTATCAAGGATTTGCTTTTCGGCAGCAAAATGGAAAAAATTCAGTCGACGGTGACCAACAACCTTTTGATAACAGGGCCCCAGTGTGAGCTGTCTTTGCTGCAGTAATCCATAAGTATGATGCAACCCGCCAAAATGTTCCTTCCAGTTTTTACAACGGAATATGGCCTTTTTCCGGTGAGCATAATCATATATATGATTACATTTATGATTACATGTTGACAAATTTTCAGGCATGAATTAAGGTTGTCAGAATTTTTTAATGGTTGCGCATGACAACTTTGCAGCACCTGTAACAGATAAAAAAGGAATGGGAAAATGTCACCTGGTGGAATTTTTATTCAAGGCATTATCAGTGTTTTCTTCGGTATGACCCTGCTGTATCTGTCCATTAAAATCACTGCATTTGTTGTTGACCGGATGGTTCGAAAGAATAAAGGAGAGATCCAGGATGATAAATAACTTATATTCGTTGCTGCACACAACCGGTTTTGTGCACCTGACACCGGGAATGGTCATCATGTGGTGTATCGGGCTGATCCTGATTTATCTGGCCATAAAAAAACAATATGAACCGCTGCTGCTCCTGCCCATCGGATTCGGTATCCTGCTGGTGAATCTGCCGTTGAGCGGACTGATGGAACCTGACGCAGGGTTGCTGTGGAAATTTTATCACTACGGGATCCACTGGGAAATTATCCCGCCGTTGATTTTTCTGGGCATAGGTGCATTCACCGATTTCGGCCCTCTGCTTGCCAACCCGAGGCTGATATTTCTTGGAGCAGGTGCCCAGGCCGGGGTGTATCTGACCTTTTTTGCCGCCCATGCCATGGGATACAATATCATGGAAGCCGCCACCATCGGTATGATCGGCGGGGCTGACGGGCCCACAACCATTTTTATTTCCTCCAAACTGGCACCCCAGCTTCTGGGGGCCTGTGCTGTGGCCGCCTATTCCTACATGGCCATGGTACCCATTATTCAGCCGCCGATCATGCGGCTGATGACCACCAAAGCGGAACGCCGGATAAAAATGGCCAAGGCACGGCCGGTGAGCAAGCGGGAAAAACTGCTGTTTCCCATTGTGTCCACCTTTCTCATTATTCTATTAATTCCGGCATCTGCCCCCCTTATTGCCATGCTGATGCTGGGGAATCTTTTCAGGGAATCCGGTGTGGTGGAACGGCTCAAAGGAGCGGCCCAGAATGAATTGATGAACATTGTCACCATTTTTCTGGGACTGCCCATCGGTGCCACCATGCACGCGGACATCTTTTTACAGCCCAAAGTACTGTTTATTTTTGTTCTCGGACTGATCGCCTTTGTTTTGAGCACAGTGACAGGCCTTTTGCTGGCCAAAATAATGAATGTGTTTTCAAAGGAAAAAATAAACCCGCTGCTCGGGGCTGCCGGTGTGTCAGCTGTTCCCATGGCAGCGCGGGTGGTACATAAGGTCGGCATAGAAGCGGACAAGCGGAACTATCTGATCATGTATGCCATGGGTCCCAATGTGGCAGGGGTCATCGGTACGGTAATAGCCGCAGGTATATTCATAACCCTGCTGGCGCCCTGATGCAAAGGCAAAACCCTTTCAATTAACAGGCAATATACATACAGTTTTTCAGGAAACAACAAACCCCAAAGGAGAGAACAATGGCGAACGAAGTAACTGCACCCTTACCAGGCAAAATCATCCGGATGGATATTGAAACAGGCACAACCATTGAACAGGATACCGAAATCATGGTGATAGAAGCCATGAAAATGGAAACCATTGTGTATGCACCCTGTGACGGTGTGATTGAAAAAATTGTTAAAAAAGTGGGCGACGAGGTGGAAGAAGGTGACCTGATAGCCACTGTAGCATAATCCCTTCACATTTTGTCTTAAGAAATCATCAAAACAAATGCCCGGCAGCGGCATCATCCTGCCGGGCATTTGTTTTGTTTTACTGCATGTCAGCCTCAGTCATAACTGAAAACCTTGTAAACGGTTGAAGACCCCAAAAGGGCATCAATCCGGCCTTCCAGTTCAGCCCGCTCATTGTTGCGCATCCACCAGTTCCAAGCCTCAAGGGATTTCCATGTACTGATCACAAGGTATTCATGGGGATCATCCACATTCCGCAGTGTCTCCCCGGAAATATACCCTGGCTGGCGGTCCGCCATGGCCCGCAGGTCAATGAGCATTTCAGACAATGTCGGCAGCAATGACAGGTCCATGCCGCTGGTCAGTCTGGGAACCCGTCTGGTCATCAATACACGGATGGTCATGTTTTCCTCCTTGTAAAATTCATCATATCACCAGGCTTTTCAGGGTCAGGAGCACACCTGCAGCCACTGCAGACCCGATAACACCGGCCACGTTGGGACCCATGGCGTGCATGAGCAGATGGTTCTGGGGATCCGCTTCCATGCCCAGTTTCTGGCTCACCCGGGCTGCCATGGGAACAGCAGATACCCCGGCGGAACCGATGAGGGGATTGATCTTGGTTTTTAAAAACAGGTTCATCAGTTTCACCATGAGGATACCGGATGCCGTGCCAATGGAAAAAGCGATGGAACCAAGCAGAAGAATCCCCAGTGTTGACAGGTTCAAGAACTGTGCTGCAGACAGCTGTGCCCCCACACCCAGGCCCAGCAGGATGGTAACGATATTGATCATTGCATTCTGTGCAGTCTGGGAAAGCCGTTCCACCACCCCGCATTCGCGCATCAGGTTGCCGAACATGAAAAAACCGATAAGGGGAGCGGCGGACGGCAAAAGCAGCACACAGAGGCCCAGAACTACCAATGGGAAAAATATTTTTTCAACTTTCCCCACCGGCCGCAGCTGGGTCATGCGGATTTTACGCTCATTTTTTGTGGTCAAAGCCCGCATGATGGGGGGCTGAATCATGGGCACCAGGGCCATATATGAATAGGCTGCCACGGCAATGGGGCCCACCAGATGGGGAGACAGCTGGCTGGACAGAAAAATGGCGGTGGGACCGTCTGCCCCACCGATGATGCCGATGGAAGCCGCATCAAACAGGTCAAAATGGATGCCCGGCACAAACTCGGACAAAACCAATGCACCGATAAGGGTGATGAAAATGCCCACCTGGGCCGCAGCCCCCAGAAGAACGGTTTTGGGATTGGCAAGCAGGGGCCCGAAATCGGTCATGGCCCCCACCCCCATGAAAATCAGCAGGGGAAAAACCCCGGTCTTGATGCCGATGGTGTAAATATAATATAACACCCCGCCCGGATCTGCCATGCCGGCCACAGGCGTATTCACCAGGATGGCGCCGAATCCGATGGGCACCAGAAGCAGCGGCTCAAATTTTTTATTGATGGCAAGGTATAAGAGCAAAATCCCGATGCCGATCATGACAAATTGTCCGATACCGTCAAAAAAATGGCCTGTCTCCGGGAATAAAAAATTGAACAGGCCCGTGGATCTGACAAAATTGGCAGCCATCTCAAAAATGGGCGGCAGCAGAACCGCTTCCTGATCAGCAGCCTGGGCCCCAGTGTCTGCTGCCTGGACCGGTGATCCCATCAGCAATAGCAGCGCAGCAAAACACAGGATGACACAAAGTGCTCTTTTCCTACACATGGTAAAAATCCTTTTTATCTGGCTGCTATTCTTCAAGGGTCAAAAGCACCTGGCCTGACTGCACGGTCTGACCCTTTACCACCGGAATGGATGCGATCACACCACTGGCAGGGGACATCACCGGGGTTTCCATTTTCATGGCTTCCAGAATCACCAGGGTTTCCCCTTCGGTCACCGTATCCCCCACATCAAACAAAATCTGGTATACATTGCCCGGCAGCTGGGCCTTGACCTCCACCTTGGGTTTTTCTTGGGGAGGTGCCGCAGGCGCGGTTGAAGATTCACTGATGCCGGTAACATCACCGGTTTCATCTTCCACTGTAACCTCGTAGGTTTTTCCATCAACCGTCACCTTATAATTCAGGGAAACTGCCCCTTTTGTTCCTGGAACAGGTGCAGAAGGACCGGGAGCAGGTTCTGCTTTGGAAGCGGTTTCTTTTGGAGACGTTGTTTCTGGGGAAGATGGCGTTTCTTTGGGGGATGTTGCTTCGGTGGAAGGCTCTGTTTCGGGTTTTTTCTTCCGGACATGGATGGGCCTGTCCCCTTTCAAAAAATCCAGGCCCTTGTTTCCGCCGGCGGTCGCCAGCGCGCCTATGATGAAAATATTTTCATCTGTCACAGGAAGGCCTTCCTTTTCAAGGATCTTTTTGGCCTTGGGAATACCCGGTTCCAGCAGATCAACCGGATCTCCGCCAAATTTTTTCATGCCCAGCTGCTTTTCGGCAATTTTAACAATTTCCGGGTCAGGGGGCATGGGGGTTCTGCCGAAATACCCCAGCACCATTTTGCCGTATCCGTCTGTCATTTTCTGCCAGCTGCCCTGGGTCACATTGGCATAGGCCTGCTGGAAATAAAACTGGGACACCGGGGTGACAGATGTACCGAATCCCCCTTTGGCAATACATTCAGACATGGCCTTGATCACTTTTGGATACAGATGCAACGTCCCGGTGTCACGCATCATCATGGTATTGGCGGTCAATGCCCCGCCCGGCATGGGGGACAAAATCACTTCAGAGGACACCTTCAGGGCCTCGGGCGGAAAAAAATACGATGACAGGCACTCTTCCTGGATACGGTTGGCTTCCAGAATTTTATCAATATCGATATCCAGGAAAAAATCAGTGCCTTTCAATGCATGCCACATGGAAATCATATCCGGCTGGCAGGTACCGCCGGACAAGGGGGATCTTGCCAGGCAGACACCGTCACACCCCGCCTCGATGGCGGCTTTGTACTGTGATACGCCGATACCGGCTGTTTCATGGGAATGCATCCATATACTGGTATCATCCCCCAGCAGCTTTCTGGCTGCCTTTACCGTGTCATAGACCTTGGCAGGATTGGAGGTGCCTGATGCATCCTTGAAGCAAATGGAGTCATAGGGCACGCCTGAATCCAGAATCTCCTGCAGCGTCTTGAGATAAAAATCCGGATCATGGGCCCCGGTGCAGCCGGGAGGCAGTTCCATCATGGTCACCACCACCTGGTGATGGAGTCCTGCATCTTTGATGCACTGCCCTGAGTACACCAGGTTGCGCACGTCATTTAAGGCATCAAAATTACGGATATGGGTCATGCCGTGCTTTTTGAACATCTTTGCATGCAGATCGATCATATCCTTTGGCTGGGCCGAAAGTGCCACCACATTGATCCCCCTGGCAAGGGTCTGGAGACGGGCATCCGGGCCTGCGGCCTTTCGAAACCGGTCCATCATGGAAAATGCGGATTCACCGCAGTACATGAAAAGGCTCTGGAACCGGGCACCCCCACCGGCTTCCAGATGATCGATACCTGCTTCCACAGCAGCTTCCACAGCAGGAAGAAAATCATCTGTCAGGGCACGTGCCCCGAAAACCGATTGGAACCCATCCCGAAATGAGGTGTCCATAATGTGAATTTTTTTCATTGAAACCATCCTTGAGGTATTGGAAACAGCTTTCAATGCCGGCCTGAACGCGCCCTGTGGGCGGAAATTGCAGCACTGATAACAGCTGTCAGTTTCAGGTGTTCGTCAGGTGCCTGCCTGGGTTTATTCCGTGCAGGTTTTCTGGCACCAGCCTGTGATAATTCTTTTTTTGTGAACGGTGCAAGCAGCTTGGCAAAAAAAACAATAAGAACAAACAGCAGGACAAGAAAAGAAAAAACCACCCCCATACCAAGGAGGGTGAGCTTTAACCCCTGAATAATCATTGATAATTGGTCTCCAAAAATGTTTTTCGGTCTTGATTCAATATTATTCCGTCCAATTACATACCGGAGATATCCTTTAAAGTAAAGTCGGTAAATACAGTATTTCCGTGTAAGAATTTTTCTGATCGGAAAACATGGCCGGACAATGCTTTTTTCCATTGGTGCAGGCGATCAGACATTTCGCGTCTGCATGCCGGCCCTGCCTGTTTCCAAACCAGACATCAAAATTCCGCTTGCGCGTCTTTTTTCCACATCAGGACAATTCCAAATTTCCATAGATTGATCGCTGCCCGCCTTCTGTGGGACCAAGCCCTGCATCCACCCCGGCATTTTATATCTGACAGTCCGGCCACAAGACATCAGCAATGGGCCTTTTCCCCATGCACGGCATCAGACTTACATCCGGCAATCCAGTCTTTCCTACTGAAATTGGATAAAAAAACATCCCTGATCAGGTTGCAACACTTTTTTCTTTCTCCTGGCATGATGGTTGCTGAGCACGTTTTCATGCACAAAACGCACGGCCATTACTTTACGTTATTACAGACAGTTTGCCACCCACAACGAAACTGACACACAAGGAGAGATCATGCACAAAGCAGAGGCACCCGCGGAAACGCTTATAATTGATGATGACGAGCCTCCAAGCGGCAGGCTTGCCATAGACACCCTGTACCCGGTCCCGCCGTCCGGAATGGACCGCATTCACCTGGCCCGTCCGGTATTCATCCTGCCGGCCAAAAAAACAACACCTCCGCGTCACCCAAAGCTCCGCCCTGAAATCAAAGCGTTTCAAAAACAGTTTTTCCCCGGCGCAACGGCCAGGGACTGGCATGACTGGCAGTGGCAGGTGCGCCACCGCATCCACACCTATGAGCGGCTCAACCAGATCCTGCCCCTGGGACAGGACGAATATCTGGCTGACAACAAAGTCCAGCTGCCCCTGAGCATCACCCCCTATTACGCCAGCCTGATCCCCAGAGATGTGCCGGATCATCCCCTGCGGCGGTGCGTGGTGCCCACGGCCGGTGAATGGGTCAAAATGCCCTGTGAGTCTGATGACCCTCTGGGAGAAGACCATCAGAGCCCGGTGCCCGGGCTGGTGCACCGGTATCCGGACCGGGTTTTGTTTCTGCTCACCGATTTCTGCTCCACCTACTGCCGGTACTGCACCCGGTCCCGGGTGGTGGGCCATGGCGGGATCCGTGCCAGCCGGGCCCGGTGGGAAAAGGCCATTGCCTATATTGCCGCCAGCCCCTGTGTCCGGGATGTACTGCTGTCCGGCGGGGATCCTTTGACCCTGAATGACGACCGCCTGGAATGGGTGCTCTCCCGGCTGCGGCAGATTCCCCATGTGGAAATCATCCGCATCGGCACCAAGGTGCCGGCGGTGCTGCCCCAGCGCATCACCCCGGCACTTGTGAGAATGCTCAAAAAATATCACCCCCTGTGGATGAGCCTGCATTTTGCCCACCCGGACGAATGTACGCCTGAAAGCCACAAAGCCTGCACCATGCTGGCAGATGCCGGGATCCCTTTAGGGTCCCAAACCGTCCTGCTCAAAGGTGTCAATGACTCAGTGCCTGTCATGACCCAATTGATGCACCAGCTTATGAAAATGCGGGTCCGGCCCTATTACCTTTACCAGTGTGATCCCATCACCGGATCCGGACATTTCAGAACGCCCATCACCCATGGACTGGATATTATCCGGGGCATGAGAGGATTCACGACCGGGTATGCGGTGCCCACCTATGTGGTGGATGCCCCTGGCGGCGGCGGCAAGATCCCGCTGATGCCCGATTATGTGAACGGCCACACCGGCAGCGACCTGGTGCTGACCAATTATGAAAACAGATCCTTTACCTATCCCGATCCAGGTCTAAAAATGCGCCAGACCTTGCCGGCGGCAAAATGACAACAATCCTGGGAGAACGAACAATGATCATCGGAATGACTTATGACCTCCGCCAGGATTACCTGGACAGGGGATACACAGCACTGGAAACCGCGGAATTCGATTCCGTGGAAACCATCGCGGCCATCGAACAGGCATTGTGCGAACTGGGACATACCCCGGTGCGCATCGGCAATGCCCGACAGCTCATGGAACGGCTGGTGGGAGGCGAGCACTGGGATCTGGTATTCAACATTGCCGAAGGCCTGCACGGCATGGGCAGGGAAGCCCAGGTGCCGGCCATCCTGGACCTGTACCAGATCCCCTATACCTTTTCCGACCCCCTGGTCATGTCTTTGACCCTGCACAAGGCCATGACCAAGCGGGTCATCCGGGATGCGAAGCTTTCCACGGGACAGTTTTTTCTGGCTGCCGCTCCGGAGGATACCGGCCGGGTGCCCTTTGATCCGCCGTATTTTGTCAAACCCGTGGCCCAGGGCACCGGCATGGGCATCACCACCGATTCCGTGGTCCGGCACGGACAGGACCTGCCCCGGGTCTGCCGTACGTTAATGGAACAATTCGGCCAGCCCGTGCTCATCGAACAGTTTTTGAGCGGCCGGGAATTCACCACCGGCCTGGTGGGCACCGGCCCCTTTGCAAAAGTGATGGGCACCATGGAGATCATTGTGCTGAGCGATCCGGGAAAGGATGTCTATTCCTTTGAAAACAAGGAAGCATGGAAAGGCCGGGTCCAGTACCTGCCGTTATCGCCGGAGGTGGACCCGCTGATCCGGGATGTGGAAACCCTGGCCCTGGCTGCCTGGCAGGTGCTGGAATGCCGGGACGGGGGACGGATCGACATCCGGTGTGATGCACAAGGCACCCCATGCTTTATCGAGGTCAACCCCCTGGCCGGACTGCGGCCCCATTATTCCGACCTGCCCATGGTGTGTGAATTTTTCGGGACATCCTATGTCCGACTCATCGACATGATCCTGACATCCGCCATGAAACGGGTACCGGGTCACCTCCAGACGACCTGTCCGGAGATGGCATGAACCGCACCATTGCCGTTGTACACAATGCCGTGACCGACCCGGCCGGACCGGATGAAGCAGATGTCCTGGTCCAGGTGGATGCGGTATCC